>JBBJMD010000198.1:0-7001 GCA_037719925.1 Ferruginibacter sp.
GGGAGCTGGCATTAAAAAGTAGGGACATATCAGAAATTTATTTAAATGAATTGATATGGAGAGATTTTTATCAAATGATTCTGTGGCATTTTCCTCAGGTGGGTCAGTACAAAGCATTTAAGCCGGAATATGATGCCATACAATGGAGAAATGATGAGGAGGGCTTCCAACGCTGGTGCAAGGGTGAAACCGGTTACCCAATCGTAGATGCCGGAATGCGTGAGCTAAATGAAACCGGGTTCATGCATAACCGCGTACGCATGATAACGGCATCCTTTCTTGCAAAACATTTATTGATCGACTGGCGGTGGGGCGAAGGGTATTTTGCACAGAAGCTATTGGATTATGACCTGGCATCTAATAACGGAGGATGGCAATGGGCCGTTGGAAGCGGTTGTGATGCTGCCCCCTATTTCAGGATATTCAACCCTTATTTGCAAACCCAAAAATTTGATCCTCAACTGGAGTATATTAAAAAATGGGTACCGGAATTCCAGGAATTTACTTATCCAAAACCCATTGTTAACCACGAAGAAGCAAGAAAGCGATGCCTCGAGGTTTATGGAAAAGCGGTAAAAAAGATAAGTTAGTATCCCGGCGAACCAATGTCTATTTTTTATAAGCCGGAAAATTTTAAATAAAATTTGTTAACTTGTTTTCAACGCTAAAAATATTTCTTTCATCGTATAGGCAGTGGAACCTAAAATATCCTGACTTTTAATAGCTTCCTGATGGATTCTTTTCCCACCTCCCCTAATTGAAGTGAATATTCATTTACGTACAGACCAATATGTTGCCTCATTACATCTTCACTCATTTCCTGAGCATGTATCCGAATAAAATCATTTAATAACGGGTAATTTGAAAAAGCATATTCAATACTTTTTTTTATAAGCGTATCGGTTTTTTTCTGTACTTCAGTAGCAATTGATTTTTGAATAACGATGCCTCCTAACGGGATCGCGTTCCCTGTTTTCTCTTCCCAATAATCACCCAGGTCGATAATTTTTCTTAATCCCTTTTCCTTATAGGTGAAACGGTTTTCATGAATTATTACGCCCAGGCCCTTTTTCGCTAAAATAAAATTTTCAATTTCATCGTATCTGAGGAACACTTTGTTTTTTGCCCCGGGATAAGCCATTGAAAACAGGAGGTGTGCCGTTGTATTTTCCCCGGGTATCGCGATTAAACTATCTTCTACTTTTAATGCTCCCATATCTGTATTTGAGATCAGCAAAGGGCCAACCCCTTTTCCTAAAGCACTGCCACTCTCCAATACAATATACTGGTCCAATACTAAAGACAATACACCATAACTAATTTTTGTAACGGACAGTTTATTTTCCCGAGCCCATTCATTCAAAGTTTGTACATCTTCCAAAACAGCTTCAAACTCGATACCTTCTGTATCAATTTTTTTATTTACTAAAGCATCGAATATAAAAGTATCATTGGGGCAGGGCGAAAAGCCCAGGGTTAATTTCATTTGAATGACTTGATTGTTTGATCCTTTTTGTTTCTCTCAATTGTGATGTTATGTATGTTGTTAAACACTATTGACCAGTTGCGAGCTTAATCAGGCTGGAAAGTTCCGTGTTCAAATTTGATATGGCATCTTTCATTTTCCATTTGCCCTTATCTCTCTCACCAATAAAATTTGATATACTTCGTATTTGTATAAAAGGCATGTTCTCCTGCAGGCAAACATAATGTAGTGCCGCACCTTCCATGCTTTCTATTTCCGGCGAAAAGCCCCTGATTGCCTGCTGATTTTGTAAAGTGCTGTCGCTCACCTTGTTCACCGTAATGGCTTGCACTACAGGTAATAACGAACGTGTTAAAATTACATTTGAATTAACGAGCCATCCGTCCTGGTAAGGGAAGGCGTCTTTATCCGCCAGCCCTGCCTGGAAAATGCTTCGAAAGTTTTCCTTTTCTTCCATACCAATATCGGCAAAAGTATCCTGCTTTATCAATACAACTTCACCCAGCCTCCGACCGGGCCCATACCCGCCGGCTATACCAGTTTGTATTACAAGATTAGGTTTTGTTTGTTGAAGTTTTTTCTGCAAGTGGTACAATGTTGCAGGAACACCTACCCCCGTAACCAGCACTTCAATGTTTTTATTGGCGGTGCTAAATGAGTTTACTTCAGCAATGGTAGCGCTTATCACTAAAATTCGCATCGGGTAAAATTCGTATTTACTCTTCATATTTCAGTATTTTGCGATTACCTTTGCGGAAATTTTTAGGATAGCCAATGGTTTACATTACCCGGATAGAGCATTTCAACGCGGCACACCGACTTTTTAATCCAAAATGGACAAGGGAGAAAAATGAAGAAGTGTTTGGGAAGTGTGCAAATGAAAACTGGCACGGGCATAATTTCGAATTGTATGTAACCCTCAAAGGTGATCCGGATCCTGATACCGGCTTTGTATATGACGTTAAGAAGCTGAGTATAATTGTAAAGGAACATGTTATAGATAAACTCGATCATAAAAACCTGAACCTGGACGTAGATTTCATGCGCGGTAAATTATGCTCAATTGAAAACCTGGTGATTGCGATATGGAATCAATTAAAGCCGTGGTTGCCGGATGGCGTTCAATTGCACTGCCTTAAATTGTATGAAACACCCCGTATTTATGTTGAATATTTTGGTGACTGAATTTATTGTCCGTGATAGCTGACTGCTTGCACCGGTAAACAAATAGTTACTTAAAACGTTGACATGGTAGAATGGATCCGGGGATGAGGTATACCGTTTGTTTAATGTGTAGCAGGAAATGAGCCCGGTTTTTATTTGAGCCTTATAAAAACTGCCAGGCGCTTGTACTTAATATAACCTTCAATTGTAATCTACGTGGTTATGGATAACAAAGTAGCGGTATTCCGCAAAGAACATTTTAACGCAGCTCACCGCCTCAATAATCCCGCCTGGGATGAAGCAACCAATGAGCGTGTATTTGGAAAATGTAACAACCCAAATTATCACGGGCACAATTATGAACTGGTCGTTAAGGTTACCGGTGTACCTGATGAAGCTACCGGTTATGTGTATGACATGAAGTTATTAAGCGATCTTATACAGGATAATATACTTGACCGGTTTGACCACAAAAACCTGAATGAAGATACTATTGAATTCAAAAACCTTAACCCGAGCGCGGAAAATATAGCCATCGTTACCTACCGTATTTTACGTGAAAAAATAGATTTAAAATTCGACCTGCAAATCCGCCTGTATGAAACGGAAAGGAATTTTGTAGAATACCCTGTTAATTAAATCCAACATTAAAAAAATGGCCTACAAAAAAATTGAGCAATTCGACCAGGATGTAACAGAAGGATTACTGCAGAATTATAGATCTACTTTGGCATTATTAGGCGAAGATCCCATGAGGGAAGGGTTGCAAAAAACACCGGAAAGACTTGCCAAGGCAATGCAGTTTTTAACCCAGGGTTACCAGCAGGATGCTAATGCTATTTTAAATTCCGCTAAGTTTCACGAAGAAGTAAGCGAGATGATCATTGTGAAGGATATAGAACTTTACAGCATGTGCGAGCACCACATGTTGCCTTTTTACGGGAAGGCACATGTGGCCTATATCCCTAATGGATGGATCACGGGTCTGAGCAAAATCGCGAGGGTGGTAGATGTGTACAGCAGGCGCTTACAGGTTCAGGAAAGACTAACTCACCAGATATTAAATTCCATAAAGGAAACGCTCAATCCGCTGGGCGTAGCTGTAGTAATCGAAGCATCTCATTTGTGCATGATGATGAGGGGCGTACAAAAGCAAAACTCTGTTACGACTACTTCTGCATTTTGGGGCGAATTTGAAAAGAATGAAACAAGGGGAGAGTTTGTAAAACTTATCAGTGCAAAGTTACATTGATTGCCAAAGGGTAAATACATCAAACTCAATAACACATTCCGGTGTCAGTTGAAATTGAGTATCATTTTTTAAATTATATTTCCCATTCAATAATTCATACACCTCAACGGATCTTTTTTCTGTATCAGTTACCACGTAATATTTTACTCCCTGTATTTCGTACAAATTATATTTTGTATTTCTATCCCTTAGTTTTGTTTTTCCTGAAGAGATTTCTACAATAAGACGGGGTGCAAAAGTTAAAAAATCATCTGTAAAATTACCGCACACGATCATACAATCCGGCCTTACCACGGTGGATTCATCAATTATCCAGTCAAGTTCATAATATGCTTCACAATTGCACTTACCGTTGGAGTTATCAATTTCATTACTGACCTTTTGGATAAATTTTCTTGAAAACCATTGATGCGTTCTGTTTGGTGAAGGCGCCATTGCAAACGGATAACCATTCACTAATTCCCAATCACCTTTCCACATCAGGTAATCCTGGTAAGTGTACCGCTCTGGTTTAAATAGCTGATCTGATAACTTCATAATAAATTTTCTTGTTCAAATTTAAAAATTATTTTTGAATCAAACATTAATTATGGGTCATGCATATATATTTCCCGGGCAGGGTTCTCAATTTACCGGGATGGCAAAAAGTTTATATGAGTCAAATGCATTCGTAAAGAATCTATTTGAACAGGCCAACGATATTTTAGGTTTCCGCATTTCAGATATAATGTTCACAGGCAGTGAGGAAGATTTAAAACAAACCAATGTAACACAGCCGGCAGTTTTCCTTCATTCAGTTGCTGTATTTAAAACATTGCAGGATGTGAAGCCGGACATGGTGGCCGGGCATTCGCTGGGCGAAATTTCGGCATTGGTTGCTAATCGCGTATTGAGCTTTGAGGATGCGCTTAAGCTGGTAAATATACGCGCCAGTGCGATGCAGAAAGCATGTGAGCATAGCGCATCTGGCATGGCTGCCGTATTGGCTTTAGCCGATGATAAAGTAGAGGAAATATGCATCGCTGTACAAAATGATACGGGCGAAATTGTAGTGCCCGCAAATTATAATTGCCCGGGGCAGCTTGTGATCAGTGGTACCATCCTGGGTGTTGAGATAGCCTGCGAGCGCATGAAGGTTGCCGGTGCAAAAAGGGCATTGATATTACCCGTAGGTGGCGCATTTCATTCACCCCTTATGTTGCCTGCCAAAGAGGAACTTGCAGCAGCCATTGAGGCAACCACTTTTTATCCGCCATCCTGTGCCGTTTACCAGAATGTAGTTGCGCCGTTACCGATGCCGGTGAAATTAAAAACCTGGTTGATCAATTAACCGGCGCCGTAAGGTGGACGCAAAGTGTGCAGGCAATGATCGCTAATGGCGCCACACATTTTACAGAAGTAGGGCCGGGCAAAGTATTACAAGGCCTGGTGCTAAAAATAAATAAAGAAATGGTGTGTAATGGAGTAAGTTAAAAAAGGTAACCCATTAACCAAACTTTCATCCCCGCTATCAAACCGATTACATACAGGCTTATAACAAACAGGGCGCTGATCGCGCCCTGTAAATATATATGGTGGAAAAAAGACGATTGAAAAACCAATGTTGAACGGAGCGTCGCCACTAATGCTTCATCATTGCCCAGCTGCCTGTTACCAAATTATGAATTTAAAGTAGCCAGCACATTGTTCATGTTCCTAACCGCATCTGCACTCTTGTTGAAAGCAGCCAGTTCTTCTTCATTTAATTTAAAATCAATAATCTTTTCCCAGCCATTTCTTCCGATGATCACGGGTACGCCTATGCAAATATCTTTTTGTCCGTATTCACCGTCTACGCTCACACAACAGGTAAATAATTTTTTCTCATCCCTTACGATACTTTCCACCAGTGCTGCCACGGCTGCACCTGGCGCATACCACGCCGAAGTGCCTAACAAGCCCGTTAAGGTAGCTCCGCCTACCATTGTATCAGCCGCAACTTTTTTTAATTTTTCCGCATCCAGGTAATCGCTTACCGGGGAACCCTGGTAAGTTGCCAGCCGCGTTAGCGGGATCATCGTTGTATCCCCATGACCACCCACAACTACTCCCTGCAAATCGGTAGATGCGCAGCCTATGGCAACGGACAAATAATATTTAAAACGGGCGCTGTCAAGAATTCCACCAAGGCCGATGATCCGGTTTTTAGGTAATCCGCTTGATTGGAGTGAAAGGTAGGTCATGGTATCCATTGGATTACTCACAATGATAAGGATAGCATCAGGGGAATGCTGTAAAATATTTTGGGTTACACCTTTAACGATACCTGCATTGATGCCGATTAGCTCCTCTCTTGTCATGCCCGGCTTACGGGGAAGCCCTGAAGTAATTACTGCCACATCCGTGCCCGCTGTTTTTGAATAATCATTTGTACTGCCAATGATCCTTGTATCAAAGCCCAATAATGCTGCTGTCTGCATCATATCCATGGCTTTGCCTTCGGCAATACCTTCTTTGATATCCAATAAAACCAGTTCATCACACAATTCTTTCCGGGCAATATTATCGGCACAGGTAGCTCCAACGGCCCCTGCACCTACAACAGTAATTTTCATGATAAAATTTTTAATATGTAAAGGAATTTATTTGCGCTGCAAAGTTAAGGGCATTGACTTCACTTTACCCAAAGAATGAAAGAGTTCCTGCGTAAACCTCCTGCTGGTGTGGCAAAATCAGGCAGGGTTAGTTTCACTTTAAACAAAACATGTTACCTGGTACCGTGGCTGCAAAACTGAGGTATGAAAATTATCAGGCTGACGAACAGCTTTATTTCACTGCATCGAGTATGGCAGGTACGGCTATATTCCCGACGAATGCCTTAGCCAGTGTGCCGGAGCGGTCATACACAAAAACAGAAGGATAAGTCTTCACCTGGTAGATACCAGACAATTTAAAATTGATGTCCTGGCCGATCGTAAGATTGGGCATGGAGGATAGTGCATATGTGTCGAAGAAGTTTTTTATTTCCTGGTAGGGTGCAAGGGAAACCATTAAGATTTGAATGTGCTTCATCTCATTTTTATAGGCAAGCAGTTCTTTTGTCTCCTTTTGGTACTGGTC
>JBBJMD010000199.1:0-6997 GCA_037719925.1 Ferruginibacter sp.
CATAAAAAATTAATATAGCCGTAATAGCAATGGTGATCTGTATAGACTGGATGAACCGCGCATTGGCAGCAACCTTTAAAAACTCCGGGTCCTTAACGGACGGATTAAAAACAGCCGTTATATATTCCCCGCCCACCAGGGCAACTGCGGCGAGCGAAGCTGAATTAGATACAAGTATCAGGCAATTAATGGCAAAGGCAATGGAAGGATGATAAGCGTAAGAGAATATTTTATAATAACCGCCGATCACCGGCAAGCGGCTTCCTATTTCTGCATAAGTGAGCGCTCCGCACAATGCAATGATCCCTCCGGCAACCCAGGCTGAAAAAAATAAAAAAACGTCTGGCGACTCTTTTGCAACGGTTGCGGGCGCTCTAAAAATACCCATGCCGATTACAAGACTTACCACGATCATGGTAAAGTCAAACAGGTTCAGTTTCGGTTTTTCTGTCATGCTTTGAAGTTAAGGCAATTTTACAATGCATATAATTCAAAACATTAAAAAGTAATGTATACGCTTCCGGTTTAAAAATCAACATGCCTGGTAGTCCGGCATAATTGTGAAAGTAATATTTGGAAATTCAGATCCATTCTATTTACATTTGCATCGAATTTGGTTCCCGGACTATCCGGGATTAAAAGGGAAGCCGGTGTAATTCCGGCACTATCCCCGTAGCTGTAAAGGCCCAGGTGAATATTGATAGAGCAGGTGAACCATTAGTTCACTGTTGCCTCCAGGTTCACATTGTTAAATCTGCATACCACTGTTGTATCAAAACAACGGGAAGGTGTTTAACAAAGCCAAGTCAGAAGACCTGCCACGTTCACATTAATCATTCACGGCTTTCGGGTGAAAGGCATGGAATGTAAGCGCCGCAAGGCATTTATATTTCTAACCGGTGTTGCGTTATTACCAACATCAAATTTTCCGGAAGCAGTCTCAACAAAAATTTGTAAAATGAAAAGGAAATTTTTATTGGCGACTGCTGTATTTATCAGTAGTCAGTTGTATGCACAGCAGGATAGTACAAAAAGTTTAGATGAGTTAGTCATCACTGCTACCAAAACGTCCCTCAAGCAATCCCAAACTGGCAAGGTGGTAAGCGTAATTGACCAGGCCACCCTGCAGCGCAATGCAGGTAAAACACTAACGGAAATACTTAACTACCAGGCAGGGATGTACGTAAATGGAGCTAACAACGTATTGGGGACCAACCAGGATAATTATCTTCGTGGTTCCGCAACAGGCAACACACTCATATTAATGGATGGCGTTCCCGTTGGCGACCCGTCAATGATCAATAACTCATTTGACCTCAATAATATTAACCCTTCACAAATTGAACGGATAGAAATATTAAAAGGAGCGCAAAGTACCTTATGGGGAAGCGATGCTGTGGCGGGAGTGATCAACATCATTACCAAAAAGGGGGGTGCTGGTAAGTTCAGCCCCCTTGCAGCCATCTCCTATGGCAGTTACAATACATTCAAAACGAGCGCGGGTATCAATGGTAAAATCGAAAAGTTTACTTATAACCTGAATCATAATTATACAAACAGTACGGGCTTTTCCGCCGCCAACGATTCAACAGGCACCGGCAATTTTGATCATGACGGTTTTAAACAGCATAATTTACAGGCCAACCTCGGATATGCCTTTACACCCAAACTTTCAATTTCTGCAATGACCAATTACGGAAGATACAGGGCAGGGCTTGATGCGGGCGCTTTTGCTGATGACAAAGATTTTATTGGCAGAAATAGAAATCTTATCAATTCTGTAGGTATTGTATACAAAACCCAAAAGAACACAGTAAGTTTTACCAATACCCTTGTTAATACAGAAAGATTGCTTGATGATGACAGTATCAGTATCGGGGGGTTTTCAAAATTCTCCCAAGGCGGGTACAAAGGCAACTCATTTGTCTCAGAGTTGTTTGGTAATTTTTCTTTTACCAACAAATTGTCCATGGTTGCTGGCGGGCAACGCTTATCACAGAACACGGATCAATCCTATTTCAGCGTCAGCAGTTTTGGCCCTTATGCAACCAGTTTATCAAAAGACATTGCGAAAACAACTAATTATTCAATCTATGCATCCCTCCTGATGGTGAATTTAAATGGTTTTAATGCCGAAGCCGGTATGCGGTATAATAATCATAGTATTTATGGTAGCAATGCGACATACTCTTTAAATCCGTCTTATAATATTGATAGGAACTTTCGGGTATTTATAAATATTTCCTCTGCCTATAAAGTGCCGTCCTTATACCAATTGCATAGTGAATATGGTAACAAGGACCTGCAACCGGAAGGGAGCAACAATTACGAGGCAGGGATTCAATTTCTCAGCGATAATAAAAATAATTCAATACGCGTTGTTGGGTTTAAAAGAAATATCCGGCAACTGATCATTTTCTATACCGATGCAGTCACTTATGAAAGTAAATATATAAACCGTGACAAGCAACAGGACCATGGCGTTGAGTTGGAGAGCACAATAGCCCTCGGAAAAAACGGCAGTTGGGTAAACAACCTTACCTATGTAGACGGCCAGGGAAGCACAGACGGTATCAAAGTGAAAAACTTTTATCGCCGGCCTAATTTTACCCTGAATAGCATACTCACTTTTCACCCGGTAAAAGATTTAACCCTAATGCCTTCGTTCCGGGTTGTGGGCCGCAGACTAAAGGCTGAATATGATTTCGGGCCTGATAAAATGCCCCGGTATTATACGATCGACTTATATGCAGCGTACGGGTTTACCAAACAGCTCCGTGCATTTATCGACTTGCGTAATATTACCAATCAGCGATATTTTGATGTGGTTGGCTACAATAGCCGTAAATTTAATCTAATGGCCGGATTGAATTTTTCTCTGTGATAATTGATTGTTAAAAAAGCATTCAGTTATTAGCCGGCAAATTTGTTTCTTTTATGGCGCATTGTAAACACTGCCCGAATATTAAACTATATTTTCAAGAGGACCATGAACCAGCTTTTCATTGCGCTTTAACAAACATAATTATAGGCTATGTTGAACCAGGAGATGAAATGTTGCCCACGTTGCGCAATCGCATTTGAATGCAAGAGGAGCGCTATTGCCCAATGCCAGTGCAATGGAATCAGCATCAATTTTGAGGAACAAGCATACATCAGTAAACAATTTGATGACTGCCTTTGTTTGGCATGCATAAAGGCCTTGCGCGCGGAATTTTATACCGGTAATTTTCAATTTAACTAGTGGTTTGATGGACTCTATTTCTAAAATGGGACTTTTAATCATTGGTAAGATTTACTGGTAGAGACAATTGCGGGAAACGGGGATCGGTACTGGGGATGCGGCAGGTTGCAAAGAATAATAATTTAAATAAAAGGCAGCTCCCGGCGACGTTGGAAAATATGTAGTAAGACGAGGCCGTTGTCACAAATCATTTGCAACACATATCTTTAGGCAGGAAAGTTTCTACAAGGGTACGTTAAAAGGAGTCATGTACATGCATTTCAGCTTTAATTACAAATCAGGCACCGAGGAATTTAATTACTGTTAATTGAGGTAATTTGAAATATTCATCAATTGTTATTCATCAATATGCGGTTTATTCCTAGAATATTTTTTTTGGTACTCTCCCTCTTTTATGCGGCAAGAAGCATGGGCCAATATGCTTTTAATGGTAAAGTAATAAGCAGTGAGGGTAGAAGGGCTCTGGCAGGGGTAACGGTATCAGTGGATAAAATGGTAGTGGCTGTCACTGATTCAAATGGCATTTTTGCGTTTACCGGTACATCAGAAAAACCTGTCATTTATTTTTCCTATGTCGGTTACCAGGTGGCATCAATAAGCCATCCGGCGCAACAGGATACAATTGTCGTGCTTTATCCATCCAAAGGATTTTTAACGGGGATGGTAGTAAAGGCTTTTGAAAAAAATACAGCGTTAAAAAATATACCCGTTACCGTTAGTGTGCTGGGTAGGGCAGATCTTGAACGGTATGGCAATGCATCTATTTTACCGGCGGTCAATACGGTACCCGGGGTAAAAATGGATGAGCGAAGCCCGGGAAGCTACCGTTTATCTATCAGGGGAAATTTGTTGCGTTCGCCATTTGGCGTACGTAATGTGAAGGTCTACTGGAATGGTATTCCCTTTACAGATGCTAACGGCAATACGTACCTCAACCAATTAGGATTTGAAAATGTGGGAAAAATTGAGATCATTAAGGGTCCGGGCGGTAGCATGTATGGTGCCGGAACCGGCGGCGTGGTTTTGTTAAGCAGCATGAATGCAGCTGAAAAAGAAAATAGTATTTCTATCAATAGCCTGGCAGGCAGCTATGGTTTATTTGAAAGCAATATGGCATACCGAAACGCGACAAAGAATGCCAATTACTCATTACAATATTCACACCAGCAGACAGACGGCTGGCGCCAACTGACGGGCACAAGAAAGGATGTCGCAAATTATTCAGGTACTTTTAACATCAACGCAAGGCAAGCAATCAGTGCCAATATTTTTTATAGCGATCTGTACTATCAAACACCGGGTGGTCTCAACCTGGCCCAGTTAGCAGATAATCCACGTCAGTCAAGACCCGCAGGCGGCCCGAACAGGAGTGCTGAGCAACAGAAGGCCGCATTGTTTGTAAAAACCTTTTATGCAGGCATCGCACATGACTACCAGTTCAATCCGCAATGGAGCAATAGTACCAATATTTATACTTCCAACACCCGTTTCCGGAACCCTAGTATCCTTAACTATCAGCGTAAGACAGAGCAGGGGATTGGTGGCAGGACAATAACATATTATCATCATAACCGTGTTAGTGTACATTTTGGCGGTGAATTCCAGTATGGATTTACATCCACCAGAACTTTTGGTAACCAGTCGGGTGTGCCCGACACGTTACAGTTTGATGATGAGATTGCTGCAACCCAATACAATGTTTTTTTACAAACCGATATTGAGCTCGGAAAAGGTTTTCTCATCAATTCGGGGATCAGTTATAATAATTATGGGTATGATTTTACAAGGCTGAATAACAGGCCAGTAGCTGCCGTAAGTAAGGCCTTCGACCCGATTGTTGTACCCCGGATATCCTTGCTTAAAACGATCGGCAGCGAACATAGTGTATACGCCACCGTTAGCAAGGGGTATTCACCGCCAACGATTGATGAGATCGTACCTTCAACCGGTATTTTTAATGGTACGCTCAATGCGGAACGCGCCACCAATTACGAGATCGGTTTCCGGGGAGAGATCTTTAAAAATAAATTATTTGCAAATATTGCAGCTTATCTTTTCCATTTAAACAATACGATTGTTACCCGCAGGGATGCAGCGATTATTTGCAAATACAGGCAAAACGGATCAACGGGGTTTGGAACTGTCGGTAAACTATTATCCCCTTACAAATGGCCTGTATTTTTGAAGAAATAAGGGTGTGGAGCAATTATACCTATATCAGCAAAGTTTAAAACCATCAGCAAGGTGCCACAGATTATTCGGGCAATAAATTAACCGGTACCCCTCCTAATGTAATCATTGCAGGGGTAGATGTCGTTACCAGGGCAGGCATCTATGCAAACATAACATACAACTATACCGACCAGGTTCCATTAAATGATGCCAATAGTTTTTTTGCCACACAGTACAATCTATTTTTTGCCAGGCTGGGGTATAAGAAGGACCTTGGTAAAAAAGTAAGGGGAGAAATTTATTTTTCCTATGACAGGTCTTTCAA
This sequence comes from Ferruginibacter sp., assembly GCA_037719925.1. GTDB lineage: Bacteria > Bacteroidota > Bacteroidia > Chitinophagales > Chitinophagaceae > Ferruginibacter. Next base: position 5,742 of record JBBJMD010000199.1, read on the forward strand.
TACACCCTACAGCCTTGGAAATGATTTGAACGCAGCGGGAAACCGCTATTTTAATCCTTCAGCACCGGAAAACTTTCTTGCCGGCCTGAGGTTTCAATTCAATCTGTAATTGGATTACCGGTTTATTCCAGGGAAGTATAAAAAAGAAGCCATCACAAAGTAAGTAACCCGGCGGATCGCTGCTTACAATTTTTTTCATGGAAATTTATCTTATACGACATACGGCCCCGGATATTGCAAAAGGGGTATGTTACGGACAGGCGGACGTGGATGTAACGGGATCGTTTTTAACTGAAGCTGCCGTTATAAAACAATATTTGCCCAAAAATGTCACTGCGGTTTATTCAAGTCCTTTGCAGCGGTGTAAAAAACTGGCGGCACATTTATTTGCAGGGCATAAAATCCATTTGCATGACGAACTAAAAGAAATTAATTGCGGCCGGTGGGAATTAAAACTATGGGACGCTATACCGAAAGATGAAATCGATCCCTGGATAGGGAACCTTGAAATCCGGATACCCGGTGGGGAAAGTTATACAGAGGTTTTCCAAAGAGCAGCAACGTGTTTTGACAAGATAATCGACCTGCACCGGCCTGGTAATCCTCAAAGCCCAACCGGCGGCCTTCCGGAAGGTGTACCAGGTTTGGTCATTGTAGCGCATGGCGGTGTAATACGCAGTATATTATCTCATATTACCCATACCCCACTGCATGATTCATTCAAAGTTTTTTCGCTGCACTACGGGTGCGTTATTAAAATAATTCAGCAACAGAACAGCCTGCTACATGAGGTGCTGTCAAATATCCCCCAGGAGACAGAGACACACAAACCTTCCAACTTATAACAATTCCATTCTTCAGCAATGTATATTTGCAAAAAATTGAGCAAGTGGATTTTAGCCAGATAGCCATTAAAGAAATATTATCTATCTCCTTTACCCTTTTTGCGGTAATCGATATGGTGGGTAATATTCCTGTGCTGGCTTCATTAAGAATGAAACTGGGAGGGGAAATACCTTCAACACAGGCTACGCTCGCTTCAGGAGCGTTAATGATACTGTTCCTGTTCCTGGGCAGGCAATTTTTAGGGTTACTCGGCCTGGATGTACAATCCTTTGCCGTAGCAGGGAGCATTGTTATATTTATTATCGGCCTGGAAATGGTGTTGGGACACGAATTTTTTAAGTCTGATAATGATCCCAGGACGGGGAGTATGGTGCCAATCGCATTTCCACTGATAGCAGGTTCAGGTACAC
>JBBJMD010000200.1:0-6967 GCA_037719925.1 Ferruginibacter sp.
CTTTGCAGGCACTGATATTCGACAGCGTGTACAATAGTTTTCGCGGCATCATTGTTTATTACCGCATATTTAACGGAACGCTCAAAAAAAATGATAAGATCAAATTCAGTAATACCGGGCTGGAATATGGTGCAGATGAAGTCGGTATCCTGAAATTTGGAATGGAAGCGAAGAATGAAGTGAGGGCCGGGGATGTTGGCTATATTATTACGGGGATTAAAAATGCCCGTGAAGTGAAAGTAGGTGATACAATCACCACTACGGTAAATGGCGCTACTGAATCTATTAAAGGATTTCTGGATGTAAAGCCCATGGTATTTGCAGGGATATTTCCCGTGGAAACGGATGCTTTTGAAGAGCTGCGTGATTGCATGGATAAACTACAACTAAATGACGCCTCTCTTACTTTTGAACTGGAGACCTCACAGGCACTCGGTTTCGGATTCCGCTGCGGTTTTTTGGGGATGCTTCACATGGAAATTATCCAGGAACGCCTTGAAAGAGAATTTAATCAAACAGTCATTACGACCGTACCCAATGTGAGTTTTATCGCCACCACTTCTAAAAAGGAAGTCATTACGGTAAATAATCCTACGGAAATGCCGGATCCAACCAGGATCGAGGTGATCGAAGAACCTTTTATCAGGGCCCAGATGATCAGCAAACCCGAGTACATCGGTAATATTATGACCCTCTGTATCGGGAAAAGAGGTGTGCTGGTAAACCAGGGTTATTTAACTCCTACCAGGGTGGAACTCACTTTTGATATGCCGCTTACGGAGATCGTCTTTGACTTTTACGATAAATTGAAGAGCATGACCAGGGGTTATGCTTCCTTTGATTACCACCCCATCGGATACCGGGCAAGTGATATTGTAAAAATGGATATTTTGCTGAACGGCGAAAAAGTGGATGCGCTGAGTGCATTGATCCACCGGGCAAGATCACATGAATTCGGGCGAAAATTATGCGAAAAACTGAAAGAATTGCTCCCGCGTCAACAGTTCCAGATCGCCATCCAGGCTGCAATCGGCGCTAAAGTTGTAGCTAGGGAAAATATCAGTGCGATGCGGAAGGACGTAACGGCCAAATGTTACGGAGGCGATATCAGCCGTAAACGGAAACTGCTGGAAAAGCAAAAGGAAGGTAAGAAAAGAATGAAGCAGATAGGAAATGTGGAAGTGCCCCAAGAAGCGTTTTTAGCGGTATTGAAACTCAACGACTAATGACTTTGCTTGATGGGCTTGCGCCTTTTTTTTTATTGCCGTCAGGCTATGGTTTTGGTTTTGTAACGGTAGAAGGGGCCTTTTCTCCGGGTATGTTGTTTCGTAAATTTTCTTCGAGGGTATTCCCTTCTGCATCCTTTACTGGGCTCGGCATAGGTGCGTTACCTTCCGGTGTTACCATTGTAAATACTTTATTTACATGTACCCATTTCCCTTTTTTCCATTTGAAACCCTCATAATCACCATCGGGTATATAAGTCCATTTTTTATTTGGTTCGTTACTTTCTGATTCCAGGTGTTCAAAAACAAGCATGGACAAGTCTTCGTCATAAGTAAGCCTTGCGCCGGCGTTTTTCTTATATTCCATTATAAAACGGCTTACGATTGGTTTAACCACCGGGTCATCTTCAAAACTAAAAAGCCGGCCGCCAAAAGCAGGCTCGTCATTAATAAAAGTCAACACTTCAATTATTTTCCTGCTGCTCCGGATATTGTTTTCATCATAGCCTAATAATGTGTAATAGGATTGATTATTAACGGAGGTTTTAATCATCTTGTAATAAACAGCTCCGATCCACCCTTTGTTATTTGTAAATGTGTCGGCAAGGTTTATAGTAATATCTGATTTATCGATCAGGGGAAATAATTTTAATGACCCATCGGTAGTCTTCATCTGGATGGCACCATGCTGGCGGATGATATTCTCGTTGATCACCATTTGCCAGGTGAAGATCCTGAAAATGCTGTCGGGCGCATACAATTTTGAAATGCTGAGCAATGAATCAAAGGGATAATAAAATGAATTGTTGGTTACCAGCGCACGAACGAACATTTTAGTAAATAAGCTGTCGGCGTTGAACCGGTCGGCCGCTGTAAAACCCTGGATGAGTTTTTCAGCGTATATTTTCATTGAATCTTCTTTTTTTTGCAGTACACCAAGCTCCCCGCTTTTGATAGGCTGCGCAGTTAGCCAAAGGGTAGCGGTGCAGAGTAGGGCAGTAAGCAACAGGTTCTTCATTTATTAAAATTAATTAATGTTGCCAGTATTAAAAGAATAGTTACCAATTTTAACGAAAGGTTGGGCCGGTTTGAAAGCGATAATAACAACCATGGTAATAACCGAAAAGATTCAAATGGTAGCTAACGTATTACAAATTTTGCGCAAATTCCAGCAGCGACTTATACACAGCATCTATGCGGGGATCTTTAGTGTCGGTTTCGGGATTGGTGGTGGTCAAAAATACTGTATGGGTGCCCAGGTTCCGCCCAAATTCCATATCTGATAATTTATTGCCTACCATCACCGACTTTGAAAAGTCAATGCTTACAAAATCATTTTTCGCCTGCAGCCCCATTCCGGGATTGGGTTTCCTGTTAGGACTGCCTGGTTCCAAATCCGTGCAAAAATATATTTTATCGATTCTTCCCCCTGCTGCAGTTATCTCCTCCAACATGTTATGGTGAATAATGGCCAGGTCACCTGGTTTAGTAATTCCGCGGGAAACGCCCCGCTGGTTAGACACCACCAATATATGTTTAAACGTTGAATTAAAAATCCGGAGTGCGTCCATGACTCCATCATAAAATATAAATTTATCCCAGGTGTTGATATACCCCAGCGGGTTTTCAATATTAATCACGCCATCACGGTCCAGGAAGAGTGTCCAGCCTTTATCAATAAAGAACTTGTTCATAGATTAAAGTAAGTCCAGGTTTCCTGAAAAAAAGGAGCCCACTAAATTTTCAGGATCAGAATCCTGCTTTTTACCTGGCAGGATAACATTGTAATCTGCCCGGAAACGATCATAATCTGCCGGTATGCCAATATCAATAAAATAATTTTGGTGGATACTCCCGCAGATCTTTTTTACGCCGGTGTTTTTTTCAAGCCAGTTTTCAAAGGAAAATACTTCCGGCAAAAGTTCTTTTAAAAACGAAGGGACATTTAAGGCGTACACCCCGCCGTTGATCAACCCGCGCTCACAATACTGCTTTTCATGAAAGGTTTTGATGCACCCTTCAGGATTTAGTTCAACGGAGCCATACCTGCTGAAACGAACCATTTCTTTTAGCGACAACGTACAAACCGCGTTTTGTGTTTCATGAACGGCAGCCAATCCGGCAACGTTAACGTTAAACAATGTGTCTCCGTTTAATACGATTACATTCTCGTTGCGGGCAACCTTAACAGCTGCTTTAATGGCGCCACCGGTACCTAACGGCACTGTTTCGATAATATATCTTTTATCCGTTGCCCCGAACCTACTGTCGAGGTATTCAATGATCACTTCATTTTTATAGCCCAGTGCAAATATGAATTTTGTAATGCCTTCTTTTTTTAAGTACGCTACAATAAAGTGAATAAAAGGGATGCCGTTTACAGGCGCCATGCACTTAGGCAGGTCCGCAACTACAGCGCGTAGCCTGGTTCCTAATCCCCCCGCTAAAATGATCGCTTCATTTATCATAGATTATATATGATTATCAGTCGATCTTTTGAAAAATATTTGCTTCAACAAGCTGGCAAATAATATGGCCCAGCAATATATGGCTCTCCTGTATCCTTGGTGTATCGGCCGAAGGAATATTGATGAGGAGGTCTGCAAGCGCTTTCAATTGTCCGCCCGAACCACCGGTGAAACCAATCGTGACCATGCCTTTTTCCTTCGCTGCTTCAAATGCCTGTACAATATTCTTACTGTTACCCGAAGTGCTCAGTCCCACCAGCACATCCCCCAATTTACCAATACCGCGGATCATTCTCGAATACACCACATCATAACTATAATCATTCGCAACGGCAGTTAAATACGAGGTGTTGCAATGTAGTGCTTCGGAAGGAAGGGCTTCCCGGTCGATATAGAACCGCCCGCTGAATTCAGCTGCGAGGTGCTGCGCATCTGCTGCACTGCCCCCGTTGCCGCAAAACAACACCTTGTTTCCATTCTTAAAAGCAGTTGTTATCACATCGATACATGCCTGAACCGTTTGGAGAATTTCGGGATCAGCTAAAATGTTTTGTTTAACCTCTATTGATGCGGCTATTATATTTTTGATTTGTTGTGACATATGATTTTTTATGTGTGGAATCCAGAACAGATGTTACAAAAGTATTTACAAATCAATGAAAATATTATTGGGAAGTAAAATTATCACTGGTTGGTGGGAAACGAGCAACGGCAAACCTGCGTGACCAGGTTAAGTTCTCACCCATGTCATTTAAAATCGATAAGTGGTTTTTAAAATTTCATAAACTGCAGGTAATGAAATATGGCTTAAATGGTCCAGGTAGTTAATCCATACTTTGTAAAAGCGTAGTTCTTAATTTCACCCCCGAAAGTTTTCAGGCAATCAATCACTGCATACCGGGTATTTTTCGGACAGTAAAAGATCATGAAGCCTCCACCACCCGCGCCACTGATCTTTCCACCCATGGCACCCGCTTTTTTTGCAGCAATATATAGTTCTTCAATACCGCTGTTACTGATATTATGTGCCATCCTGCGCTTCTGTTCAAAACCGAAATCGAGTATCTCCCCAATCTCATGAAGCCGTCCTTTTAGCAAAGCTTCCTTCATCATCCTGGCCTGTTCCTTTAACTGGTGCATTGCATCAATGCTGTTTTCATTGCGGTCGTTTACATTTTTAACCTGCTCTTTTATAATTGCCGCACTTTCTCTTGATGTGGCAGTAAAATAAAGCACCAGGTTATTTCCAAGTTCATGCAGATACTCCGGCCTGATCCGCAACGGATTAACGATCACCTGGTCGCCCTCATAAAATTCCATATAATTTACCCCGCCAAATGTTGCCGCATACTGATCCTGCTTCCCGCCGGCAAGCTGAAGGTCTTCCCGTTCTATCTGGTATGCCAGGTGGGCAATATCATAATCCCCGAGGGGAAGTTTCAGCATTTCTGAGAAAGCCCCCAAAATAGCAACTACGAGGGTAGAGGAGGTGCCAAGTCCCGAGCCCGCCGGGGCATCAACGAAAGTGGATAGGCGGAACCCTGAGGAGGGCGGGCCAAACATAGTATGGACCCGGTTACATACGCCCTTTAATAAATCAAGTGTGCCATTGACTGGTAAATGAGCCGACATTTCGAAGCGTTGTTCCTCCTTGCGGTCAAGTGCTTCCACAATGATCATATTTTCGGGAATGGGTTCGATGGTGGCATAGGCCGATAAGGAAATGGTGGCATTAAGGATAGCGCCGCCATATTCGTCGCTGTACGGGCTAACATCTGTTCCCCCGCCAGCGAGACCGATACGTAAGGGGGCTTTGCTTCTGTAAATCATACCGGGCAAAAATAACTAATTAGCCAATGTGCTAATTAGCTAATTTATCAATGGCTACCGTGCCAGGTCAATGACAGCGGTGGCCATTTTGTCCCAGCTGTATTTTTTCTTTTCCTCCAGTAAATGTGGGATAAAATGAGCTTCTCCTTTTTGGTAAAATTCTTTTATTTTATCAGCGATGGAAGTGGCAGTGGGTTCGGCGATCAACCCTACTTTCCCCTCCGGCACCAGGTCGGGGAGCCCGCCAACATTAGTAACGATCATGGGTATCTCAAAGTGGTAGGCGAGGGGGGTAACGCCGCTTTGCGTGGCGCTTCTGTAAGGCTGCACTACTACATCTGCTGCGCACAGGTAATATTTGACTTCACTGTCTGGGATAAAATCCGTTCTTAGTACCAGGAATTCCGCAAGGCCAGGAGTTGCGAGTTGGACATCATACGTTTTCTTATCCTCATAAAATTCCCCGGCAATCAGTAAAGTTGGCATTGGAAACAAATTCTCCAAAGATTGCTGCCGGAGTAGTTGCATTGCGTCCAATAATATATCCAGCCCTTTATATTTCCTGATGAATCCAAAAAACAACATGACTGGTGCATCTTGTTTAATATGCAGGTGTACCCTGGCGACATCCTTACTGATTTTTTGCCCAAAATTATCAAAGAGCGGATGGGAGATGAGTTTTGCGGGTTTAAAGGGAGCAAATTGTTGGAGGTCGCGCAATACTTTTTCGCTCATAGCAATAAAAGCATCCACTGGTTTTACAAAATAATTTGTAAAAGAAGTATCTCCCGGCCTTTTTTCATGGGGGATAATATTATCAACGATACATACCACTTTTGTGTGCCTGTTCTGCTTTACGATGCGTAAGATCGTACCGAGGCAGGGCCCCATAAAGGGCATCCAGTATTTAACGACAATAATATCCGGCCGTAACTTTTTTATTATTGAACCAATTTTGATCCAGTTAAACGGGTTAATGGAATTTATGCTCACGTGGATAGTAAGATCGGCAGGAGCGGGCTCTGAAGAGTATTGGGTTGTGCCGGGAAAGAGAAATCCGGGATATTGTAACGAAAATGTGTAGAGGCTGACAGTATGCCCTGCCTGGATAAATTCCCTTGCGAGCCGTTCGTTGTAGGAAGCAAGGCCACCACGAAGCGGGTGGGCTGAACCTATGATGACAATTTTTTTTTGTGCCGGATCACTAAGGGAAGCACGTCCATTTTGCATAGGCTAATTTACCCCGATCTTTTTATCGATCAAATAATAATTCCTGTCGTGTGAATTGCGGGCAATCAATTCGCCGAGGAATCCAGCCAAAAACAATTGCGTACCAATTACGATGGAAATGATACCCACATAAAATAAAGGCCGGTCGGTCATATTGAACTGGGAGTAAAATATTTTGACTGCAAACAGGTAGATCCAGATACAAAGGCCAAT
>JBBJMD010000201.1:0-6885 GCA_037719925.1 Ferruginibacter sp.
GTAAATCAAACCACCTGTGCGCTTCGTGTGCAAGTTCTATCCTGCGTTCTTGTAAAACTGCGGTTAACATATCGGCAGCAGTTGCAGCTGTTGTAGGGCCTAAGCCCGCCCTATCTCTTACCACATTAATATCGGCAGCAGCGCCAACAATATCGGGAGTAGCTTTTCTTGCCCTTGCCTCTGCCCTTATTAAATATAACTCTGCCAACCGTATTAAAAGAACATTATCGGTACCATCGGCCTTGCTATATTTTAAAGTGCCTGTAGTGCCCACAAATTCAAAGTAATTTACCGGCAGCCTTAAGTCGCCCGGCTCATGTGCGGCCAGTAAGGATGAAGATGTTGCTACTTCATAGCGGCCAAAATAAAAAAAATAAAGTCCACTGGCATTAGTGCTGCTAAACTGCAGTTCAAAAATACTTTCCGGTTTTACATTCTTATCAATGTATATTGAAGAATAGCTTTCCGCCAACCCGCCATAAGCTGTTGCGTTAGAAAACTGGTCAATGATTTGTGTAGCCAAATCTTCCGCCGCACTAAAATCATTCAGGTACAAAGCCACCCTTGCTTTGGTAGCGATAGCTGCATTTACAGTAGCCCTTCCCGTACCATTGTTACCGGGGAGGTTGGCAATGGCAAAATCCAGATCTGCGTTGATTTGATCAAAAACCTGCTTTGCCGTTGATTTTGCAACCGGCACAGCATCTTCTACGGTAAAGGTGGGCTTTAATACTATTGGTACTCCTTGCCCTGTTGGCGATGCATAGCCAGAAGGATCTCCTCCAAAATAACGCATCAAATCAAAATACATGTATGCCCTTAAAAAACTTGCCTCGGCTATTGCTGTGTTTTTATCAAAAAGCGGATCGCTGAGTTCTTCCGCACCGTCAATAACGGTATTAGCCCTGTTAATACCCTGATATAATACGACCCATATAGCCGTTGTGGCAAAATTATCAGGGTTAATTTCCCGGCTCTTTATTTCCTGATAAGTCGGGAAGCTGCCTGTATGAACCAGGTTATCGGCTTCAAGATCAGCCAATAAAGTATAATCAGTGCCATAATAGCTGGATAATTGAAAATTACTGTAAATACCTATAATGCCCGCTTCAATACCCTCCTTTGTTGTATAGGCAGTACCTGCATCTATTGATGATTGCGACTCTTGTTCAAGAAGTTTTTCGCAGGAGCTTAAAGCGCCTGCCCCTATTAATAAGATCAATATAATTTTTTTCATGTGCCTTAATTATTTATTGTAGGTTTTTGAATTAATTTTCTCATAAGCCGAGATTCAGTCCGACAGTAAAGGATCTTGCCTGTGGATAGGTAAGAAAATCTGTACCCTGCGCTATGCTGGTAATACCTAAAACGCTTACCTCGGGGTCAAAGCCTGTATATCTAGTCCAGGTTTTTAAATTCTGCGCCTGTACAAATACTTTTAAAGAATTTATTTTCAATGTACTTATTAACGATCTTGGCAGGGAATAAGCAAGTATTACATTTTTTAACCTCAGGTAGGAGCCGTCTTCCAGCCATCTGTCTGAGACTCTTCCATTTTGCGCCGGGTCAGCAAAAATAGCCCTTGGGATATTTGTATTGGTATTGGTGGGTGTCCACCTGTTGTTAACTGTTGCATACTGGCCAAACACCAAATTTGCTCCTTCTGCAAATACCCTGTTTGCATTGTATACTTTATTACCGGAAACAAATTGCAGGAAGGCTGACAATTCTATTCCTTTGTAGCTAAATGTATTGGTTAAGCCGCCGCTGAACTTTGGGTTTGCATTACCCAATATCATTTGGTCTTTTGAGTCAACGGTATCATTCCCGTCTATGTCAGCAAACTGAATATCTCCCGGCCTTGTATTTGCAGATTGGAAAGGCGCTTTATCTATTTCACCCTGCAACTGGAATATACCCGAGGTTTTATACCCGCGGAAACTGCTCAGCGGGTAGCCTGCTTCTACCCAGCTTGCAAAACCTGTTACAAACGGAACACCGGATATTTTCTTTACGGTATTTTTATTGAATGAAATATTAAAGTTGGTGCTCCAGGTAAAATCTTTTGTATTAAAATTTGTTGTGTTAAGCGCTAATTCCAATCCTTTATTTTCCAATTTGCCAATGTTCTGGTTTACCCCGCTAAACCCTGAAATAGTTACCAGTGGACGGAACAATAATAAGTCGTTGGTTATTTTTTGGTACACGTCCGCAGTTAATAAAACCCTGTTTTTAAAAAGCCCTAATTCTAAACCTATATCTGCCTGCTGCGTTTCTTCAAATTGCAGCGAGTTGTTGCCTATTTGGGCAGGAGCAAAACCCGGTACATCTGCCCCATTTACAACATAGTTTGAACCGGGTGTAACCAGCGCCCTTGAAGCATTGCTGGCGACTCCGGCATTACCCAGTTTACCCCAACTGCCCCTTATTTTAAGCTCACTGATTGTTTTATTGCCCTTCAGAAATTTTTCTTCCGAAACCCGCCATGCACCCGAGATTGCCGGAAATGTTCCATACCGTGATGACTTACCTAAGCTGGAAGCTCCATCCCTTCTTACACTCGCACTTAAATAATATTTATCCTGGTAATCATAATTTACCCGCCCCAGGTAGCCAATAAAACCAAAACTATAACCGGTAGATGTAAGAGATGACTTAATGGAAGCAGCGGATAACCGTTGAACACCATTGCCCGGGAAGTTCTTCCCCTCACCGTATATAGACTCGTACCTGGAGGTGTTATAAGATGCAACTGCCGTAGCAGTAACGCTGTGATCGCCAAAAGACTTTCTATACGTTAATATATTTTCGTTTAACAGATCCAGTTGTTTGCTATAACTTTCTCTGCCAATTCCATTAGGCCCTGAGGCCCCTTCTTTAGAATTGCTTGGTAAAAACTGAGCCTCGTTAAACGTTATATAATCAGCGCTTCCCTGTACCCGTAAACTTAAAGAAGGCAGCAACTGGTATTCTCCCGCAATGTTCCCTATCACCCTTTCTGTGGAACCTTTATTGTATCGAAGGGTGCCCGCTGCTATTGGGTTTTCAAGTATGCCAAGGTTTGGATCGTAGGCATAGTTTCCATTTGAATCGTAAGGGTTATAAAAAGAACTGTTTAATACAGCAGTGCTTAATACTCCGTAAATATTATTATCGTTACTAATGCGGTTGGTTATAGAACGGCTTACGGAAAGACCTGTTGAAATTTTAAAGTTAGCAGATACTCTATTATCCAGATTTAACCTTCCACTATAGCGCTTATAATCCGAGCCAATCATAATACCTTTTTGCCCGGCGTAACCGCCTGAAACATAAAATTGGGTTTTATCGTTACCCCCCGTTGCGGAGGCCTGGTAGGTTTGCTGATTGCCTGTTCTAAAAACATGATCCTGCCAGTATGTAGATGGATAGGTAGCCGGGTCATCATCTAAACCTGCTAATCCAAAATCGGAAGGTTTAAGATCCACACCGAAAAACTGCTGGGCATAATTAATTACTTCTTCCTGTATTAGTTTCACATAGTCGGGTCCGGAGAGGGTAGGAATTTTTCTCCATACCTTTTGCGGCCCGGCAGCAATATCAATATTTATGCGGGTTCTTTGATTGGCTCCTTTTTTTGTAGTGATAAGTACCACGCCATTTGCGCCCCGGGTACCATAAATAGCTGCAGCAGCCGCATCTTTCAACACTTCATACGATTCAATATCATTAGGGTTAATATCGGCCAAAGCATTCAGCTCCTGACCACCCACGACAACTGGGAAAAAGTTCCGGTTTGCACGGTTTGCAATATCACCCCGTCAATAACATATAATGGCTGTGTATTGGCAGTGAGGGATCCGATACCCCTTATTAGTACGTTAATGCCTGAACCCGGTGTTCCTGAAGACTGTGTTACCGTCACGCCGGGAACCCTGCCCCTTAAAGCCTGATCGGGCCCTTGCAGAGGAATGTTTTTAAGCGTAGAATCTTTTAGTTTGTAAATAGATCCGGTAACGTCTCGCCTGCGTTGTGTTCCATAACCTATTACTACTACTTCGGAAAGGGTATTATCTTCTGCCTGCAGCGTGGCGTTAATTTCCGATTGGGAACCAATTGTAATTTCCTGCGGTTCCATATTCACCGAGGAAATAACAAGTGTGCGGGCATTAGAAGGAAGTGTTAGCGAATACATACCATCTGAATTGGTAATTGTACCTGCAGAAGTGCCCTTTATAATCACTGATGCATTCGAAACCGCATTCCCTATATCATCGGTCACCTTACCGGTTATGACACGCGACTTGTTTTGTGCCTGTAATTGTGTGCATACAAAAAACAGGAATAAAAGCAAATACACTAATTTTTTCATGATGCAAAGTTTTTTGGCTTTTAAAAGAATAATTTCCGGTGTGGGTTTATTATAAAGACATTTCTCAGAAAAAAACATGGTGTTGACAATTATTTATTTTTATCTGCTGTAGTTTCAATTTCAATGAATTTTTCTGATAAGCCCATTATGTTAAGCAAACTTTCATTTACAAGAATGATCTTCATTTAGATTTATTTTAGTTGTAGCCGAAATCCGCTTTTTGAATTGTGTATGTAAAAATGCTGGTATCATAATATCATACACTTTGTCCATAATAGCATCACAGCTTTTTTTACGGCTTTTTTATTTTGCCTGATTGGTAATTATGGCTGCCGTTTTTAGAAAATGTGTTTGGTAAAGCTGAGGATACTGTCTATTGCAGAATTGTAAAAATGTAACCGCTTAGCGGAAAGACCAATTGATAAAACCCTGTTCATTTGTAGTAAGGCCTTTAAAAAATTTTTTTGGGGAGGTATTAGTGAAGGCTTTAAATCCTTTTATCATGTGGGCCTGGTCAAAATAATCTGCATAGTAGGCAAGCTTTGTGAGTTTGATTTCAGAAGAGGGAGTTACTTTTTTATGCAGCGCTTTTCGAAAACGGGCCACATTTTTAAATTCAGAAGGTGTTCTGCCCAAATGCAGCAGGAAGTGTTTATGAAGAGTTTTACGGCTTATGCCGAGTTCCAATGCCTCTTCACCTAAAGTAATATCACCGCTGTGCCGGAGTATCATTTCAACTGCCTGCTGCAGAAAGGGGTGATGAAAATTTTTGTATTTGGTTAATAAATATTCTTCCAGGCGATCTATCCGTTTCTTATCTGCGGTTTCTGCCATTATAATTTTCATGGCATCAGTGTAATCGTTATAAGGCATAAAAGAGTCGGTTAGCCTGTTATTGTAACAGGAAAGAGGTTGTTCCAGAAAATGGTTAATGCCCAGCGGACTGAAATAAACAGTGATTTCATCTACATCATCTGCATATTGAAGCCAAATTGGTGTATTAAAACTGTACACTAAATTGCTGTGAAGTAAATCTTCACCAGTATGCTTCGAAATATATATACCTTCTGAAAATTGAGTGGCATTATTTGATATACTTAGTACCGTATTGACCGAGGGGTAGGTAAGGTAATTGACAGCGCCATCATTTTTGCTGTGTTTTAAAATATAAAAGCATTCAATATGTTGCTGAAGTAATTTGCTTTCAGGTATAAATATTTTTACTTCCATATTCAATAATTCATGTTTTACGCTCCGGTAATTTTCTATCTGGCAAAGCCCCCGTGAATCACACAGCGTTATCAATATCTCTTACGGTTTTATTACGTTCAGGTGAATGCGGTCTCAATAGAAGGTTTGTACTCTTAATTGTTTTTGCTTTATTCGTTATTCAGTATTTTAGCCTGATGTGCTATAAACCTAATTGAATAACCCGATTGTATCAACCAGTTTTTACTTTATATGACATAAATTACCTTGAAAACGCTGCTAAAAGCCACTTAAGTTTTAAAATATCTAAGGCATATTTAAAAACCTGTTCAGCCTCAACCTGGCAAGGTGTTTTTTAAACATAGGTTTTAGAGATGCGCTAAAATTATTTATAATAATTTAGATACCGGAAAAGTTTAAAAGTTGCGTAAGCAGGGAACAGCATTTTCAGTTGAAGATGTTTTACAAAGCTATTAATATGAGAAATCTGCCTGGACATACCGAAAAGAAAAAAGCTTTTTTTCCAAACGCTTAATTTTAGATGATGAAATATTTGTTTTCGCTTTTGATTTTTACAACAGTTAATACTCGGGCACAGTTGCCAGGGACGGTGACAAAAAGTCTTGATTCAATCTTTCAAATCGCGATAAAAGCGTATGAGCCCGGCGGCGCTGTGTTGCTGGTAAAAAATAATACTGTTGTTTATAAAAAAGGGTTTGGTATTGCTGATATCAAAACCAAAGAAAAAATTACTGCCAAAACATTGTTTAATGTGGGCTCAATTAGCAAAACATTTGTGGCCTATGGCATTTTGCGTCTTGCAAAGGAAGGATTATTCTGGAGATGATTTGTACAAATATTTCCCGGATTTTAAAAATGCAGAAATTGCCAGGAAAGTGAAGTTGTATCATCTTTTACGCATAGCTCTGGGTGCAGGATAACAGACCGGTCAGCAAAGACAGTGTTTTTTACCTCACTGCAAAAGACGAAGAAAATTTTGCACCGCTGAAACAGACAGAAAAATTAAATTTGAACCCGGTAGTCAATTTGAATATTCTAACCCTGCTTTTAATGGGTTAGCGCTGATCATTGAAAAGGTAAGCGGCAAAAAATGGCAACAATATCTTGAAGAGATTATCTACCAGCCTGCCGGTATGAAGCGCTCTACCATCACTGACGGGCCGCATCCTGCATCCGGAGTTTCTCATGGGTATATGCTGAATGAGCAAAAAGAATTTATTGAGCGGGATTATGGTGAAGAGCCAACCTTTGCCGCATCGGGCAATGGTGGTATATGGAGCAGCGTTGAAGAACTCTGGAAGTAC
>JBBJMD010000202.1:0-6882 GCA_037719925.1 Ferruginibacter sp.
ATATGTTATTGTAGATGGCGGCGGCCAGGTCTTTATATTGATCGCCGGGCAACTTTTTTCACCGGCCCTTCACTTTACTATGTTCCATTTTTCTGGTGAAAAAACAATATTTACGTTGTTGTTATACTCTTTGTAACTCCTGATCGGACCTCAGCCCTCGTTGTATAAATGCGCGCCAGCTATTAAAATTTTTGGTTTGTTCAAAAAAATTTTAATGATCAGTAATATCATTTCCCAACTCCAGCACAACTGTTTTGTAAGAGCCTAGTGTAAAATCTTTTAATTCATAATTAGTCCTGGTAATAATATCTGTTGCACGGGTAAAGCCGGTGATACTGCCCGCATATTTTTCAAAGGAGATCGTCTTTTCTATTTTAGCCGTATTCATAACGATCATTACGGTTTGATTGGCATCATACCTGAAAAAAGCGTACACGCCATCTTCCGGGATATATTGCATCAATTTACCCGTGGTTATTGCGGAAGACTGTTTACGGTAATTGGCCAAAGTATGGATATGCCTCCATATTTCATGATCCCTGACGGTTCTGCCGCTTAGCTCAAATTTGTTGACGGTATCTCCGCGAAATCCCCCTGGGAAATCAAGCCTTACATAGCCATCATTCGGACTGGTAAAACCGGTAGTGGCCAGTTCATCTCCGTAATAGATCTGGGGAATTCCCCGGCAGGTAAACAACCAGCTTAAAGAAGATTTATATTTCTCCAAGTCTTCACCAACCACGGAATAAAATCTCGACAAATCATGATTGTCCAGGAAAATGACATTTCGCATAGGGTCTTTGTACACAAAATCCTGGGCCAGTGTTGTATACAACCTGTTTATACCATCCGTCCATCCGAAATCTTTTGTCATGCCATCCTGTATTCCCCACAGGGTTTGAAAATCAGTTGCTGCCTGCAGGTTGCTTTTATAAGGAATGTTGTAATTATTTTGAACAAAAAAACTTTGGTTGGGCACGCCATGCACCCAGGTTTCCCCAAATAAGGTAATTTGAGGATACTGATCCATCAAGGCTTTATTGCAGCGGTTCATAAATTCAAGGTCGTTGTAGGCATAGGTATCGATCCTCCAGCCGTCGATACCAAACTCTTCAACGCACCACAAGGCATGCTGTATCAAAAAATTAGCTACATAAGGATTCTCCTGGTTCAGGTCGGGCATTTGTTTGGTAAACCAGCCATCGGCCATTTTCTTCTTTTCTAATGGAGAGGTATAGGGGTCAAATAAAACCTGGTCTTTAAAGCTGGTATTGGTATAAGCAGGCCATTGGTGCAGCCATTCCTTCATTGGAGGATCCTGAACCGTAAAATGATAGAGGCCCACGTGGTTATAAACAGCGTCCTGTATAATTTTAATTCCTTTTGCATGCGCGGCATCAATCAGTTGCCGGTATGATTTTTCACCACCGAGCCTCCTGTCGATTTTATAATGGTCGGTAAAAGCATAGCCATGTTCGGTTCGGTCGGGCATATCATTTTCAATTACCGGGTTAAGCCATAACGCGGTAACGCTTAAAGACTGCAGGTAATCGAGGCGGTTGATAATACCCTGTAAATCTCCCCCATGTCGGCTAAAAACGGAATCCCGGTTTAGAGATTGATCCCTCATGCCCGGTATGCGGTCGTTAGATGTATCCCCATTACTGAAACGATCGGGCATAATAAGATAAATAAAATCCCTGGAGGTAACTCCCTGCGCATATTCTTTTCCCTTGCCCTTACGCCCCGGCTTTAATTCATATTCAATAGTCATATTTTTCAGGAAAGGAAAATTGAACCTGCCAGGCTTTGCCGCCGCATCAATTACCAGGTCCAGAAAAATATAATTAGGGCTCTCAACCCTGTTGATCTTAACCAGCCTTACCCCGGTTGCCAATTTAACCCCGGCAGGCCCCATTTTAATCATAGGAAAGTTATCCGCAATTTTATCGCCACGGACCATTACCTGTAATTTGTTCCACTTCATTCCGGTCCACCAGTGGGAAGGATAGCATTTATAATCGGGTTGAGTAAATGAAGAAAAGAAAATCAGCAACAGGCAACTGAGAATAGGTAGTTTTTTCATAAAGGGTCGCGTTATGGTTTGGCTGCAATTTTTTCATCGTCCCTGTCGGTAACAATAACATTTAACAGGCCGGCAAGGATCATCGATACACCGCCGATTACCAGCGCAAAAATACTTTGCTCATTAAAAATATGTTTGATAAAAAAGCCCAGGATTGCCGCGGCAACGATCTGTGGGATTACAATAAAAAAATTAAATACACCCATATAGAATCCCATTTTTTCCTGGGGCAAGGCTCCGGCCAATATCGCATAAGGCATTGTTAAGGTTGAGGACCATCCAGTCAACCCCTATCATTGGAAGCAGGAGCAGCTGGGGCGTATGAATAAAAAACATGGATACCAGCCCAGTCCCGCCTATGATTAAGCTGATCATGTGGGTATATTTTCGCCCGGTATATTTTGCCAGCATAGGCAGGAGGAAAGCGGTGATCGCGGATACTCCGTTATAAACCATAAACATCACCCCTACCCAATCTCCCGCGTCCTGGAATGCTTTTGACGTGGTATCTGTTGTTCCATAAACGTTTTGGGATATTGCCGAAGTAGTATAGATCCACAGAGAAAAAAAAGCAAGCCAGGTAAAAAACTGTACGACCGCTAATTGCAACATCGTTTTAGGCATGGAAACGATCCCTTTGGTTATGTCCAGGATACCATTAAAAAGTCCACTTGATTTAAGTTTTTCCCGCTCCCAGGTTTCTATATTTTCAGGAGGAAATTCGGTGGTAGTAAACACTGTCCAGAGGACGGAAGCAAGAAAAACAAAACCGCCGATGTAAAAGGAATATTTTACGGAAGGTGGTATAATCCCTTCAGGCGCCGTGTTCGGGATGTCGAACACATTGGTAAAGATATAGGGCAACAAAGAAGCAATCACTGCACCGAGGCCTATAAAAAATGTTTGCGTAGCAAACCCCGTGGTGCGCTGGGAGGATGCGAGCTTATCTCCCACAAATGCCCTGAAAGGTTCCATCGAAATATTGATAGAGGCGTCCAATACCCAAAGTAAGGTTGCAGCCATCCATAAAACCGTTGACTGCGGCATGAGGATCAACGCAATTGATGATAGCACGGCGCCGATGAAAAAGAAAGGCCGTCTTCTGCCCCAGCGTGGATGCCAGGTGCGGTCGCTGAGGTATCCTATTACAGGTTGTACTAGAAATCCGGTAATAGGAGCCGCGATCCACAAGATCCCGATCTTGTCGATCTCTGCACCCAGTGTTTGAAAAATGCGGGAGACATTCGCGTTTTGCAGGGCAAAGCCAAACTGGATGCCAAAGAAACCAAAACTCATATTTACAATCTGCCGGAAACTGAGTTTCTCCTTTGGCAAAATAAGTGCTGACATAGCAACCGGTTAAAATAAAAATTCGTGTATAAAATACACATTTATAAAATTTGTCTAAAAAACATCCCGTTGGGAGGGGATGTTTTTTATTAATGCCGTTAAATTACAAATCCATCCGTCAGGATCACTCCTTTCTTTAAAACAACGATACCGTCTTTAACGGCATACAATGAATGATCTGTATCGGGAAGGTGGTTTCCGCCGTTTATGCGGACATCGTTTCCTATCCGGCAGTTTTTATCCACGATCGCATTTTTAATAAAGCACCTGTTGCCAATTCCTATTTTCGGAATATTTTTACCGGTGTTGTGTTCTATCTCACTTAACGTTTCATAAAAATCGTTGCCCATGATATAGCAGCTAACAATGGTAGAGCCATGACCGATCCGGGCCCTCACACCGATTACACTGTTCTCGATTCTGCTGGCATTGATGATGGACCCTTCCGCAATAATTGTTTTTTCCAGGGTTGTGCCACTGATCTTTGCCGGCGGCAGCATCCGTGCATGGCTATACACTATCCGCTGGTTATCGAAGAGGTTAAATGGTGGAAGGTCAAGTGTCAGTGCAAGGTTGGCTTCAAAGAAAGAATAGATATTTCCGATATCTGTCCAATAGCCATCATATTGAAAACTTACCACTTTATACTTCTCAATGGAGGTAGGAATTATTTCTTTTCCAAAATCAGTTGCGTCCTTTTTTTCCGTTTCCAGGAGATCAAATAATAGCTTTCGGCTAAATATATAAATCCCCATCGAAGCAAGGTAATTCCTTCCCTGTGCTTTCATTTCATCGCCGGTATCACTAGTCCATTCAGACAATAAATCCTTTGACGGCTTTTCTATGAAAGAAGTGATCAGTTGTTCATCATTTGATTTTAATATACCGAACTCAGGTGCGTCTCTCTCACCAACAGGGATGGTAGCTATGGAAATATCGGCGCCGTGAGCAGTATGATTATCTATCATTGCGGCAAAATCCATTTGATATAATTGGTCACCGCTTAAGATCAAAACATAATCAAACTCATAATTAACAATATGCCTTAATGATTGTCTCACTGCATCTGCCGTTCCCTGGAACCATTTTGGGTTATCAGGAGTTTGCTCTGCTGCCAGTATATCGACAAACCCTTTGCTAAAAATACTGAACTGGTAAGTGTTCTTTATATGCTTATTTAATGATGCGGAATTGAATTGGGTAAGCACCAGTATCCTGTTCAGGCTTGAGTTGATGCAGTTTGAGATCGGAATATCCACCAGCCTGTATTTACCGGCAATGGGCACCGCCGGTTTGCTCCTGCTTGCAGTCAAAGGATATAATCTCGAACCTGCCCCGCCACCTAACACAATGGCAATTACTGATGCGCTTTCCATATATAACAAGTTTAGTTACTAATTTTTTGCTGTAGTTTCGTCGTTACAAACATATTTAAATTCAATGAAACCTATTTTAAAGTTTCATATAATTTAATATACTGTTACGTGCTGGTTTCCCAACTAAAATCAAGGTCCATGATGGTGCCAATGAGTTTCTTCATCATGCCTGGTTCTTCATACATTTCAAGTGCCCTGTGTATTGAATAAGTGATGTCCCAAACAGTAGCGTCATTAAAACTTATTCCATACCCGCCCGGATTGCCATAATCAATCACGGTATCACGGAGGCCACCGGTGTTCCTTACAATCGGGATGGTGCCATAACGCATAGCGTACATCTGGTTGAGGCCACACGGCTCAACCCGGCTTGGCATCAATAAAAAATCAGCGCCTGCATACATTTGGTGACTCAACTTTTCATTATAGCCGATCTTCGAATTATAATAGCCTGCCAGGGGCTGTTTCATAATTTCGAGCTCTCTTTCTACCGCAGACTCACCGCTGCCCAGGATCAGGAAATTCATTTTTCCTTCCAGTTGGTAAACGGAATCATAAATGGCCTGCGGAAGCAGGTCTGCAGCTTTTTCATGCACCAGGCGGCCAATAAAAACAAACAAGGGCCTGGCAATATCGAGGCTAAACATATCGCACAATACTTTTTTGTTGGCCAGCTTTCCTTCTGCGGAATCTGCAGCCGTAAAGTTGGGGTCGATATAAGTATCTGTTGCCGGATCCCATACAGCTGCATCGATCCCGTTCAGTATGCCGGTACACTTTCCTTTCTCAAATTCAAATAAGTTTTCCAGGCCGTTTGCATGGTGACGCATTTCCTGTAAGTAACTCTGGCTAACCGTGGTAACCTTCCTGGCACATTTAACCGCGCTGGCCAACGGGTTGATATTATTTGCCCAATCCAGCTTGCCCCATTCCCAGGTATCCCAGCCAGGAAGATATTTTGATTTATCCCATCCAATTTGCCCCTGGTATTGTGCGTTATGAATGGTAAGCACCGTAGGCACATCACTTAAATGACGATAGCTGAAACAATGTTGCATCATAAAAGGAACAAGGCCGGCGTGGTGATCATGCACATGCACAACGTCAGGCCGGTGCTTCCATTGCGAGAGCCAATCTACTACAGCGATCTGGAATGCCGTGAAGCGTTCCGTATCATCGCTATAGCCGTATACTGATTCACGGTCCAGCAACCCGTTAATGTCTACGAGATACAGATCAAATCCGAGCTTGTTTGTAAGCTCTTTAATGATCGTGTAATTGAACCAGACTTCTCCCATGCCGAAAGAGCCTTTATGTACAATATCAAACTCATGTTCATATAAAAATTTCGTTCTGTACATCGGCATTACGACTTTAGCGATATGCCCAAGCTGGTTTTGATATTTAGGCAGTGCGCCTACTACATCGCCCAGCCCACCTGCTTTGGCAACAGGGTAACATTCAGCGCTTACGTGTAATATTTCCATTAAAAATAGGAATTGTTAATCGCCTTCAAATTAAGAATATTTTGTTAGAAACAAATTAAGTAATGAAAATTTTTCGTAATGATAAAATTATTCTACTTTGGGCAACTTAAAACATGATTTCTATTATGATCCAACCAGCCAATACACTCGTAACCACCAAATGGTCTCAATTCGGGACACTGATCACCGTCTTTTTTTTCTGGGGATTTGTAGCAGCCAGCAATGATATACTCATCCCCGTTTTTAAAACAGCTTTCAATTTATCACAGGCTCAGAGTCAGTTGGTTTCGGTGGCTTTTTATGTTGCCTATACGGTGGGTTCCATCATTTATTTTGGTATCTCAAAATTCATTGGAGGTGATTTGCTGAACAGGATCGGGTATAAAAACGGTATCGCCGTTGGACTGATAATTTCAGCAATTGGTACACTACTCTTTTATCCTGCTGCAAATGCGGCTTCCTTCAATTTGATGATCACAGGCTTGTTTATTGTCGGGCTCGGGTTTTCCTTACAGCAAATCGCTGCCAACCCGCTGGCGATCGCAATGGGTAACCCAAAGACCGGTTCTCAACGCCTCATCAT
>JBBJMD010000055.1:0-21293 GCA_037719925.1 Ferruginibacter sp.
AGCAATTATATTTTGGTCGAAAGACTTTGACACGATTTTAAGTTTCACCATTTTTTTAGACTCTTTTGGGATGATCTTGTCTGCCGCCACTATCTTCATCCTGCGAAGGAAAACCAAACACCTTGACGGTACCGGTATTTACAAAATGAAATTGTATCCTTTGCTTCCTGTGCTATTTATTCTCGCCTATGCTTTTGTAGCGGTAAGCATTGCAATGGATTATAAAAATAATAACCATGCAGCAATTACCGGGTTAAGTGTATTAGGTGGTTTTATCGCACTTTATTTTATAGGTAGGTCATTAAAAAAAACAACTCAATAAATGGATATCTCTTACATTATCAACGAGCTGGCGGAAGACCGGGAAAATTACTTTAACGCCATTGCCCCACCGATCATTCAGAGCAGCAATTTTGCATTTAAAACAGTTGATGCAATGCGTAGTGCTTTCGCGGATGAATATTCTACCTACCTGTATAGCCGTGGCTTAAATCCTACGGTTGATATTCTAAGAAAAAAACTGGCCGCACTTGATCATGCGGAAGACTGCCTCGTATTTAACAGCGGCGCCGCTGCCATCTTTGCTTCTGTATTAGCTAATGTAAAATCGGGTGATCATATCGTATCGGTAAATAAACCTTATACATGGGCGCAAAAAATGTTTAATGAGATCCTTCCACGCTTTGGTGTAACTACTTCATATATTGACGGGCGGGAAATTGAAAATTTTGAGCGTGCAATATTACCGAACACAACCGTCATTTATTTAGAGAGCCCGAATAGCTGGGATTACGCAATCCAGGATCTTAAGGCTGTAGCTGACCTGGCGAAGGCTGAAAATATTGTCACTATTATCGACAACAGTTATTGCACGCCGCTTTATCAAAAACCATTGGATCTTGGAATTGACCTCAGCTTGCAATCGGCTACCAAATATATTGGCGGACACAGCGATACCGTTGCCGGAGTATTGTGCGGGAGTACAAAGATGATTGAACGGATATTCAATTCGGAATATATGAATATCGGCAGTGGGATTTCCCCCTTTGGCGCCTGGTTGCTGATACGTGGCTTACGTACTTTGCCGATGCGGCTTGAACGAATTACCAGGACCACGGAAGAAGTTATCCGTTATCTCCGTCAACACGAGAAAGTGGAAAGTGTCATCTTTGATAAGGATTAATATGAATTAGCTACCCAGCAAATGAAGGGTGCCTGCGGGTTGCCGCTTTTATTATAAAGGCGGTAAACTGAAGAAGTTGAAAAATTTTGTAACAGCCTCAAACATATTTTATTAGCTGTAGCTGGGGGGCACGAAAACTATCATGCCTAGATGTTCGGCCATTTCATCTAAATATTTTAATGCGGAAAAAGAGACCACCGTATGATCGGGCTATATGTAGGTTGGAAGACAGTGAATATTTGACAAGGGACCTTGAACAGGCTTTTAAATCACAGGGACCTGATTGATTAAAAAATACAAAGTAAAGTCTTAAAGAATACATTAAAATTATTTCAGGAGATAAATAAATGCTTATCGCGATGCTATGTCTTGTTCCCTTGCAGGTAATTTAAAAAAATATAGTTGTTCCCTTGTAAGATAATATCCCTGGATTCAATTTGCGGAATTGATTCCTTTCTCTCTTTTTGTGTTTTTTTAGGAAGTATTTTTGGAAATCATTACCACCAAATAATTACCCTTCATTTTATGAGAAATACGGAATGAAAGACAATCCTGTTAAATTTATGATGTTGAACTTCACCTAATTAAACAATGATCATTCACCCATCGGATAGTAGGACCGTTTAATGATGTAAGCTACACTTTGCTAAATAGCCCCTTGCTTTTAATAGCCAGGTTCTGAACTTGCACCACTGCCAGGGTAAAATATTTTGAACATGATGCCAATGAATCATTCACCCGGTAATTACGGGACCTTGATCTTGTTTTTATAAATACTGCTTGCTAATACCCCCTTACCTGGTAAGGCGATGTCATCCGCCAGGTGTGTAGAGGGTTAATGGCAGTATAAGTGCACCTTGTTCTTACACTGCACTATTATTATATTCCCATAACCTGGCATAATATCCATTTGCCTTTAGCAGATCGAAATGGCGGCCTTGTTCCACCAATCTGCCGCCATGTAAAACCAGGATGGTATCACATGTTTTTATGGAAGATAAGCGGTGGGCAATAATTATGAGCGTTTTACCCTGGTGTTTAAACCACTTTAAAGTATCCTGTACTTTTTGTTCGCTTACAGGGTCCAGGCTCGATGTTGCTTCGTCTAAAATAAGAATTTCCGGGTTGCGGTATAATGCCCTTGCTATTGCAAGGCGTTGCCGCTGTCCACCCGACAAATTAATACCCTGCTCACCCAGGTAGGTGTTATACATATCCGGGAGTTTTTCAACAAACTCATTAATGCCGAGCATTTTGGACAAGGCTAAAACCTGTTGAATATCCGGGTCCGTATCACCTATGGCAATATTATCAAGGATACTGCCGGCAAACAGGTCGATATGCTGTGGTACCACGCCAACACATTGCCTCAAACTGGCATTGCTGATATGTTGAATATCTATTCCGCCAATTGCAATGCTTCCTTCTTTTAGCGGGTACAAATTTTGAAGCAATGAAAGCATGGTGGATTTGCCACTGCCGCTTTCTCCAACTACGGCTGTACTGTTTCCTTTTTTTATCAATAAATTTAACCCTTCAAAAACAATGGTTCTTGTACCATAACGGAATGTTACATTATTGAATTGAATGGCACCAATTAAATCCGGGTTGAGTCTAAGTTTATTTACACTGCTGCTTTCAATTTGCAGGTCAATGATCTCAAATAAGCGGTCTGCAGCTATCAATGCATCCTGTACATTTTTATTTGCACCGATCAGCGATGAGGCGGGACCTGTAAAATAACCGATCAGTGCATAAAACGACAACAGTTCCCCGGGGGATAATTGCCGTTGAATAACAAAATAACTACCCGACCATAAAAGTAGGATGGTAAAAATCCTGGTAGTAAATTCTGTACCGGAACCAAGGTAGATAGTGTACACCGTGCTTTTATAAATAGAGCGTAACAAATTAATAAACCTGTTCTCTGTTTTATCATTTGCATATTCTTCCAGTCCAAACCGCTTGATGGTGCCCACCGCATTCAGACTTTCTACTAATTGCGTTTCCAGTTCGGCACTGTTTTCCATGAGTTTCCGTTGCCAAACCTTGTTAATACTGTTACTGATAATATAAATAATGAAATACAGAGGAATAAGACAGAGCATTATGACGGCCAGCTTCCAGTAATATAAAAACATCAAAGCCATGGCAAAGCAAATGATGAGCAAGTTGACCGCGATACCTAATGCAATTTCATTTATAAAAGTCCTTATTTTTACCGCATCGTTTACACGGCTTATTATTTCACCTACACGCATCGTATCGAAGAACTGTTGCGGAAGAGAAAGCAAATGTTTATAATATCCTAAAATTAACCTGGCATCAATTTGCTGCCCTGTTTTTAGCGCAAACATATTCTTTGTCGCGCCCAGGATTACCTGGAACAACAATAACACGATCATGATAATGCTTAATAAATTCAGTAACCTTATATTTCCTTCAACCAGAACAAAATCAACTATTTTTTGAACGTATATCGAAGTCGACAACCCCAAAAGTGAATAGACTAAAGCACCCAAAAGTGCCTGGAGCATTAAACCGCTATGTGGTTGTACCAGTTGCCAAAAGCGTTTACCATTGCTAATTTTTTGATTCCCTGTTTTGAAGCCGTCATCCGGCACCAATAAAACCAGTACCCCGGTCCAAATTTTCTTAAAGTCATCATTTACCTTCTTTAAAATCCTGCCATCTGAAGGATCCATAATGATTATATATTTTTTTCGGGTTTTGTAGATGACCACGTAATGGGCCATCTCACCATCAAGAACTACGTGTGCTATCGCAGGCTTCGGTATTTTCGCCAGACTTTCGAATCCACCCTTAACCCCTTTAGCCTCGAAACCCAGCAGGGCTGCAGCTTCGATCAGTCCTAAAACATTGGTGCCTTGTTTATCAGTACCCGCGAGCTGCCTTATCCTGCTGACGGGCATTTTCAGTTTATAAAATGCCGATACGGAAGCTAAACAGGCCGCTCCGCAATCAGTGATATCCCGTTGCTTAACTTTTACGCTTCTCAATATAATGGTGGATTATTTTTTCAGGATGCCGCCGGGTTCACCCAGTCATCGATCTTATCAAATAATAATTGCCACAGGCTTCGCCGGGTAACTTTGAATCTTGCCTGTAATGTCAACCCTTTCCTTAATTGACCACAAAATCCATTTTTTAAATGCAATTGGAGAGTATCCAACGTGCAGCGTACTTTAAATGCAGGCTTATTATCACTAACGGTGTAATCGTTATCGATAGAAATAATTTTGCCTGTGAGTACCCCAAAATAATTATAGTCAAAAGCGTCAACCTGGAAAAAACCGGGCTGGTACCGTTTTAATAAACCAATGTCCCTGGTATTTATGTAGCACTCCGCGACCAGGGCTGCTTCGGGTGATATTAAGGCTAAAATTTCGCCGGCCTGCACAAGGCTCCCCGGGTAATATTTATTAAAATTTTGCAGGATGCCACTTACCGGCGCAGTTATAGAATAAAGATTACTGTCGTCGTTTAATTGCCGGTTTGCATGCTCAAATTGACTCTTCTCCAATTGATAATTAGAAAGTTGTTGTTGCCAGGCGGCTATTTGCTGTACGCTGGTAGCCTGGATGTTGGCGGTAAGTTTTTCATGCTCGATCTGCTTGTCAAACATTTCTTTAGGGGATATTATCCTGTCAGCCAACAGCACGGAATCCATGTAGAGTTCTTTATTCACTTTCTTCAGTTGGGCATTAAGTTCTGACAAATGAAATACAAACCTGCTTGATTCCTGTTTATAGAGCGGGCTTTTGATAGCGGATTTGGGAGAACCGTAAGATTGGGTGTGGGTGGTAAGGATCAAAAGGTCCGTGATAAAATTTTGGCGTTGCCTGATCTCAAAATCATTCATAGTTTTTTTGATACCTAACGTCTTTTTGCGCAATTGAATAATAATATCCCCTTTCCGTACCGTGTCCCCTTCCCTGAAATAAATAGTATCTATATAAGTACTGATTGATGACCTGACCTCAGTCTTTTCATCCACAGGACGAATGATTCCGGGGGACTTTACGGAGATATCGAATTTGATGAAAGGAAGTGAAATGGCAGTGGTTAATAGGATAAAGATTATAATCCAATAAATTAAAGGCTGCTTATATTCTATTTCTGATTTGTAAATAATGCTGCTCTCAATTACGGACTTTGTAATCATTATCAACGATGATTAATAAATAAAAATGTTACCACAATTAAATTATGTAAACTATGAAAAGCAATGCTCCATTTTATGCCCATGACAATCCTAACATAGCCCAACAACAGACCTGCAAAAATTTGTGGCAATAAAAGAATAACCGGTAAAATCGGAATGAAGTGTTTAATGTTATAATTGCCTATATGAGAAACCCCAAATGCAATTGCAGAAATGTAAAAAAACAACCAGTAATTTATTGCATAAAATTGTAATAATTTTTTTTTAACCTTTTCTGATTTTAGAATTAACCTATAAATACCAATGCTAATACTTAAGGTTATAATAGCTATTATCAATAGGTAAGTAATGCTTCTAATATTTAAAAGTTGTATAAAGATAAAAGCACAACAAATTGGTAAAAGTGTATTATTCCAGGTAAAACTTCTAAGATAATACCGGTGTAAAAATTCTTCAAAAGCCGGCACCATTAAACCCACAACAAGTACTGCAAAAGGAAATCCCTCGCGATAAATTTCCTCGTCAAATGCATTGGTATTATTAATGTGAAAGGCATTTAAAAGAAACTCCATTGAAGCAATATAATCTAATGTAAAATCCATAAATAATGAAAACAAAAACAGGCATGAAAAAAAACCGATGTTTTCAATGGATTTTACCCTTTGGGGAAGTTTAGGTTTTTTCAAATACTTGAAAAAAAGTAATAAATATTGTATCATAATCATCGTGGAAGTCAATTAACTTAAATTGAAAAATGGGACACCACCGGCATCCCATTAAAAATCGTTAAATGTTTATCTATATTCACTAGGCCGTATGGGATTTTTATGTGCATCGGCAAGCATATATCCGATAAAATGGACTGTAGCTGCACCTGCAAAAAATAAATCCCCCCAAAAACCACCTCCATAAAGGTTGGTCATTTCACACATCTTCAACTCTTCTACCGAGTTTAATTTTTCAAGATCAATAGTCTTTTTCATTTTGTTTAGATTAATAGCGTAATTTAATTTGTTGAGTTTTTTTAATTATAATGCACCGAATTCCAACCATCCACTGCCCCTTTCTTGATATCATCCCAATTACTAATTAATTGTTGACCCAGCCAGGAACCCCATGACGCCCATCCCCCGCCATCTGTTTGCTGCATTTCCAAATTACTCATGGGTGCAAGTTCCAACGAGTTTAAATTTAATGTTTGTTTCATTGTGTTTAGATTTAAATTATTTAAATAATCACCGCTCTTCTTTTATACAGGTTCGCAGCTTATATCCTGTATCCAATGGCCGTTGAAATATTTTACATCATTTTATTCTATGTTTTATCCTCCGATTCTTATGAGAATAAAACTACTTTTAAACTTTTCACATATAAAATAATTAAACTTTTATTTTATAACTTTAGCCTTATAAATTATGTGTAACATGCAATCCGACACCTTACGTTTTTTAAGAATGGCTCAAAATTTAAAACAAAAAACCATTGCCGACCTGTTACATATGAGCCAGCCAAATTATAGCAACCTGGAGAATGGTAAAACCAAATTAAGAAGTGAAACAGCAGAAAAATTGGCGGGTTATTATCATGTTACTAAAGATGCGCTGCTAAATGATAAACCACTCCTCGTAAATCACACGCCTGAAAGTATTCCGGGGAACAGATCCTATCTTGAAACAACCCAGGAATTGATTGACCCCATCCTGGCGCGTATGGAAATATTATTGAATATTTTAGCTGATGAAAAAGAGGAACTTGCCACTGAACGAAGGCAGTTATCGGAGGTTTTCAACAAACTGACTACCAGGTTTGGCGACAGTTTATAGTAAAGGGTTCCATTTCTAATTCTTAAGGCTAATCAGCATTTGTAACAAAACCGTATGGCCTTTCTTTTAAAATATGACCTTTTAATCACTGACTATCAGTTGCAAAAAATCGCGCTGGAAATCCGTTAAGCCTGCACCAGGTAACAAAAAATAGTTCCCTGTAATCAGTTCATTTAAATGTATGTAAGTAAATTGCACCCCAGAATTGTAACTATAAGCAGGATTGTCAACCATTGTACCGTATCCCTTTTATAAATATCTTAAAATGTCATCATTAATATTTTGCTCCGCTTATTTACCGTTTATAAAATTGGGCCAACGGCTTTACAAAAGGTTGTTATATTTTTGTAGCATGCGTTACATCAGTTATACCCTCATCACTGTTTTCCTGTTTTGCAATACAGCAAGGGCACAGGAGAAATGGGACTTAAGGAAGATCGTTGATTATGCCATGGCCAATAATATTACGGTGAAACAAGCGGATGTACAGGCATCCATTTCAGGCCTTTTTTACAAGCAGAGCCGGCTAAGCCAATATCCCAGCGCCACATTAAGCGGCAACCTGAGTTTCAACAATGGCCCAAGCCAGGATGCTTCCTTCAATATCGTAAACCAGGGGTACCTGGGATCTGGACTGCAATTACAAACAAGTGCGGATATTTTTAACTGGTATAGTAAAAGAAATACCATGCTTGCCAACCAATGGGAGTATGAGGCCTCAAAGGCAAACACCGATAAATTAAAAAACGATATCGCCCTCACCGTTGCAAATAATTACCTGCAAATATTGCTCGCTATAGAACAGCAAAAAATTGCGCAGGTTCAGTTACAACAAACGCGGGCCCAGTTAAATTACACCCGTAAACTGGTTAATGCAGGTTCGTTACCTGAAATAAATGCCGCTGAGCTGGAGGCGCAGGAAGCACGCGATAGTGCCAATTTTATCAGTGCCAGGGGTAATGTGGAACAAGCTACGCTGGTACTGAAATCGAATATGAATATCGATGCGGCAGTACTTTTTGAAGTAGCGGAGCCCCCGGTAGAATCCATACCGGTCGAGAAGATAGCTGATCTTCAACCGGATGCCGTATTCGCGCTCGCCGTAGTGAACCTGCCGCAACAAAGGGTCAACGATTTTAAATTAAAAGCGGCACAGAAATCAGCCGAGGCCGCCAGGGGTAATATGTATCCTAACATTTCTGTTTTTGGAAGCCTGGGAACAGGATTTAACAGCCAGGCAAACCAGGTAACCGGGTTTTCCCAGGGTGTCGATACGGTCGGATTAGTAAATGTGGGGGGCTCACCTTACCCCGTTACCAGGCCATCAGTGATCCCTAAAGTGGGCAACTCAACTTTTTTTAACCAGTATAACCAGAATTTCCGTCAATCTGTTGGGGCTGGTATTAGTATTCCCCTTTTTAACGGTGGCCAGGTGCGCATGAACTGGGAAAGGAGCAAATTAAATATCCGCAATATTGAACTTCAGAAAGAAAAGGATAATCAACAAATAAAACAGGATATTTACCAGGCTTACAATTCGGCTACCGTGGCTATGGAAAAATTTAATTCCAGTGAAAAAAGTGTAGCGGCATCGCAGCGAACCTATGACTTCGCTTTGAAACGCCATACTGTAGGTATGCTGAGCACATTTGAATTAATTACTAACCAGAACAACTTATTCAGGGCTAAACTGGAAATGGTATTGAATCAATTCGACTATGTTTTCAAAATGAAAGTGCTGGAATTTTACAGGGGGCAGGGATTGAAATTATAAAACGCCCGTGTTTTTTTTGACAACAACTTCTATCAAACAATCTAACAAACATACTCAGATATGAGCAAGACCGTAAAATGGATTCTAATCGCACTGGTCATTTTGGTGGCGGTATTGGGTGCCCTAAAAGCAGCGGGTGTTTTCGGTAAAAATGAAGGCATACGGGTTACTGCGGAAAAGGTACAAAAACGTACCATTACTGAATTTGTAAATGCCAGTGGAAAAATATACCCGGAGATCGAAGTAAAAGTGAGCCCGGATATCAGTGGTGAAATAACCGAGCTCACCGTCCAGGAAGGCGATAGCGTAAAAAAGGGCCAGGTAGTGGCACGTATCTATGCGGACATCTATAGCATACAAGCCAACCAGGCAGCAAGCGGTGTGGTTCAAAGCCAGGCACAGGTAGCTAACTCACAGGCTGCCTTAAGCGCTTTCCAGGCACAGATGGACCAGGCGGAAAAAACATTTAAAATGCAAAAGCAATTATATGATGACAAGGTTATCAGCGCAAATGAATTCAATATGGCAGACGCAAATTTCCGAAGCGCCGAGGCTAACTACAACGCTGCAAAACAAGGCATCCGGGGTGGCCAGGCAGCCGTACAAAGTGCGCAGAGTAGCCTGGCTAAAGCCAACAAGGACCTTGGCAGAACGGCCGTAATAGCACCAATGGCCGGCGTGGTCAGTTTGCTGAATGTTAAAAAAGGAGAGCGGGTAGTTGGAAGCAACCTCATGTCGGGTACGGAAATGCTGCGAATCGCTGATATGGCCAAAATCGAAATACGGGTGGATGTAAGCGAAAGCGATATCCCAAAAGTGCATTTAGGGGACAGCGCGATCGTAATTGTAGACGCCTACAGCGACCGGAAATTTAAAGGAATTGTAACGCAGATAGCCAGCAGTAACAACGGCGCCGCTACACAAACAGCCCTCTCTAATACCAGTACAGACGTAACTAATTATAAAGTTTACATAAGACTATTACCCGAAAGCTATAATGACCTGTTAGGTAAGGGCGCCTATCCTTTCAGACCAGGAATGAGTGCCAGTGCAGATATACAAACCGAAACGCATAGCCTTACCTTAAGCGTACCGATCAATGCAGTAACTACACGGGAGAGAAATGACAGTACAAAAAAGAATGTTGCCCCGGCAACGGATGAAACGCCAAAAGTCGTTGCCCAGGATGACGAACTGGATATAGTTGTGTTTTTGATCGATAGCGGCGGAGTGGTGAAGAAAGTAAAAGTTAAACCGGATATCCAGGACATCAACTACATAGAAATTAAACAGGGCCTGAAAGAAGGTGACCACGTTATCACCGGCCCATATGATGTCGTAAGCAAATTATTAAAAGAAAATGATAAGGTAAAAGTGGTGGATAAAAAAGATCTTTTTGAGCAGAAAAAAGATTAAAGCTTTAATCGGTTCAAGTGTCATTCCGCAGCAAGAAATATATCAACCCCTGGTTTATTTTTCAATCAAATAACTGCTCCGCCAGCGCTGCACTTTCCGGCTTTCCAACGTCCACCAGTTTATCGCCTGTATGATCATACCCTAAAATCAGGTGTTCACTCGCCAGGTCAAGGTAAGGTTCTGTGAGCGAAAATTTACCATGCTGGCGTATCAGCGTAAATATTTCAGGCTGGAATATTACTACGCAACTATAAGCCTTCCTGACCAGGTTCTTATTTTCTTCGGGGAACCCTGGATGCGGCACTTTTTCTTCTCCGGTTACTACATTTTTCCAACCACGAAGCCGGTTATCCTCATCAAATAAAAAGTACCGGGAAGTTTCCCTGCTGGTAACCCCAAAAGATATCAGAGGCTTATAGCGATGATGAAATGCAGCCAGGTTATTTAAATTGAGGTCAGTCAGTATATCCACATTCAGCGTAACGAACGGATCAGCACCTTCCAGGAAGGGCCTGGCCTGAAGCAGCCCGCCGCCGGTTTCCAGCAATTCGTCGCTTTCATCGCTGATCAGCACCTTACTCCCCCAACCATTATTCTTTTTCACCGCATCGATTACCTGGCCCGCAAAATGATGAATGTTCACTACCACCTCGGTAATGCCATAATGCTGGAGGTATTCTATATTGCGCTGCAACAGGCTTTTACCATTCACTAATGCCAGTGCTTTCGGATGGCTATCTGTCCAGGGCTTGAAGCGGGATCCCAAACCTGCAGCGAAAATCATTGCCTTCATTTGGTCTTCCAGTTTTCCTTGTTGAGGTGATTTAGATTAATCTTCACCTTAAACTTATTTCTTAAATGCCGGGCTATAGCTTCCGCTGCATATACGCTCCGGTGCTGGCCTCCTGTACAGCCAAAGTTGATCACCAGGTTTTCAAAACCACGTTTAATATAATCTTCAACCGATATATCTATGATACTGTACACGCTGTTTAAAAAATCGGGCATTTTGGTTTGTTGCTCCAAAAAATCCTTCACCTTTTTATTCAGGCCTGATAGGTTTTTGTATTCATCAAACCGCCCGGGATTCAATATACCCCTCATATCGAAAACAAATCCTCCCCCGTTTTTAGTATCGTCAGCCGGGTAGCCGCCCTGTATAAAAGAGAAACTGCTTATTGTTACCACAAGGGGTGTTTCGTCAGTAGCCTGTACCGGCGTAAATTCCCTGGTCACTTCATCACTGATACAAATTTCCAGTACCTTTTTAAATTCCGGTACGGAGATCCCGATATTCTGATTATTGATAAACCACTTTAAATTTTGTAATGCTCGTGGAATGCTTGTTAAAAAATGAGCCTTGCGTTCAAATAATCCGCGGAAGCCATACGCTCCCAAAACCTGTAACAGGCGTATCAGTACATACCCGTTATACTGGCTGCGGAATATCTCGCGGTCTACCGGCGAGTCAACGATTTGTTCAAATGCCGTTATATAATCTTCCAGCAGCTGCTGCTTCCAGTCATCCGGTAAGTTTGCCCTTGCCTGCCAAAGCAGGGAGGCGACATCGTATTGCGGAGCGCCTTTCATACCGCCCTGGTAATCTATAAAATGAACCTTTTCATCAGGACTTATCATAATATTCCTGCTTTGAAAATCGCGGAACATAAAGTATTTGTATTCTGTGCGTGAAAGATAATTACTCAATGCCTCAAAATCATCTATTAGTTTCTGCTTATCGTAAGGCCTGCGGAGCGCATCCAGGAAATAATATTTAAAATATAACAGATCAGCCATGATGGCCTGCTTCCCGAAAGAAGTATTGGTAAGGCATTTTTTATAATTCAGCTCTTCATGGCCTTTTACCTGTAACATCGCAAGCTGCTGTAAACTTTTTTTATATAGATCAAAGACATAGGTTGTATACCCATGATCTTCAAGTTTATTTATCAGGCATGCGTCGCCAAAATCTTCCTGGATGTATATTTTTTTGTCTCCACTGGTAAAAAAAATTTCGGGGGTGGCAAGATCTTTTTTATGAAAATGCTGTGAAAAATAAATGAAAGTTTCATTCTCTTTGATATTGGCCCCATAAGTGGCAATGAATGATTTGCCGTTTGTTTGTATGCGAAAATAATATCGTTCACTTCCCGCCTGCGGCAACTTCTCCATACTGGTAACAGGATCACTGCAATACTGCCTGAATACATTTCTTATTTCTTCCATTTCTACCTGCATAATGATTTTATCTGGCGGTAAAATTAATGGAATTTATTTACCGGCTGAAAAGTACGGTGTAATGCGGTTTCCGGGCAAATGCCAGGGGCTCAAACGCGTAAGTTCATGGGCATCACCGCAGGGCTTCTACCTTTGTCCTTGGCTGTAAGTATACTTTAACCTGCTACTTTGCTATTATTCATGAAAAAATTAATCCCCGTCCGGTGCGCCTGTGGAGGGACGTGCGGACCCCTTTTTCTTACGTGGGTCGGTCCCATCCATCTGTACGATTTTTGGATAAAACTCCCCTACCACATCTACAAGCGCTTTCTGGCTTTGCATAACTTCCCTTATATCTTTGTAAGCAAATGGCGCTTCATCGAGCCCACCGCCTATCAAAGTTACCCCATGATCCTTCAGAATATTTTTTAATGCCTCATGTGTGATGTTTGCCAATGCTTTGGTGCGACTCATTTTACGCCCAGCTCCATGACTGGCAGAATTAATAGATGCGGGCTCGCCTTTTCCTTTCACAATAAAACCCGGTGCCGTCATGCTTCCCGGGATGATACCCAGCACATTTTTACCGGCTGGTGTAGCTCCCTTGCGGTGGACGATCAGTTCCCTACCTTCCACCATTTCTTTCCAGGCAAAATTATGGTGGTTCTCTACCATCTTTGCAGGCTCTTCACCCAGCGCCCTGGCTAATTTTTTGTGAATGGTATGATGGCAGGCACTCGCGTAGTCGCCCGCTAAATTCATGGCCAGCCAATACTCCATACCTTCCTGCGTATTGAGTCCCATCCATGCCAGGTGCTTTGCTTCTTTTGGCAAGATTGTTTTCTCCATAGCGATCCGGGTATAATGATTCGCAATATTTGCACCGAGCCCGCGGCTGCCACTATGACTCAGCAAACCAACATAGTTTCCCGGTGGCAAACCGAATGAATTTAACGGGTCCGTTATAACGACGGCGCCAAATTCCACAAAATGATTGCCGCTACCGGACGAACCTAGTTGCCGTGCGGCCTTGGCCTGCAAACCATTTAAAAAGGGTATGTCCTTAAACTCGCTGCGATCAGTTACTTCATGTTCCGTTAACCCGCCATTTACCGCATGGGTGCTATAATCCCTTCCTGCACCAAACAGGGTATGGGCTACCAGTTCCCGTTTAAAAAAAGAAGCTCTTTTTTCCAGCTCGGTAGCCGGCATGTTAAAGATGCTCAGGCACATCCTGCAACCAATATCTACCCCCACCGCGTAGGGAATAACTGCGTTGCTGGTTGCGAGCACACCACCGATCGGCAATCCGTAACCCTGGTGGGCATCCGGCATTAAAGCGCCGGCAACAGACACCGGCAATCTCGAAGCTATCTGCATTTGTTCCAAAGCACCTTCTTCAATCTGGCTTGCCCCGAATACATTATAATCGATGCCTTTTTCGTTTAAAGAAAAATATTCTCCCGGCCCTTCCATAAGAGCGGTAGCAGCTGTGGCTGCTGACAAAAGTTTTTCTGCAATTTTGGCAAGTTTTTCATCCTTTAGATAATCTTCAGGCGACGCAAGTACATCCTTTAACATTTGTAAAGCCTTATCTTCTGAATGGTGTTTAAAGTGAGTGCTCATGGTATGCATGGCGACACTTATCACCGGCCCTTCTTCGTAACCGATGGCACGGACCTGTTTCCCTGTTAATTTTAATTTGCCCATGTTCTATTCTTAAGACGCTTAATTTGTGATCTAAATTTCAGCAATGACTTGAAAATCTACACGCTAGCCAGTCATTTTCCACACAATAAATTTCCTTCCTTTTAATCAGTATTTTATAAATTGTTTTACATCTATTTCTACATCGAATTCAGTAGAAGCAGCATGCAGCCGGCTGTTTAATCCCAGGGCCATAAAACATTTCACCTTAGGTGAATCATCCTTCTTTGGTTGCCAAACTAATGCCTGGACTACTATTCGTCATTTCACAATTTTTATCCGCAGGTTCCTTCAACTTTTTACTTCTTAGCAAACAACCTTGCTTTGGACTAACAGTTCCCCTTGGACGGACTGTTTCTGACTTGAACT
Source organism: Ferruginibacter sp. (assembly GCA_037719925.1). Classification (GTDB taxonomy): domain Bacteria; phylum Bacteroidota; class Bacteroidia; order Chitinophagales; family Chitinophagaceae; genus Ferruginibacter. The sequence continues at coordinate 14,676 of JBBJMD010000055.1, forward strand.
TTAAAGATCTATGGCATGCATGACGCACCATAGAAAAACCCCGATTTTTATCGGGGCTTCAATATTAGTGTTGGTAAACTTTATCGTTACGCACCCGCATGATCTGCACCGAAAACTGAACGGCCCGGTATTGGGCTGTACAAGTCTTTTATGTCCATATGTAAAATATTGCGTTGCATGATCTGTATTTTTTTGCAGTGCAAAGATGAATTTATTTTTTTGATGCAACCAAATTTATTAACGGTATTCCTAAAATATTTTTGAGGGATTAAGCAGGTCTCAAATTAAAAATTATGATGAACACATGCATAAAAAATTTATTAAGGGATAAAATAATGCAAAGGTATTTATGCAGTGGCTTATTGCTTTTCCACGAGATATTTCCAGTAGCGCCTGGGCATATGCTGTAGGTGAAGCTTCATATTTTTTCTTGCCGCAATATTTACAATGCTGAAATAATGTCGCCACAAATTCTGGTACAGGTCTTCCTCTTCATCATACCAGCTTTTCGCTATTGAATTGTGATTGATACCAGGAGAAAAATTTATTGTTACCTCTTCTACCTTTTCTTTATCATAGTACATACCATACTTCCGGAGCGCATCATATATAAGCCATCGCTGGTCGGCATAACGTGTCTTGAAATGCGTGCAAATAAGTGGCAGCACATCAAAATCCGGCTGAATAATAGAATAATACAATTGATCTTTCGTTAACTGGAACCGAACAAAAGCTTCCATACGATGTTTTTCCCTGGCCACTTTTTTACTGGTTTGGAGGATCATTAATACGTCAGGATTACTGACATCATTTTCTACCCCGGCACCACTTTTAAGTACGAAGTGGATATAACGAAAAAGCACATTTTCGATATCTTTTAAGCCGGATAAAAAGGCTGGATATAACTGCCTTAAAGAATTTTTTGACAATTTATCGGCCAGCTTTTTATAAACCCTGTCACTTTTGATCCCGTTGGTTTGTACTTCCTGGCTATTACCAAACAAGCTTCCGTTTGCAACGCCATTTTTATAAATAACCGGGTGCTGTATTTTATATTCATAAATTTCGAATACGGCGGTCAGCAACCCTTCAAAACTACCATCATATAATATGACATCCATTAAAACATCGTTAACTGGGGTGAAAAATTGGGTTTATATTTACTGTTAACACCTGATAGTATAAATTGCCTGATCTGCCAGGGCTGCCAATCTTTTTTCTCGTACTGCGTATCACTATTAATAAAATATTTTGCTCTGCTGAAAGCTATACCCATTTTTTTTATATGTTCCATAGTCAATCTTTTGAACTTTCTCGCCGCGCATATTTTTTGAGCGCTCTGGATACCAATTCCCGGCACGCGCATCAGCAACTGGTAATCTGCCAGGTTTATATCCAGTGGAAATAAATGGAGGTTACGCAAGGCCCAGCTCAGCTTGGGATCGATATCAGCATCCAGCAAAGGGTTTTCAGGACTTACAATTTCCTGCAGTTGGAAATTGTAGTTACGCATCAGCCAATCGGCCTGGTACAAACGGTTTTCCCTTATCATTGGCACAGGAGTTCCGATGGCTGGCAAACGGTTATCATTGCTGATCGGTACATAACCGGAATAATACACCCGCTTCAGTTGCATCTTTTTATAAAAAACATTCGCCATAAAAAGGATTTCGAGATCTGTTTCCGGTGTGGCGCCAATAACCATTTGAGTGCTTTGCCCGGCAGGCGCAAACATTGGTGTTTTCTTAAACAACTTCTTTTCGTCACGGTTTTCAAGGATGGCGGTTTTCAAATATTCCATTGGGCGGATCATATCCTCGCGCCGCTTATCCGGAGCCATGAGGGCGAGGCTTTTTTCGGTGGGCATTTCCACGTTGATGCTTAACCTATCTGTAGAGGCCTGCTTGCTTTAAAATTTCTTCACTTGCACCCGGAATGGTTTTTAAATGAATATACCCATTGAAATTATGCTCTGTCCGAAGCTTCTTTGCCACCAGCACAAGGCGCTCCATTGTGTAGTTTGCATTTTTAAAAATACCCGAACTCAGGAATAGTCCCTCGATATAATTGCGCCGGTAAAAGTTAATGGTAAGGTCCACTACTTCCTGAACTGTAAAGGCGGCCCTTTTAATATCATTGCTTTTGCGGCTTACACAATAGGCACAGTCGAAGATGCATACATTGGTAAGCAATATTTTCAGAAGAGAAACACAACGGCCGTCTTCAGTATAGGCGTGGCAAATTCCATTGCTGGCATTTCCGAGGCCTTTATTATGATTTTTTCGGTCACTGCCACTGCTGGCACAACTCACATCGTATTTCGCAGCATCTGCCAGTATAGAAAGTTTTTCCAGCGTACGGTCACTCATGTATTAATTTTCAGGTGCTAAATAATGTATAAAAGTTAATGGGATCAGGTGTTTAATGCGCAAATACATGCTGGCATCAGGATAGATATAACCCAAGGTTGAGTACAATGATTTTAAAAAGAATGCTGGCTAACAGCTTTTTTTTATTGCGGATCATATTAAAAATATTCTAGCAGTTTTATTAAAGGTGCCAGGAGACTTGTTTTCGAAGGATCTGATCAATTATAAAATTAAAAAAGCGTACAATAATTAATTTGGAATGAAAGCCAGGGCTGCGTCGCCTGCGCTAAGATTTCACGCGATAAAAAAAAATGGATAGTTCTAAATTGCCCGGTCACCTCGTCCTCGCACTGTTCAAAATAAAAAAATGGTAGCTTGGTCAATCAATAAGGTAACGACAAAAACTGTTCATCCCTTTTTATGTTGCTAATATGGGCCTCACTCAAATAATAATTATTTCCATGAAGCCATTCAAAGCTTTCCGCCCATAACCTGGTTTTGATAATGAACTCATTTTCCCACGACTGGCTGATGATAATGGTGCTTTCTGCCAAGTTTCCCAACAGGAAATTTTTCAACCGGTCATCGAAGTATGGAATGGAAATTATAAAATCCAATATTTCTTCGTCCGTAGCACCAGGGTACGGCACGTTATCAAATTGCTGCCTTTTTGATTCACGGTGTTTATCTATCGATTCGCTGATCTTCTTGAAGATAATTTCTACCAGGTAATCTTTGGTGATAGAATTCATACAAAATAATTTACTTGTTAAAAAAGTGTGCCTTGCGCGCCCGGCCTCCTGAAGATATTGGTATTCAGGCTCCATTCTTCTGCATTCATATTATAAAGTTTACCGTATTTTTTGTATTGCTGAGCCACGATAGCCGCGATGTTGCCTTCGCCGCGCATGCGGACGCCCCACCTGCTATCGTTCACTTTTCCATCATGGCTTTGTTCTATCAGGTGCCATACTTTGTCTGCATGATTCGGAAAGTTTTTATACAGCCAGTCGTGAAACAAAAACTTGATTGCGCCATTCAATCTGATAAAAGTATAAGCTGTAAAAGTGGCGCCATTGTCTGCTGCGGCTTTCATGATACGCTGCATTTCGTGCTCATTTAAACCTGGTATCATCGGCCCCATCATGATACCCATTCTAACGCCGGCTTTACTGAGTTCCTCAATCACTTTTAATTTTTGTTTTGCTGTAGTAGTTCGTGGCTCCATGATACGCCGCAGGTCCTCGTTGAATGAAGTAATAGAAACCATAGCGGAAACGATGCCCTTCTTTGCCATCTCCTGCAATACATCTTTATCCTTAAGGATAAATGAATTTTTGGTAAGGATACCAACCGGCTGGTTAAACTCATTGCATACTTCCAGCATTGCCCTTGTGAGGCGGTATTTCTGTTCGGCGGGTTGATAACAATCTGTATTGCCACTCAACATAATGGGCGTGCATTCCCATTTGGGATGCATCAAAAACTTACGAAGCAGCTGGGGCGCATTTTTCTTGATAATGATCTTTTGTTCAAAATCAAGACCGGCACTATAACCCCAGTATTCATGCACATTACGGGCATAGCAATAAATGCAGCCATGCTCGCAGCCGGCATAGGGGTTCATACTATAAGCCATACCCACATCCTTACTCTCCACCTTATTGACTATCGTTTTGGATTCCTGCTCGAGGTATTGCGTGGGAACAATTGTTTCTTCCCAGTCATCGATGCTTTCGGTATGTTCTTTTGTCTGCTCATTTGTAATGAATTTATTTTTGGTATTAATCTGCGCGCCCCTGCCGTATAAATAGCTACTCTTTTGTTTATCATTGTCATCCTGTGGGCTTCCTGCAGGATCATGGGTGGCAGGCTTTACTTTATGATGTACCTGTTTTACTTTTAGATCCATGTGGCAATTATAACTTCCGTGGCTTTTGTGAAAGAGGATTTTTTATGATTGTTTGTCTCACGAATGCTTAAACTATTGTCCGGCTTGGAGCACCTCATCCTAACCGACTCTCCAAAAAAAAGCTATTCCCTTTTATTCCAATGCTTTTAACACATCCAGCTACTTTTTTCGCACAAGAGTGATATATTTATTCTTATAATTATTGTGATTCTTTTGGATAATCAAGAAATACCCAGCTGGGTTATGTAACTATTAATTTTGATGATTGACAGGTTCCAATGATTTGTTGAAATTGTTACAAATCGTAAGCTCGATTATAAAAATCATTATATCAAGGTTAGCCTTGTTTTGGCTTTGCATTTATAAATACCATGTTCTATATATTTTAATTTTGTGTGTAGAAATAATCATCAAAGTATATCAACGGATAATTCAAGATTTCAATAATTTCATCATATTATAAAGGCTGCTTATCTGAATAAACTTCCCTGGACGGTAGCAACCGGCAGATTTTTAAATTCAAACCGCCCCGCAATCGTGTAATTCATATCACCAATTGCACGCTTTAACAGCAGCATTTCGTCCGCTATGAACCTGCCGGTAAAATTCAGGTTGCTGAATTCGAGCCAGCCTTTTTCGTATTGCATTGGCTGAAGCTTCCTCGCAATAACTAAATATGGCTGAAGGATAAAATGAGGCTTGTTCTCTTTGTTAAGCTTCATAAGTTGCTGGGCTTCTGCCCGAATTTCCTTTACCAGGTTCTCAATGGGCACTTTACTCGTAATATTGATATAAATAGTATGAGACGGGAAACTGCCGTAATCCTTTAGTTCTATTTTAACCGGTGGACGACCCATTGCGATCACCTGTAACCTGTTCATCAACTTTTCCTCCATCATCTGGTACTGGATAAAACTCACCAGGGTGATATATGGCTTACTATAAACAGCCGACGGGTTTTTATAAGCCTCATAAAAATATTTTTTTACTTCCATGACTTTATCCCTCAAAGCTTCATTCGGATTTATTACGAGGAGGTATTCGTTTATGCTGTAACCTGGCATGGTATTGCTTAAATCGCGTTCTTTCAATTTAGGCATAGCAGATTTCGCTGGTGGTTGTTTCTTCATTGTGCATTTTAACATTCAATTCATCAACTACCCGGACCCTGGTGTATGGTCACGAGCATCATTACCGTAGCAGGCTTTTAGACGGCCTACATTCAAAAAAATAATCTTCAATTTTTTCAAAATGTGCATTTCTTAATTTGGAAATACCAACTTATTTAGCATAAATTTACTAACTTATTTAGTTAATTAAAAATAAATCTTATGGAAGTGGAAAACTTTTTTGGCAGCAGTTATACCGGAAGCAGGCAATTTAAGCAACAGGATGTGCCAATGGCCAATGCCTCAGGGTTTGGTGCAGCAGCGGATGATTACATGGAAAGGGGTATCGATCTGAATGAACAACTGATCATCAATAAGCCGGCAACATTCTTTATGCGTGTAAGCGGCAACAGCATGGTCAATGCCGGTATCTTCCACGATGACATTGTAATCGTGGACCGCAGCATAAAGGCTAAAAACGGTAAGATCATCATCGCGGTACTGGACGGCGAATTACTGATCCGCCGCTATGAACAAACCATGAACAAATTGAGGCTGGTTCCCGAAACAAATAAATTATCTGCAATAGACGTAAGTGAGTTCAGCGATTTTAATGTATGGGGTGTTGTTACCTGCGTGGTACGGCTGGTTGACAGTAGTTTGCAAAATTTTCAAAATAACAGTACGCATAAAAAAGGAAAACAGTCTTTTTAATTTTAATCTAAACCATACGGATGAAAGCAATTGTGGACTGCAATAGTTTTTATTGCTCCTGTGAAAGGTTGTTTATGCCGGAGCTGGATAAGAAGCCGGTGGTCGTATTAAGCAATAACGATGGATGCATCATTTCGCGGAGCGATGAAGCAAAGGACGTTGGTATACAAATGGCAACGCCCTATTTTTTAGCGAGGACTGAACTGGATCAATATAATGTAGCTACTTTTTCAAGTAACTATAATTTATATGGCGACCTGAGCTGGCGTGTAATGGAAACACTGAGGAAAATGCTGGGAAAGGACAATGTAAAGGTTTATTCCGTAGATGAAGCTTTTTTAAACCTCGATGCATTTGAAGAAAAAGACCTGCAACAGGTTGCATTAAATATTAGAGCTACGGTAGAAGAGTGGACAGGTATAAAAGTATCGGTTGGAGTCGCCCCTACGAAGGTTCTTTCAAAAGTGGCCAATCATCTCGCTAAAAAAAATAAAGAGGCAACGGCCTGTGTAGT
>JBBJMD010000203.1:0-6845 GCA_037719925.1 Ferruginibacter sp.
ATCCCTCCCGCTGCTGCTATTGCTTTATCCATCTCCAGGCATTCGGCTTCAGGATTTGCGGACATGCTGTCAAACAGGTGTACCTGGGAAGGCTTTATATCCAGGGGCTCGAAAAGCTGCTTAGTGAGAAAAAACCGGCAGCTTCCCTCTTTGACCGGTGGAACCCCTATCCATTCATCCAGGGCTATAAAAGTACACCGGGTAAAATCGACTGGTTCTTTCTTAGCTTTGGCTGCAACCAATTCATAAGTAAGCCGTGGCGTATCGCCAGTGGCAAGGCAAAGTACGGCTGCGGGGTTAGCGGAAACTACGGAAAGTATTATGTCCTCGGCGTGTTGAGACAGCGCCTCATAGTCTTTATAAATATCCACTTGCATAGGTAGATTATTCAGTTTAAGATGGGTTAAATAAGTTACTTATCAAACAAATTTATTGTATTTTTTTGCAATCCTTTTGCGTGAAAGGGCAGATGTCATCTCCTTGGCCGAAGTGTTTTGTAGTTCAGCAAGGTTTGTTGTACAAACCGGTTGTGATGGAATAACTCCGATAACCATCCAGGGATAAAGGCATCACATGCTAGCAGCGTCTATCAAAGTTGGTATGTAACGCTCCATTTAAATGATTTTTTTACTGTATCCAAACTTATTTTTACTTTAAGCAGTAATGCGTAAGAAAATCTTCAGGGATTTTGACGGCACATGACCTATACTTGCAAATAAAATTTGGCACATATTTTACCTATATAATTATGTTTCTTAATAAATAATAATAATGAATAATCTAAAAAATGATACTTACGCCCAAAAACTGACTTATGATCTCTTAGTTATCTTACTGATTGGCATTTTTATTTACCTTGGCCACAGCGTTTTGGTCCCGATTTATTTTTCTATCCTATTATCCATTTTATTATTACCGGTAACAAGTTTGCTTCAAAAATGTTATTTGCCTCCAACGCTGGCAAACCTGCTTGCGGTGCTGATCGCGCTGGCGGTGATCGCGGCTATTGTATATTTCCTCTCTTCTCAAATGGCAGCCTTTTTTAATGATATACCAGCTATCCGGGAACAATTGGCAGAACACCTTAACACGCTGCAAACCTGGGCTGAAAAAAGATTTCATGTTAGTACCGATCAGCAACGGGTTTTTCTTGACGACGCAAAGGAGACTATCAGGAGCTCCGGCGGGCAATATATCAGCCAGACTTTCCTGACCCTATCTGGAACAATTGTGTTTATAATAATGGTGTCCATCTATTCTTTCCTGATCCTGTGTTACAGGGAGTTGATAAAAAGGTTTTTGTTTGCAGTGTTTAGCAGCCAGTATAAAGAAAATCTTCAGTTTGTATTGCTTGAATCGAAACAAATTATTCAGAAGTATATGACCGGCCTGTTGATTGAAATGGCGATTGTTTCCTTCGCAAATTCTGTGTTTTTATTATCAATCGGGGTTAAATATGCTATTTTTTTAGGAGTTTTTGCAGGCATCCTGAATATCATTCCTTATATCGGGTTGTTTATGGGCCTATTGTTTACGGTACTGGTAACACTGAGCACTTCCTCCGGATTGCAACAAATCCTTTGGATAATTGTAGGCATGGAGGTCATTCATTTTTTAGATGCCAATTTCCTGATGACAAAAATTGTGGGATCAAAAGTTAAGATAAACGCACTTATGACGATTGTGGGCGTGGTTATTGGCGGTACACTTATCGGGTTGCCGGGTGTGTTTCTGGCACTGCCTACCATCGCGATCCTGAACGTTATTTTTTCCAAGATCGATACGCTGAAACCATGGTCGATCCTGCTTAGTCATGACCGGGAGAACATTCCGCAGAAACGAATACTAAATCGTCTTCAAAAGCTCGCCATAAAACAACGAAAAAGTTTTTTAAAAAAGACAGCCCAGGATAAAAAGGAGTAATAACCGGTGGAAGCACTGATATCCTTTTTGCCTGGAGCAGTCAATCCGTTTTTTAATATTTCATCAATCTTTGAGCACACGTTAAACGTCCTTCCTGTTCTCACTGTGTGCATATCTAAAAGTATTGCAGGGAGAAGGGAAGAAAATGATTATTGAACCGGTTATCAATCAACAATGGCCTGGTAGGCGAGGGCCCTAAACTTTTCTACCACATCACCATGGGTACCTCCCTGTAACTGGCGATAGAAAAGCAATACCATTTTTTCTTTCGGGTCCACCCAATAGGAAGTTGCAAAAGCGCCGCCCCAGCTAAAAGTACCCTCCCTGGCAGGGGTACGGGCACTTCCCCTTTCTGTGAGTACTTCAAACCCCAATCCAAATTTATTATCTGCACCTAAACTAAGGTCTCCAATCTGGTTGCTTGTCATCAATCGTACGGTATTCCTGCTAAGTAATTGCTTGCCATTGTATTTTCCATTGTTCAACAACATTTGTAAAAAAACAGCGTAGTCATAGATTGGAGAAGACAATCCGGCCCCACCGGAATAGTAGGTGCTTTTAATAACAGGATAATTGACAATGGTTGGTCCGTTTAACATACCACCAGCCGCTTTTTGTAAATGCCCCAACGAATCTTCCTGATATAAATTAACCACGCGGCCGGCCTTATTCCCGGGAACATAGAAGTAGGTATCCTTCATACCAAGCGGTTCGAAGATGCGCGTGCGGAAAAAATCGTCGAGGGTAGTGCCGGAAATCACCTCTACCAAACAACCCAAAAGGTCAGTATTCAGGCCATAAGTAAATTTTTCACCCGGCTGGTGCATCAGGGGGAGTTTTCCTAGGCGGTTCATGGCCTCCAGTAAAGTACAGTCTGTAACACCGATCCCCGCAGTTATATTATTTTTGGCATAAATGGCACTTGCTTCTTTACTGCCGATCTGCGCATAGCCGATACCAGAAGTATGGGTAAGCAGTTGGCGGATCGTAATATCTTTCTTTACCGGTACGGAAGAATATGTGGTATCCTCCGCATTGAATTTGTCCAGCACTACCTGCTTTTTAAAAGAAGGAAGATATTTGGAAACAGGGTCGTCGAGCAGCAATTTGCCTTCTTCAAACAACTGCATGATGGCTACGCTGGTGATAGCTTTTGTTTGCGAAGCGATCCTGAAAATACCGTCTTTTTGCAAGGGGGCTTTGCTCTCGATGTCATTATATCCGGCGGCTTTATAATATGCAATTTTTCCGTTCCGGATGATAAAGCCAACGCATCCGTTCATCCATTCCTTTTGTACCCATTCGTTCATGGCCTTATCAAGCTTTTGCAGCCGCTGGGAAGAAAAGCCTGCAGCTTCCGGGGTGCCCGGCAATATCGTTTGCGCCGGAACGATTGCTGCCCGTAAGATCAGAAATAAAAAAAGCAATTGTTTTTTCATGAACCTAATTTTATTTTAAGAAGTAATAAACATGAAGTCAAATATAGAAGTTTTAAGATGTTTGATCAAGTCATATATTTCTGCATGAACAGATGAATTATGGTTGGCCAAAGTTAGACAGGTTAAGTGAAGCGAATATTCGGGGATGCCCAACCTGCTGGATTACAGGGATCATTCTTTTGCATACCCGGCGCCCGTAAGTGAACGGCCACTTCTTGTGCCGGTGTGCCTGGCTTCATCCAGCACTAACTGGCCGTTTACCAGCACGTAAATAAATCCTTTGGAGTATTGATGCGGCTGATCGAAAGTTGAAAGATCCTGCACCTTTTTTTCATCGAATATTACAATATCGGCTGCGAACCCTTCCTTGAGGATACCCCTGTCCTTTAACTGGAATTTTTGTGCCGGCAGCGCGGTCATCCTGCGGATCGCTTCCTCCAGGCTAATTACATTTTCTTCTCTTACATATTTAGCCAGTACCCTGGCATTGGTACCATAGCCCCGCGGGTGAGGTGCTCCCTGCCGGTATGCGCGTATGCTTGCATCGGAAGCGAACATGTTAAATGGATACTGCATGATCTGTTTTACATCTGCCTCACTCATGCCATGAAAAACCATGCCTGCTCCTCCCTGCTGCATCATTTCCAAAATAGTAATGGCTTCTTCCTTCGCCTTGTGCTTCCTGCCTTTGACCAGGTTGATGGCTTCAATACTTTTTCCATTCAGCGTAGTATCCGTTTTATAATAGGCCACTACCGCATAACTATAATGTTTCAGTTTGCGGTTCTTTAATTTTTTCATCATCTGGCGAATAACCTGTTCCCTCGTACCGGGGCGGTTTAGCCTTGCATTGATTGAATCCTGGCCATCAGCCAAAATTTCATCGGGTAATAATGTACTGAGGGAAGTACTGCTGGCGGTGTAGGGATATTGATCGATCGTTACATCAAGTCCCTGCCGGCGGGCTTCGATGATCATCGGCAATGTTTCTTTGCTGCGCCCCCAGTTTTGTTGGCCGCTCAATTTAAAATGTGATATTTCCACCGGTATCCGGGCTTCCCGTCCAATATGTAAAGCTTCTTCAATCGCCTGAATTACACTATCTCCTTCGTCGCGCATGTGCGTTGCATATATACCATTGTACCGCGCCGCAATAGTGGCCAATCGCACCACTTCGGCCGTTTTAGAATAGGTGCCGGGAATATATATGAGGCCCGTAGATAAACCAGCCGCCCCATCCTTCATTGCCTTCGCCACCAGTGCTTCCATTTTTAATAATTCATCTTCAGTTGGATCGCGGCTGGAGCGTCCCATTACTGCCTTTCGTACATCGTTGTGCCCCACCAGGGAGCCAACATTTACCGATAACTTTAAAGAATCGATCCACCTGAAATACTTGCCCATATCCAATTGTGAAGCGCCACAGTTACCTGTGATCACGGTGGTAACACCATCGTAAATAAAGTTGTCAGCCGTCGGAGTTTTTAATTCATCTCCTTCAATATGCGTATGCACATCAATAAACCCGGGAGCAATTATAAGTCCCGATGCATCGATAACCCTTCCCGCTGGCGCGGTGATGTGTTTTTGTATCAGGACTACCTTGTCCTTTTTTATGGCAATGTCGCCATAATACCAGCTGTTGCCTGTACCGTCTATGATCTTGCCGTTTTTTATAACCACATCAAATTGCGTTTGTGCCGGAAGGCAGCAAGGGACAAAGAGTAATAAAACAAATATTTTTTTCATAAAAAATTATTGGCTAAAAATGAACCTTGCAAATTAATTATGGAAGGCAGCTGTGTCGTTTCTTAAAACTGGCTGCCGTTCCTCTTTCGAGGTAAAGGTTTAGGGAAGAGCGGCCCCCGGGTGATAATTGCTTTTTGCTTGTTTCAGCACATCTTCTTTATAAAACAATACCTCCTTAAAATCTCCCTTTGTATACATTTCAAGCTGGTCGGTGAAATGCTTTGATGCCGGGTCTCCACTTTGCCCTCCGGCCAGTAATGATTTGGCTTTTATTTTTTTTCCAAATTCAACGACGCATATAAAGCTATTACCACTCACCCCATACCTTTTTTTGGTACCACGGAAATAGCGGCTGTGGTAGGAGGGAAGCATTCCCCATAGGGAGGATGCATATCCTACCGCAACACTGGGTTTAGTATCGTCGAACTCCTGATCAATATTTCCATTAAGGCGCTGGTAGCGATTTATATCACCCCAGGGTACCTGCCATTTGCCATACCTTTTATTTAAACTATTTATTGCCTCCAGCAATGGGTCCATCAGATCTTTGGGAGGTGCATTGGCCGCGAATTTCCTGGTAAAAGTTACCTGGTCGTCTTCGCCTTCATCAATATAGATCTTACGGATTCCCGGCGCAAGGTTTTCCGCCCATTCGATAGCGAGCGTAGTAGCTATTGAATTTTCACCGGAATAAAAGTCCCAGCTTTTCAACAGGTTGACGGGCCCCGCCAGTTGTGCATACAGAGAATCGCCCTGCCGGATATTTTTTTCAAAGGATGAAACCAGCGCCGGTACTAAAATCCCGAAGGCGGACAGGTACCTGTCGTACCCCGCGGCAATTATTTTTTCGATGGTAAATGCCTTTTCTTTACTCAGCACCCTTATTGCATTTATGCCCCGGAAATTTTCCCCGTCAGGGGCCATATACAATGGAAAATCATTTTTATTCGGGCTGGCCTTACCTGAAACCGTAAAGGGAGTTGAGTTACAATTTTGTATCCAGCCCGTTGCCGGGTTGTACACGTGGACGATCTCATCCAGTGTATGAAGGCCCTGCCATTCTGTTGCGGAAATGGTGCCATCAACAGGTTTGCTCCAGTTTAACCGCCTGTCTCTTTTAGGCACATAATTGCCGTGCCAGTAAGCTATATTTCCTTTATTGTCTGCAAACACGGTATTGTTGGAAGTATTGGCATACAGTTCCATATTTTTCCTGTAATCATCAAACCCTTTGGTTTTTGTTCGGCCCCAGCTCTGGACCAGGCTGGTGAGTGACCGGTTAAAACCTTTAACACTGATATACTCCCCGTTTCGCTTAGACATCACCGGGCCATGTGCTGTAAAAAAGGCCGTGAATTTTTTTGATTCTATTGTACTATCCTTTTTAACCCGGATCGTAATTTCCTGCTTTTTTACCGGCAATAGTTTTTTATCGTATTCATAAAAGAGCCCGTCATCATTTTTAATGATCTTTTCCGTATAAAGATCTGCCACATCTACGTTGCTCGATGTGTGCATCCACCCGCAATATTCATTAAAGCCCTGGTAAACAAAAAACTGTCCCCAGGTAACAGCTCCGTAAGCATTAAGCCCTTCTTCACTCACCACATGCACTTCCGGCCTGAAATAAAAAGTTACATGCGGGTTGATATAAAGGATTGCATTACCCGAGGCTGATTTGGAGGGCGCAATGGCAAAGCCATTGGAACCGGCAGTAGTTTCCCCTGACTTTTT
>JBBJMD010000204.1:0-6816 GCA_037719925.1 Ferruginibacter sp.
AAATACTATTTGTTATTCTTTAAAAGTTGAACCGCAGGCAAGCTTGATCATTTCACCAGGCACAAACCTTACAATTGCCCATTAACAACCCTGGTGCTTTCTCAATGAAAATCTGCAAAAAAGCGTTTTCCTGGATATTATGTAGCTATGGGTAAATTTTCTAAGTAGGCAATTAAAGCGTATTATAGTTGGGGTCTTGGTTCAGGTGCATCTTTTGGAGGTAAAATTTCCAGGATTAATTTTTCTTTATTCAGTGATTTTATTTTAAATACAGCAGCACCCGTTTGCCCGATGATGGTTAAGTTATCACCATCCAGCGTCCATTTTTCTTCTATATTGAGGTTGCCGTCTCCGGGAGCGATCGAGTGAGAAATAAACATGCCATTCCGCCTTATTTCAAATCCATCCCTCCCTCTCGCAGGTGGAAAAGCAAAGCCGTAAGGCCGGTAGGTTTTATAAGATGCGGTGGTATTGTTTTCTGTTGCATCATCTTCAAATGAATGGATCCAGTGCTGGTATAATAGTGGGTTGTCCACAGTAGCGGCAGTTTTAATAGGTTGGCTGCAACTAAGTAACAGCAGGCATATTAAAGTAAGATAAGGGTACATCGCAATTTTTTTTGTTAATCCTGGATAAAGTTTCATTTCTTAAAATGAAGGTAATAATATATTTACAATCATTTAAGCGCTCTGGCTTAAAATTATTGATTGACCATTTGCACTTGAAATAATTTATTTAACCTGCATGGGTTTACGTGTTTTCAAAACAAACCATGATAACTTCACTGTTATATCTTTCCGGTATGGTGGATATTTAACCTTACAAAACAACATAAAATTTAAAATATGATTACGGGAAACGATACAGAAAATAATGAGCCGGTGTTTTCAGATATGGGTTCTGTTGCTATTCATGCAGGCGGAAAGTTGAATGCGGAACATGCACACCTAACCCCTATCTATGCGACCTCAACTTTTCTTTTCGATAGTGCGGAGCAGGGGATGGATCGTTTTTCACGCAAAGAAAAAGGGTTTATTTATTCCAGGTTTGGCAATCCGACAACTGCGATGGCGGCTGAAATTATTGCATCTTTAGAAGCGTTCGGGCTTACCGGTGAAGATGGAAAAGAACTGCGGTTGGAGGCTCTGTTACATGCAAGTGGACAAGCTGCCATGGCTACCATGCTACTCTCCAATCTTGCTGCCGGCGACAGCATTCTATCACACTACTCGCTTTATGGTGGTACGCACCAGTTCATATATGACCTGCTTCCTAAATACGGCATCCGCAGCCTTGTTGCTGATTTCAGTGACATTGTTCAACTGGAAAAATCCATTACCGAAAATCCTTCCCTAAAGCTGATACACATCGAAACTCCTGCCAACCCCACCATGGCTTGCGTAGATCTTGAATTGGTGATCCGCCTAGCCAGGCAATATGGCCTATTGGTTACCGTGGATAACACATTCGCTACTCCATATTTACAACAACCCTTCAAATGGAGCTGATTTTGTTTTTCATTCAACAACGAAATTCCTGAATGGCCATGGTACAGGGATTGGGGGGCGTCCTGGTAGGTCAGGATATTAAATTCATGACAACAACGGCACACAAATATTATGAATTGCTGGGTGGTAACAGCAATCCTTTCGATGCTTTTTTACTCATCCAGGGGATGAAGACTCTGGAGTTAAGGATGGAAAAACATTGCAGTAACGCAGCGCTGGTAGCAGCTTACCTGTCGGAGCATCCGGCTGTTGCGAAAGTGAATTACAATGGGCTACCGGGACATCCTGATTACCATATTTCCCTGAAACAAATGCGTCATGCCGGTGCCGTGCTCAGCTTTGAATTGGTTAAAGGGATGGATGCAGGAAAGCGCTTTATCAATGAGCTCAATATGTGTGTTCGGGCTGTGTCGGTAGGCACGGTTGATACGTTGCTGTCACATCCTGCATCCATGTCTCACTCGGGGATGTCCCCCGAGGACAGGCTCCGTTCAGGTATTACAGATGGCCTCATAAGAATGAGCGTAGGATTAGAATCAATAACCGATATCCTCAGGGATCTTAGGCAGGCGCTGGAAAAATGTGATGCCGATAACAAGACCGGTTAACAGAAGATTATTTCCGGTGGATGAAGTATATAATTGAAAAAAGCAAATAAGCCCCCGGAATGCACTTTATCTCCAAATATCATAAGTAATTTTATTTTGCAGTGGCACGATCAATTGACAATAAATAGCCAGAAACGCCTCCTGGTCTAAGCAGGCTAATCATACTTTGCAAGCCTGGCGATTATTTCAAGGTAACCTGCCTGGTCGATGAGGCTTTTGTTTTTTTTAAGCCCAATAAGCTTGTTTACATCCGTTTGCGATTGCCATATTTTATTGGCATAAGTGACAAATGCATTGATATATTTTTTTTCGTTATCGACTCTAAATAATGCTTCATATCCTCTAAGCAAAACTGCATTAAACCAATGATTTTCAGGAAATGTTTCTTCCTTAAAAAAGTAATCCAAACTCCTGTCTGCAAGCTGGCGGGCAGCTTCTAAATATTGTTTATCGCGGGTAATTTTATACAAAAGCACATTACCCTGCAACATTGTCCCGGTGTTATAAGTATAGATCCTTTTATCAATTTTTCCGGACGGAAGCTGGATTGCATCAAAATAAAGCCCTTCAGGGGATAATAAATTTTTCGTAGTCCAGGCATAAAGTAAAAGCGCCGTATCCAGGTATTGCCTCTGATTTGTAGCCTGGTATAATTGCAGGGCAAGTAAAATACCCGGGCCATTGGAGCAGGTATTTTTTGTACTCTTGTCGAACTCTTTCCAGTAGATCCCTCCCCCACTTGCCATATCAAACCCAGTCATCATAAAATCATAAATATCTTTTGAGCGGGTCAAATATTGTGTATCCCTTGTGCGGTTGTAAGCATCCATGTATGCAATACCGATCCATTGGTTATCGTCGTAGAAGCGGTCGCCGCCACCATTTTCAACAACATACGAATCATAGCCTGCATGTGGCGGCCTGGTACTGTAATATTTATTGATGGTTCTTACCGGGGCTTGCAGGTAAGTTGTTCCAGGTAAGAAAGCCTCCATTTCGTTTGCCGCCTGCACGAGCGCGCAAAGTGGCCAGAGATAGGAAAAAGGTTTTTCATCTTTTTCCAATGTTATTTTTTCAAAGAACAAATGCCTGCTGTATCATAAAAATATTTATAAATATTGCTATGGACGATATGAACCCTATTTTGGAACCCGGTCGTTTTATCCTGGGCATTGACATTCAAACTAAATAATAGCATACATGCTACAAGGTGGGAAAATCTTTTTCGGAGGCACGATATAATATCATAAGCTTCATCAAAAATATTAATCAACAGGGTTAATTTTTCTTTCTCTCCTGGAATCTTTCAATAGGTTGGCAGTTCATTGCAGCTAAGCCCGGAAGTGTCTCGGGCATTGGTCCCAACATTACTTTAAAGCGGTAAACAAAAGCAATCAAGGCTGAGATAAGAAGGCTCTTTGACCTAAAAAATAAAGGAATTTTTAAAAGCCGTGATCTGCACATTGTTGTTTGATGAAAGCCAGTCCTTTTGTCGCAATATCCCAAGGCTTTGAATACTCCCGCCAGACTTTAATTGCATTAGCAAAATCAGGGTCGTTCCTGGAAAACGCTTCAATGGTAAGCCATCCTTTATATTTCACCTCTGCCAGGGCAGAAAAAGTTTCGTTCCAATGCACATGCCCGTCACCCGGAGTTCCGCGGTCATTTTCGCTGATGTGAACATGCTCCAAAAATGGAGCGATAGTACGAATGGCCTCCGGGTTCTTTTTTTCTTCAATATTGGCATGGTGGGTATCATACATTGCCCTTACACTGGGATGGCCCACTTCGTTTACGAGCCTTGCTAATTGTTCCATTGTGTTACATAAATAACATTCAAACCGATTTACTGCTTCGAGTGCCAGAACAATCCCGGCGCTGGCAGCATATTCTCCTGAAGCATGCAATACTTCCGCGCTCCAGGCATATTCTTTATCAACCGGCGCATGCTTTGAAAAAATTCCGTGAGCAGAATGAAATGGCCCAGCGATCACCGAGGCATGCATCGCATGAGCGCGGTCAATTGCCCATTTAATCCGGTCAAGCCCCCTCGCCCTTGTGGCAGCATCAGGGCTAACAGGATTTTCATCCTGCCCCAGGACAAAAACAGCTGTTGTTTCAAGGCCAATAGTTGCGGTATGATCACCAAAGCGCTGGTAGGCTTTTTCATCCGGCGATCCTATCAGGCATTCTACTCCATCATAACCGATTTCCTTTAACCTGTCAACTACAGGCAATAATTCATCCGAAACTGAAGCTGACCATACCAGGGTGTTAAATCCTATTTTATTCATTTTTTATTATTGAAATGTTTCGTATGATCTATTTACGGTAAGGTATATTGATTGCTATTTTACCGGCCCATTTTTTAGGTATCGGCTTGCCGGTTGCCCAATGAACAGCATTGATTACCAGGTGTTGAAAAGGTTCCAGGCTGAAATCTTCCGGATGCCCAAGTGTTGTCATAAAAAATTTGCCGCCAAAGGAATTCTGGCCGGTCCAGGCCACAGGGTTGTCAAATGCGTCTGTAGTATTTGGGTTAACGGAATGCCCCGTGAGCAAAGCAACGGAACCCCTGGACGGGTAATCAGGCAGTACCTTATATAACCATGACCTTGCATGAAAATTATTTCCAACCCCTGTAAGAATGGGATTTTTTGCTTGCGCTGCCACTATGGAAACCATCGTAGAAGACTCGTGCCCGTAATGGGTATGGTTGGCTTGCCCACCCCATCCGGGCGGCGCATTAAAAGCCAACTCAGCAAAAGCATTCCACTTTTCGAGCGGATGCCCTTTCGGGTAATTAAAAGCATGGGTAGTGGTGCGAAAACCAATCACTGGTTTACCGGTTTTCAAATAGCTTTCTATATGTTGAACCTGCTCTGCAGGAAGGCGGCGCCAGCGAAGGTAAAATACCACCAGGTCTGCATCTTTTAATGCTTCCAGGCCGGGGATATTTTCCTCAGAATTATGGTGGGTGAAGCTTTGAGCACCGTGGTGCGAAAGCCATAATTTTTTTCCAGTTCTTTTGCAATCAACGGCAAAGTCTCTTCACCACTGTATTCATGATCGCCCGTAACAAAAATTATTAAGGGCTTTTCAGCAGCTTTATTCACATTCTTTGCCGACAGGCAACCCAACAAATTTATCAACAAAAACAAGAGAAAAAGTTGTTGCAGGAAAGACGATTTTTTCATAACAAAATGTATGATTTATTGATGTATAAATTTTATTTATTTCTCCAAGGGATGTTGTTTAAGTAACTCGGCTGGTGAATAAAATCCCTCTTTACTTTTAATTGCAGCCCGCACAACTTTAACTTTCGCCGGAGGCACAGGGGGTGCATTGTTACCAAAAGAATTGCGTATATAAGTCAGTACGGCCGCAACTTCATCATCTTTTAACAGGCCTCCGAATGGGGTCATCGGCACCTGGCCGGGATAATTTTTTCCATTTACTTCAATCGGCCCGTGGAGCCCTTTTAATACCAGCTTTATAAGGCGCTCATCATTACCCAAAACCCATTTCGATGCGGTAAGTGGAGGAAATCCCGAGGCTTCCAAACCTTTCCCATCGGGCTGGTGGCAGGTGATGCAATAACCTTCCTTTCCGTAAATTTCTTTACCTGCCGCCATTATTCCCTTTTCCCCAACTGGATTTTCTTTAGCAGCTTCCTCGGTCTTCCGGGCAACATTCTGCCCATTAAGGTGTGCCGCAGAGGTTTCATAAGCTCCCGCCATCCATTGATCCAACGGTTTTTTGCCTGCTTCCAGCACGATGGGCAAGCCCTTTCCCTTATCAAGCCAGGAGGCTGCAACGATCGATTCAAGCCTGACCCTGCCGTGCGTGTCTGCGGCTGCCGCCATTAATAGACCAGCCTGGTCTGGGAGTTGGTGCCCGGTGAAGCGGACCACTTCCACCGCCGCTGCTCTTACGCGGTAATCTTTGGCATGCAGTAACGCGCCCAGCAGTGTTTGATCCACCTTATTTACTCCCCAGGTAACCCATAATGCTTCCAATAAATACAGCTCATAATTGCCTGCGTTTTTATCCAGTTGCTCCATCCATATTTTTAATGCCGGCAATACTTCCGAAGCCTTGTGCGCCCGGATCTCTCTCCGGCTCCGGTAGCGCGTTCTGTATTCCGGAAGTTTAAGGTTGTCCAATAATTCAGTGATACTTGCGCCGGATACGCGTGCCGGTGCTACCAGCGGCCGCGATGGATATGTAATGCGGTATATCCGCCCATGGTGGTGGTCTCTTAAGGGGTCCCTCGCGTTGTGTTGCATGTGGCCGATCAATACATTATGCCAGTCTGCCAGGTAAAGAGACCCATCGGGCGCAAACTCAATATCTACCGGCCGGAAATTTGGATCCGACGACTGTAAAAGATCCTGCCGGTGATGACTCTTGTACCCGGTGCCATCATCTGTTATAGTATGCTGTTTGGTTCCTAAAAAACCGATCGTATTATTTATCAGCATATCACCCTGCACTTCATCCGGAAAGTGCCTGCTGGAGAGAAATTCCAGGCCCGATGTGGGACGTACCCGGTGTGCTTCTTCAATTAAATTCGCTGATTTGGGCGTGTACTCGCCATACCTTGGTTTTACTGTTCCCGGCATCATCCAACTCACATCAGGACTTGAAGTTTCCGCATAGAACACCTGTCCCCATTTGTCAAAGGCAATTCCCCATGG
>JBBJMD010000205.1:0-6750 GCA_037719925.1 Ferruginibacter sp.
CCTGCTGATGTAAAAAGCAAAGCAGGAGAAGCCTTCCTGAAAATGCTGAACAATAAAGATGTAGTTGTGAGGATCAGTGCAGTGAAAGCTATCAGCAAACTGGGTATTATACAGGGCGCAACACCTTTACTCGCGCTTTTAAAGACCGACAGGGAAGCTTCCGTTAGAGAAGAAGCTATCAAAGCCCTGGCGATCATGCAATACGATCAGATAGGGGAAGCGATAAAGCAGGCGATTGCCGATAAAGATAAAACGGTACGCATAGCTGGTCTTAATCTGCTTGCTAAAATGAACATCCCGACTGACCTGATGGTCTCTTTGTTGTCGAATGTGATCAATACAAAAACGACGGAAGAAAAACAGGCTGCATTATTAACACTTGGGAAATTGCCGGTTAAAAACACGATGCCGGTTTTTGATGTATTGTTGAAACAAATGGCAGTTGGGAAACTCCCGGCGGATATCCAGCTTGAGCTGGCGGAAGCTGTCGAAACTTCCCAAACTCCCGAACTCACGGAGAAGTATAAAAGGATTACTGCCGGCTTGTCGCCTGATACTACAACTGCTGCTTATGCTGTGAGTTTATTTGGGGGCGATGCGGAACGTGGCAGGAGTATCTTTTACCGGAGTGAGTCCGCACAGTGCCTCCGCTGCCACTCTTATGATGATATGGGAGGGAATGCTGGTCCCCGTTTAAACGGTGTGGCAACAAGGCTTACCCGCCAGTTGATACTCGAATCGCTCATAAATCCAAGTGCCCGGCTGGCTCCTGGTTTTGGGTTCGTAACTATTGAATTAAAAAACGGCAAAACGGTTTCCGGTATCCTTGAAGACGAAAACACTGCCAGCCTTTCAATTAAATCCGGGAATGAGCCGAAGCAGGCATTTCCTAAAGACCAGGTTGTAAAGAGAACAAATGCAGCCTCCAGTATGCCGGTAATGAAAAATATACTTTCCAGGAAAGAGATCAGGGACGTGGTCAGCTTTTTATCAACATTAAAGGAAGATAAATAAACGCTTAAAGCCTTATACATCAACCAAGGGGACTTCAGCATAAAACTTTGAGGTACAGCAATGGATATGTTTCCCAATCCCATGCGTCGGTAACAATAAATTTATTGACATTACTGTCAATGTATTTTAGTTGTTATCCAAATAAGCTACGGGGCAGTTCTTCGTAAGCAGGGAAAAAAAGTGTAAAAGGCCTTTGGGAAGTCACCAATCATTATTCATCAGAACTTTCCCGGTGTTGCCTACCCGCTTCAGCCGCCGCCGTTTCTAAATGCTTATACGCGGAAATATATTTTTCTGAGGAAAAGGTCAATCCAATGGCGGGGTTTTTATTGGTAATTTTTGGTATAGGGAAAGGCTTTACCAGTCACGATGCTTAGCACAAATAAGATCAGGAATTTAATAAAAATACCAGTATGAAGCACTTAATAATAATCATTACCATTTTCTCCGCGGCACTGGTGGCAAAGGGGCAAGCCATTTCACCCACTGAGCCCAGCTCTCCGGATACAATACCCGCCGCCCGGGAAACAACGATGAAGGATTATTTTTCTATGCAGGCCCGCCAAATGATCTTTGTTCAAAATAATAAGGCCGGCAGAATGAAAGGCGATATGAAATTGAAAAACGGAACCATCGTTACCACAACTGGTTTGGTGAAAACAAAGGATGGGCAAACACTTCAGTTAAAAGAAGGGAACCGTGTTTATTTAAATGGGCTGATTGAAGGCTTAGATACATCCCCCGTAAATTAAACTTTGTAGATTACGATACGGTACCGTGTTGAAGGAAGATTTTTCCGGCTCATTGCCAGGGAAAGTTAATGGAATAATTTACCCCAAATAACAGGAATGTAACACACGTCTAGGAACGTACAAAAACCTACAACAATGGAACTGACCGAAGCAAGACAACTAATCCGTGAAGAAATTATGCTGTCCTTCCAACGACCAAATAATGGAAGCATCGCCAGAGGTTGGAATTTCATGAACCTGCCAGGAGAAGAAGCCATTTCGAAGCATTGAATTAAATGAATTATTAATTCTGATCTTCCAGGTATTTCAACACTGCTTCCCTCGACGGCCCTTTGGTTTTAATAGCTCCAGTACCTGCTCGCGGTTTAGCCGGGGGAATTGCTGTTGGACATATGCAACCTCAGATGCATCATTTAAATCAATTTTAGCGCTATCGCGATTATCCCGGATGTTTTTATTGTCATTCATAAAATAATTTTAATAATTCAACTTCATGGAATAGTCATGCCTGATTAGAACCGGTTTATAAGTTCGGAAAAATCTTCACACAACTTTTATCGGGATGTATAACGGAAGGCATTTCATCTTTGATCAATTGCCAACAAGAAGGGTACCGGGCAAAAATTGTGTAATTAAACAAGATTTTAAAACTTTGGTATGGCATTGGTATTTTATAAAAAAAACTTTTTATGTTAAGGAAAATCATATTCATCGTTGCGACTATTGGAGGCATAGTTTATTTTTTTAAGAATAATAAATATTCGTCTACAAAAACAAGAATGAGTAAACTTCACGGCGACTACGAGGATTCATAAATGACTGTAAAAGTACCATCCATTTTACAAGTAGTTCTTCCTTATTTCTGTATTTCCGTGGTCAATGAAGCATAGCTAAGAACAATTCGATCGTTTTCGAAGTATAAATTACCTGCACATCATGCGGTGAGCCATGCGGTGCATTTATTTTGATTTAAGAAATTACTTTACCGTTCCGGGCGATGGCAATATGGGCAAAAAGTTGGTCAATTTATTTTTTCGGGAAGCGGGCTTGCATACCCTGTAATACCTTTACCATAGGTCGCGGAAAATAAAGAACATACCTCCCTGGCCATCTGGTCCGCTACTTTTTTGGAAATACAATCATTATCAGTGGCTTCCGTGGGCTCTACCAGCAAATGCCGGCATTTCTGGCCCAGGTTATAAGCTGTAATGTCACCCTGGAAGAATATCGTAGTATTTTTAGCCAGGGAAAATATAACCTGGATATTTCCTGAGGTTACACTTTCCGCAACCGCCACGGTACTCTTATTTTTAATAAAATCGCCCCGGCACGGTCCGCCATTTTTTTTACTTCTACCGTTGATTTTTTTTCTTTTGCCATCATTTATTGTTTGTGCTGAACTTTAAAAATACATGCCATAAATGCTAACCTGTCTATTCAGGCTATGCATGGAATAATCGCCATCCCCTGTATCATTGCTATTTCCAAATTTTATAGCGGTAAAATCCGGTAACTCCGGCCATTAATCAATTTCATTTTTAATCAGCACGATCTAATTGATGTATTGGTGAGCAAGGTTTGTACGCTTTCATCCCCACTAATATTTTACATGCTGATTTTATGCCACAGGGGCAAAATTATCCTTACACTTTTTTTATGGCACCATTTTTAAACCTAGATATAATCGTTAATAATCGTCATTTAAACTTACAAAACTTTATCATGACTAAAAAAGAACAGTATGCGCTTGTAACAGGAGGTACCAGCGGCATTGGCTATGAACTTGCTAAGCTGCTGGCGAAAGATGGTTATAATTTACTCATTGTAGCCCGCAACCAGGAAGAGCTTAATAAGACCACGAGGGATTTGCAGGCGGCGTATAACATTGAAGTAGTGACCTTGTCCAGGGACTTATTTGATAAAAAAGCACCGTTTGAAATATATGACCAGGTAATTGCAAAAGGCCTGCAGATTGATATACTTGTGAACAACGCAGGCCAGGGACAGTACGGTGAATTTATTGACACGGATCTCGAAAAGGAAATGGATATAATCCAGTTGAATATTACCAGCCTCGTTGCCCTTACCAAACTTTTTTTGAGAGATATGATAGCACGTAAATCTGGTAAGATTTTAAACGTGGCCTCTGTAGCCAGTAAAATACCGGGCCCTCTTCAGTCCGTATACCATGGTACCAAAGCGTTTGTACACTCCTTTACGGAAGCGATCCGTAATGAAGTAAAAGACAGTGGGGTAACCATCACTTCTTTGCTACCGGGTGCAACCGCAACTGATTTTTTTAACAAAGCGGACATGCTGAACGCTAAAAATGTACAGGATGGTAAACTTGCGGATCCTGCTGAGGTAGCAAAAGATGGCTATAATGCGCTGATGAATGATGACGACATGGTGATTTCCGGGTTAGCTAATAAAATTCAGGTTGCGATGAGCAATATCCTGCCTGATGCAATGGTGGCGGAAAAAGTACATAACCAGCAGGCGCCAAAGAATGAAACCGAACAACAATCGAATAACTAAAATAAATTATAATTATGAAAGCAGCAGTAATTCACGGATCGGGTAAAGTGACCTGTGACACCGTAGATGATCCTACCATAAAGGATCAAACCGACATTATTTTAAAAGTTACGGCCACTGCAATTTGTGGATCTGATTTACATATTTATTCAGGCGGTATTCCACAACCGAGGCCAATGGTGCTGGGTCATGAATTTATGGGAATTGTGGAAGAAACAGGAAGTATGGTTAAGAATCTCCAGCGGGGCGATCGCGTGGTTGTTCCTTTTCCCATTGCATGCGGTGGGTGTTTTTTCTGTAACCACGATCTTCCGGGGCATTGCGAAAATAGCAACCCGGAGAATTATGGCCCTGAAGGCGGAATACTTACACAAAAAGGAGGGGCGCTTTTTGGATATACAGATCTTTATGGCGGGTATGATGGAGGCCAGGCAGAATATGTAAGGGTACCTTATGCTGATGTAGGACCACGAAAAGTTCCGGACCATTTAACGGATGAACAAGTATTGTTTTTGACAGATATTTTTCCGACAGGCTATACTGGAATTGATTGGGGAGATCTCAAAGGTGGAGAAACAGTAGCCATTTTTGGAGCCGGGCCCGTTGGTATAATGGCGGCAAAAAGCGCCTGGCTAAAAAATGCCGGAAGGGTAGTTGTTATCGACACCATTCAATACCGGTTAGAAAAGGCAAAAGAAGCTTCAGGATGTGAAACTATATTTTGGGATAAAGATGCCAAGGAGGTAGTTGAGCAGGTGCGGGCCATGACAAGTGGCAGGGGGGCTGACCTTTGTGTGGAAGCCGTTGGTTTTGAGCCTGAACGTAACCTGCTCGATAGGGTTAAATCTGTTATCAACCTGGAGAAAGGTTCAGTTAAAGTATTGGAAGCTTGTATGAGCGCAGTTCGCCGGGGAGGCACTGTTTCCGTACTTGGCGTTTATCCTACAACCTATGACAACTTTCCAATCGGACAATTTTTCGACAAAGGAATAATAATGAAAGGAGGCCAGGCACCCGCACAAAAACATATTGACAAATTGCTGGAATATGTAGTAAATGGTAAAGTTAAACTGGATGATATTATTACACATCGCCTGCCCTTAACTTCCGTTTCCCACGCTTATGATATTTTTAAAAATAAGGAAGATGGATGTGTTAAGGTCGTATTGGATCCATCCAAATAAGTGACACCCCCAAAATGATTTAAGAAGAACCGGTTAACGCCGGTTTTTTTGTTACCGATGTTGAATGTGGTGTGGATTTTTACAAAGCCTTGCAGGTATCCTGAAGCCGGGGGTCAGTATGTGTGGTTCCCAAAAGGGAATGTTCGGGTAACCCTTTTCGTTGAATAAGCACCTTAAATTTATTTCCCATCTCTACAAGTAAAAGGTTGGTGAGAAATGATTCTTTTCTCGCCATCGCTATAATATCAGGTTCAGATGACAACGTTTTCCTAAGCCATTCTTTAAAGCCAAGTGCCAGCAGGAAATGCGCCTGGTCTGTTAAACCATTATTTGCTATGCCATGCTTCAAGCCGTAGTGGCACAACGCCGAAAAATTTACATGCGAAGTAATATCCTGGTTGCCTATATCACTATACAGATCATGGTTAATAGTATGCTTGGTAAAACACCTTAGCGAACCCTCACTCTTGCGGGGGCCATATATTTCAGCTGAAACTGACCCGTAATCTATGGTAAGGATATAGCCTTTTTTTAAAAACGAAGCAATTTCAATTAGCCATTCGATGGCTTCAAGGTTTATTTCTGTTTTAAAACCAGCGGGCAATCGGACCCCGAGTTCGGCCAGGTATTGTGTTAAACTTTCACCAGCGGGCCTTAATACTTCTACAAAATTATCCTTGTAATCAACAAAAATTTCCATTAGTTCATTTTGCATTACTACCCGGTGAACGGCAAAATTATCTAACAATTCATTCGATAGTATGCAACCGGTGATTTCACCAAATTCCTTTGCAGCGTTGAACCAGCTTACTTTTTCTTTTAAAAGTTTTTTTTGCCGTTCAATCATTACGGGGCTTTTTTCTATAATGTAATAATTGAGATGGTCGTAATAATTACTAAAATTTTTAAAATAATTCAGGATATCGTAACAGAGTAAACCCGTGCCGGCACCATATTCCACAATTGTAAAAACTTTTTCCCCGCATATATCCCACATTTGTTGGATCTGCTTTCCGATCATCGCACCGAAAGCGGGCGTAAGACTCGAGCTTGTAAAAAAATCCCCGTTTTTCCCTATCTGTTCTTTCTCACAATTATAATATCCAAGCCCGGGATGGTATAGTGAATGCTCCATAAAATCGTGAAACGATATGGGCCCATCCTGTTTTATCTGTTGAATAATTATATCGGGAAGGTTGTTGGACATAAGTATTATAAGAATGGTTCATGCATGTCGTAGCAATTAAAGTAGGGGGCAAAGC
>JBBJMD010000206.1:0-6680 GCA_037719925.1 Ferruginibacter sp.
GTGGCGGCTTCTATCACCAGGTCCGCAGTTTGTACGCCTTCAGCAAGGCTGGTGAAGGTGGTAAGGTTATTAATGGCCGATTCTTTTTGCCTTTCATCTAAAGTACCCCTGGCTATCTGCCTGTCTAAGTTTTTTCCGATAGTAGCAACCGCCTTTTCTAACTGCGCAGAATTGATATCCACCAGGTTCACTTTATAACCCGCCTGGGCAAATAGATGCGCAATACCATTGCCCATAGTACCAGACCCGATCACCGATATAACTTTGATTATCCCCGGGCCATCGAGGGTTGTGGCCTGTGTAAGCGGATTTACAGAAGTGTTCATAGTATGGAGTATTAAAAATTTTTACGGCACCTCCCGGAATAAAAATATTCGACGAGCGATGGAGGGAGGAATTTATTTATTGTTGTACCCTAATTACCACCTTATGTTCCTCCATTTTTACCCCGGTTAAAGAGAGGGGAGGCGGCTTACTTAAACGCATTCAACCCGGTAACATCCATCCCTGTTATCAATAAATGCACATCATGTGCTCCTTCGTAAGTGATCACACTTTCCAGGTTCATCATGTGGCGCATAATGGGGTATTCGCCGGTAATGCCCATCCCGCCAAGCATCTGGCGGGCGTTCCTGGCAATATTAGTAGCTACTTCACAGGCATTGCGTTTTGCCATGCTCACTTGCTGTGGTGTCACTTTTTTTTCGTTCATCAATACACCCAGGCGCCAGTTCATTAATTGAGCCTTGGTAATTTCAGTAACCATTTCTGCCAGTTTTTTTTGTTGCAATTGAAATCCCCCGATCGGTTTGCCAAACTGGATTCTTTCTTTTGAATACCTTAAAGCGGTATCATAACAATCCATTGCTGCGCCGATTGCGCCCCAGGCAATACCATAACGTGCTTTCGTAAGGCAACCCAGCGGTCCTTTCAACCCTTGAACATTGGGTAAGATATTTTCCTTCGGTATCCTTACATTGTCAAAAACCAATTCACCTGTTGCGCTTGCGCGCAAGCTCCATTTGCCATGCGTGGTTGGAGTGCTGAATCCTTCCATACCTCTTTCCACAATCAGTCCGCGGACAACTCCCGATTCGTCTTTAGCCCATACTACTGCAACCTGCGCAAAGGGTGCATTGCTAATCCACAGTTTCGCACCGTTCAAAATAACGTGGTCGCCTGCATCTTTAATATTGGTGAGCATACCACTGGGATCGCTTCCATGATTGGGTTCCGTTAAGCCAAAGCATCCGAGCCATTCACCGCTTGCCAATTTGGGTAAATATTTATTGCGCTGGTCCTCGTTCCCATATTGATAGATGGGGAACATCACGAGGCTGCCCTGGACGCTCGCCGTAGACCGCACCCGCCATCGCCCCTTTCCAGTTCCTGCATCATTAACCCGTAACTGATATAATCTAATCCTCCTCCGCCATACTGTTCAGGTATAGTAGGCCCAAAACATCCCATATCACCCAGTTGCTGAATGATCTGCCGGGGGAATTCTGCACGTTGCGCATACTCTTCGATGATCGGTGAAATTTCTTTTTTTACATAACTACGCACACTTTCCCGGATCAGTTTGTGCTCTTCTGTCAATAACTCATCGACGTTAAAATAGTCGGGCGATTGAAAATTATCTGTTTTAGCGGCCATAAAATGGAAGCCTCCATTATTTTTCCGCCGGCCGGCGAAAGCATGAAGGAGATTTTTTAAAAGTTTTATTAATATGTTAATTAAAACGTACCGTTTATTCTATTCATCGCAGCGAAAGGCTGGTGATCGCCGGACTGGAATAATCATTCGGATTGCCTTTGCCGAAACTTTATCCAGTTAAATTACTGAAATTTCACTAGTAGCAGACATTGGCAGCGGTACAAATATAAGCATCTGGCATTTGTGGCGTAATGTTGTTGAATTGATCAACAAAAAGTATTCTCAATAAAAATAGGAGCCTATGAAATATATCATTATTTACCTTGTGGCCTGGTTATGTACGGGCTTTGGTGCCTTAGGCCAGGGCCAGGATACATCTAACTTACCGAAGGTCCACCAGTATTGGTTTGTGTTATTAAAGACCGGTCCCAATACGGACGCCGATTCTGCCTCGAAAGTACTTTTATTTCAAAACATATAGCAATATTAAAATTATCCATGCATGGAATATTAAAGTTGCCGGGCCTTTTGGAAAAAATGATAACCATTGGAGAGGTATTTTTATATTCGATTGTGCCACAAGAGAAGAGGCAGAGCAGTACCTGCTTACGGACCCGGCGGTTGCAGCGGGGTTAATCACGGCCGAAATTATGCCCTGGTATACCGTTCCTGAGGGTAGTTTTATAAAAGGAAAGCCTGGAAAAAAGAAGGAATAAAAATGATGGCAAGGCGCGGGGATGATCTTATACCTGAACTAAGCAACAGTAGTATTCTGTAAGCTATACAACCTGGTAGCGGCTTTGCCTGCAGTTATATGAAATTAGAATGAATACAGCAGAATTCAAAGAAACGCAGGGGTTCCGGCTCTGGTGGGCCTGGGCCGCCGTCATCGCTTTAAACTTTTTATTTTTATATGCCATTATTCAACAGGTCATCCTGGGAATTCCTTTTGGTAACAGGCCTGCTTCGAATATTATATTGTTTTTATTACAATTTTTAACACTGTTATTGCTGGCTTTTCTTTTTGCTATAAAATTGACTACATCCGTTACCGACGAGGGCATCCGGTACCGGTTTTATCCTTTTCAATTAAAATCAACGTTGATTGAATGGAGCGAGCTGAGCGATGCTTATATGCGGGAATACAACTCTTTTTATGAGTATGGTGGCTGGGGCATCAGGGTAGGATCTCAAAAAAATAACCGAGCCATAAACACTACCGCTTCGGGCAGAGAGGGGTTGCAATTAGATTTTAAGGATGGCAGCCTGTTATTGATCGGCACGGCAAAACCTGCGGAATTAAAAAGGGTAATTGATCTTCACATATCTGCAGGTAAAATAAAATGGGGAACCTAAGCCCGGTTGGTATATCACTTTACCGCGGTATCTTTTTTAGGGGAATTATAAATAATCACAGGAACCCACTCATCTCCTGTTGATACTGGGCTGCAATAGCCCTTGCTTCTATAGCAAAATCTTCATTTTCGCTTGCATAGATAATCGCACGGCTCACATTTACCAACAGCCCGGCATCATTATTCAGTCCGTACTTTGAGGCCTCCTGCAAACTGCCGCCCTGGAAACCAACTCCCGGAACAAGTAAAAAATGATCCGGAACTATGTTTCTTATTACTTCAAAATCTGCAGACTTAGTGGCCCCCGTTACAAACATCAGGTTATTGATCGTTCCCCAACTGGCAATTTTTTCAATTACCCGCTCGTACAAAAATGCTTCTTTGTAAGGCTCATTGATAGGAGGCAAATGTGCCAACCGCCCACCGGGTTGGTTGTGTACGAATAGTTTTTGAAAATCGTCGGCTCCTTTATTGCTGGTAAGTCCCAAAACGATCGCCCATTTATGCTCGTATTCTAAAAAAGGCCTTACGTTTTCTCCTATGTAAGGGGCCACGGTATTGCACAAAATCCAAAACCTCGAAAAAAGCTTTGGCATATTGGGAAGACGTATTACCGATATCCCCGCGTTTTGCGTCAGCAATAGTAAAATGTTCCGTGGGTATGTAGTCGACTGTTTTTTGCATGGCCTCCCATCCTTTCAATCCCATGGCTTCGTAGAAAGCAGTATTGATCTTATAACTTACGCATAGATCCCTGGTGGCATCAATGATCTGTTTATTAAATTCAAATACAGCATCCGGGTGCGATTGCAGATGCACCGGTATCCGGGCAAGGTCGGTATCTAATCCAACACAGAGCTAGGTTCTATTTATTTGTACCTGTTCAATTAGTTGTTCTCTCGTGATGAAATAGCACGGCAAATATATTTAAAGGCCTTAGTGGTGATGTTCATTTGAGCTTATTCTTACTCAATAGTCGTGCGAGGTAAACTATACAGGATGGAAGTATGCTGTATCTTTTATGAAGCAGATCTTTCCAGAAGTATCTTCAACAGGGTGGCGAACCTGCCTACTACGGACCTAGCAGCTGCTGCAAAGTATCAGCAAATACAAAAACCTCTTCAAAACTATTATAAAGCGGCACGGGCGCCACGCGGATAACATTGGGTTCTCTCCAGTCTGCAAAAATACCCAGGGGCATTAACGTGTCAAATATCGCTTTGGCATTATGGTGAACGGAAATAGAAACCTGGCAACCTCTTTGGTCAGTATCGGGGGTGATGATGGTAAATTTTTCGTCTGGCTGGTTGATATGATTAAGCACAAAGAATAAATACCCGCTCAATGCCTTAGATTTTTCCAGTAAATTACTGAAGCCTGCCCTCGCAAATATTTCCAGTGAAGCCTTATGCGCTGCCAGTAACATAACCGGCGTGGTACTCATGCTCCAGCTTTCGGCAGTAGGCGAAGGCGTAAAATTTTGTTTCATATTAAAACGATTGGACACATTATTCCCCCACCATCCTTCCAGCCGGGGTAAGTGCCCCTCGCTAAGGTGGCGTTCATGGATAAAAGCCCCTGCAATTGTACCTGGCCCGCTGTTCAAATATTTATAATTGCACCAGGCGGCAAAATCAACTTCCCAATCATGTAATTGCAAGCTGATATTGCCCGCGGCATGTGCCAGGTCGAATCCTGCAATGGCGCCTTTTTTATGTGCCGCTGCCGTAATTGAGCGGATGTCAAATACCTGGCCCGTATAATAGTTCACCCCGCTGAATAAAACCAAAGCCACCGAATCACCGTGTTCTTCTATGGTGGCGAGAATATCTTCAGCTGAGATTATTTCCGTACCGGCTTTAGGTTGCACTTCAATGATAGATTCAAGAGGATCAAAACCATGTAACCTGGCCTGTGATTGAAAGGCGTACTGGTCAGACGGAAATGCCTTTGCTTCACAAATGATCTTGTATCTTGATTGAGTGGGCCTGTAAAAAGAAATCATCAGTAAATGAAGGTTTACAGTCAGGTGATTCATGATAACGATCTCTTCCTGTTTGGCGCCTATGATTTCAGTTAGTAAGGGCGTAATCTGCTGGTGAAATTTCAGCCAGGGGTCATGGCCAAGGAAAAACCCTTCTACCCCGAAGTTAGCCCAGGCCTGGAGTATTTTCATAACCTCCTCCTGTGTTGTTTTGGGCTGCAGGCCCAAAGAATTACCCAAAAAGTACGCGGTGCGTTTTCCATGGAGGTAGGGTGCATAGAATTGTTCCCTGTAATGATGCAGGGGGTCCTGGCTGTCAAGTTGCCGGGCATATTCTAAGGAAAATTGATGGGACATATTTTATCTGCCGGGAGAGTTTACAGATGCTGATGATCCGGTGTTAAAACTTATTGAGAAAAACCAAACATTTTAGTTTAACGAAGGGTTCTTATTTACCAAACAAATCCGGGTAATCCGTGATGATCCCGTCTACGCCCGATTGCCGTAAATTGTCAATGGTGGGTTTGTCATTTACGGTCCAGGGAATAATCCTGATCTTTTTTTGATGGCAAGCATCGATGAGGGCCTTGTTTACCAGTAAATGAGCGGGGCTATAAATTGTTGGTTCAAAACCAAGGGCCGTCAATTGCTCATCCAGCGTTCTTTTATCATATTCCTCGATCAGCATGGCCGTTCTTACCGCAGGGTAGTTCTTATGTAGCACCTGTAGTGTTCTGAAATCAAATGACTGAATAATAACCCTTCCTTCAATAGCTTTGTTTTTTATCACTTTCATCAGCTCTTCTACAAATTCTTCAGGGGCAGGATGATAAATATTATCGGTTGCAGGACTGGTTTTTGTCTCGATATTATAATCAACTTTTGGGAAGTCATGGACATCCAGGTATAATTCAACACTATCAATCAGGGAAGCCAGTGAGGGTTTGGTAGATTTTATTTTTTGTTGCCGAGAGAAACGCGGATGATTTTTAAGCCCAACGTCGTATCGCCGGGTTTCTTCAAAATTCATCTGGTAGATATTTAAATTCTTTCCGTCTTTCTCTTCAAGGGGTTTGCCCGCAGGCGTAGTAGTAATGTCAGCATTGTAATAAGGCTCGTGAGAAAGTATCGCTACTTTATCTTTTGTAAAAACGACATCCATTTCAAGGGTCGTCACACCCAGGTCGATAGCCTTCAACATTGCCGGGATGGTATTCTCCGGCATAAGCCCCCGGCATCCCCGGTGGCCCTGTTTATCAAACCCCGGTAATATAATGGCCTGGGTTGTTTTGGGCGTTTTGCAGGACAATAAAATTATAGAAAGGGTTAAACCAATGGTAAACAAATATTTTATCATATTGCCGGTTGATTTTAAATAATTTTCTAAAGTTAATTACTGGCCGGTATCCCCATTTTTCTTTTACTGTTAACCCGGATTGAATTTAGCAAGAGGCAGGATATATTGCTCCGGAAGAACCATCCAATCAGGCCATTTCGGTGACTGGCTGAATTTCTGTGGGTGCGAGGTCTGCATTTCTCATTGCAATGCCGCGTACCGCGTTTCCTGCAAAATCAATAAAAGCTTTTTTGGTGAGTATTTCCGAACCGGCCATGATAGGGATCCCGCTGTCGCCGCCCTCCCGGATAGATTGTACGATCGGTATCTCACCGAGAAATGGAATATC
>JBBJMD010000207.1:0-6610 GCA_037719925.1 Ferruginibacter sp.
ATTCCAGCGCCCGCCAGTCTTTATGATTTTCGACCGCCAGTTTCATTTTATGGTTGCTCAAAATTGGTTCGGCTAATTGCAAAGAAGCTAAGGCATTTTTCTGAAGTTGCTGAAACGTTTCCGTTGAATGGTAGGTTTCGTAGCGACGCCCGCCGGAGCAAACGGTTCTTAATACCTGCATGCCGGCTTCTTTGGAATTTTTAACTTCCTGCTCAAAGCGGGGCACATCTGCTGTGTTATTCGGTACACCAATGGAGCCTTCTAAATACAGCCCTAACTTCTCGCGCTGGCTCCGTACTTTTTTGGCGAAGTCGCTTGTCCAGTCTTTTACTACCACCTGCACTCCCCCTGCACCGATCTGGTAGCAATGCTTCATTAGATCCAAGGCATCGGTAAACCCGGGGTACTTTTGGCTCTGTACCTTTGAGTTCCAACGGAGACCGTAAGAATGCACCACGATCCCCATCGGCATTTCTTTTAAGAAAGCCGGCATTTTAGGTAAAGACAGCGCCATTGCTCCTATGGTAGCTTTATTCAAAAAGCCACGCCGGTCAATCATCATGGTTTGATTAATAGCTGGATTCGTCACGGAAGGATGGTTTTGTTCTCATTAATATAGTTATACTCATAATAATTTATGCGATTAGATAGTTACTTCAAAAATTCCTTTTATTGCTGAATTTGACCATGTTTTATTTTTCTTTTTTCTTAATAAAAAAGAAACAGAAATTAAGATCCAACCTCATCCGGCTTTCAGCCACCTTCTATTAAAAGGGAAGGAAAAAGGATGTTGTCTAATCAGGCTAAAAATTAATAGCTCAGGCTACAATGAAAGCCCTGACCCTAAAGGGAGTTACAATACGTCCAAGAACTTAGAAAGCTGATGTTATTTCATTCTCTCAACTCCAATTAGGGTCGGGGCTGCATTTCTTAACGCATCTTTTACGAGGTCAATCCTTTCTTTGCCAACAAAATATCTAATTCTAACAAATTTATTTGCTTTCGGGAGCCTTCGTCTCCGACACATATTTTTTTAGTTCTCCAGCTTTCCAGGGCACCACTCTGCCTTGGGAAGTATTCCGGGTTGTGCCCACCGTACGTTTGTCTATGGGACCGGCGTTGTTACCCCATTCATTACGGATGTAAGTTAAAATAGCGGTAATAGCAGCATCATCCATCGTGGAATGAGCAGGCATTACGGGCAGGATTTCCGGGGCATCGTATACCTTGCCTGCTACTTTTACCGGCCCCTCCATGCCATGCAAGACAATCAGGGTTAAGCGTTTCTCATCTCCCAGAACCCAGTCTGAGCCAATAAGGGGCGGCGCAAACCTTTTCATTCCGGCCCCATCAGTGCCGTGGCATCCGGAACAGGTAGTAAGATAATGCTGCCGGCCCGATGCAAATAGTTGTTGCTGTTCTTCGTTTAATAAACTTTTTTGTGTCACTATAGTTTTGCCCGCAGTGTGACCAGGCCATTCAAATAAAGAAGTTAATGCCACCAGATGACTTGCCCCTATCTTACCGGCCGATTTTGTTAATATAGCCGGTGCTGCTGATAGCCGGACAGGCTTTGATTTATTAGTACCTCCTCCCATTGAAAGACCAGTGAGTACCGCCTTTTGCCGCCAATATAGTTGTTCTTTTTTTCCATCCAACATCGCTAACAGGGTAGTAAGTTCTATAGGATTTTTTTTCCGGATAATAGCAGTAGCCAGCATTTCGAGGAAAATTTCCTTGGCTGGTTCACGCTTTTGCCATTCGGGAGCTTTCCACAAGTGTTGCAAAAAGACGAACTCCCGGTCTTGAAGACTGCTTAGGACGGCATCCCGGATTAATGGAAGACTGCCATACCGTTCGGTAATGCCGGCTAACAATTGATCTGATACTTTAGGATCCAGCACCTGGGCTGTGAGCGCTATTTGCAATATTTGTTTGACAGGTGCATTTTGCCATTCCTGCATTAACTCCTGTTCCAACTTTACCCGAACATTCTTATCCTTCCTTGCGAAAGGCTCCAGTAGTCTTAAGGCAGTGGTTCGGACCAGTGGATTTTGATCAGATACCAGCTTAAAAAGCAAATCCGGCTCAGCCAGTTTTAATCCTTGCAACGTCCATAAAGCCTGGAATCTGCCCAGGTTATTTTTCCCCTTCAAAGCCAGGTCGGTTAATGCCGACCCTATATTCCTGTCGTTACGCTCCACCAGTAAACGTTGCGCCATATCCCGGTGCCAACCGTTGGGGTGCGATAAGTAGTCTGCTAATTCCTCAGAAGAGGCATTAGAAAGTTTTTTTGGCTTCGATGGCTCCCAATTTTCCGGCACAATCCGCCAGATTCGTCCCCGGTGAATGGGTTGCACCAGTTTCCGATTAATCGTTTGGTCCCTCAAATAAGGCGTAATATACGCTGCGTGCTGCACCAATCCCCGGTACATATCCGTCACATAAAGCCCTCCATCCGGTCCGGATGATAAATGAACCGGTCGGAACCGTTCGTCTGTGGAAGCCAGAAATTCCTTGCCCGGATGGGGGTCGTAAGCGGAGAGCAATAATCCATTTTCCTCTACTATGTTACGTTTAACCAAATTTCCGGAGGGTTCACAGACGAACACATTGCCATAGTATTCCTGAGGTAAGGCCGTTCCCCGGTAAAAAAGCGGAGAGCAGGCCGCCGTAAATTCGAGTAAACGCCCTTCCTTGTCTAATGTGCCAGGAATATATCCCCGGTTTACTGCCGGATTAGGACGGATAGGGTATATCCGGCGATCAACGGTCAGACCATGATCAATGCCTGTGGTTGGCGTATGATTTTTGTTGCGGGAAAGATAATTGGGCGGTACCAAATCGGCGTGAAGCTGCGACCAATTATAATTGTAAATTAAACGGCCTTCGTCATCGTGGCAGATTCCCCATTGCCCCCGGAACTCCGTACTATCCCGCCGCCACTTTCCATTCTCCAGCCGATACCTGAACCGGGATTTGGCATTATAATACCAATTATCCATACCCCGCCACAGTCCGTTGCCGGAGTGTTCCGGCAACGGACTGCCTGCATAAGCCGAATCTACCAGTATTTTGGTATCGGCCTTTAAATCATTATTTAAATCCTGCGTTAGCCATAAGGAGCCATTTTCCGCTACTAATGCCCCGCCCGGAACCAGGGCAATGGCTCGGGGCATCACCAGGCTATCGAGGTAAACAGTACTCACATCCATCCGGCCATCGCCATTCGTATCCTCCAACACCGATACCCGACCCACCTTGTCTTTCTCGCTGGTTCCATCAATAGTAGTCATGAAACCGCGCATCTCCACCACCCAGAGCCGGCCATCCGCATCAAAAGTAGTTATGACCGGATCCTGTACCATGGGCTCTGAAGCCACTAACTGAATTTGCAAGCCTGGCTCAATCTGAAAAGTGGCTAATTCTTCAGTTGGGGTGCGGGCCGGTGAAGGCCCATCCTCCGGATTATTTCCGTTACCCGGATTAACAAAGCATAACAAACCAAAAAGGCCGGCACCAAACAAGCACATATGGGAAACCTGCTTAAACATGATACTCCGTTTTGTTGAACTATTATATGCACTGGGAACCAATGTCATTAACTTAAGCAAGTCTATTCATATTTTTTTATTCAATAAACAAGCACATACTCAATATTCAACTATACTGCCGCAAAAAGGATTGCTTTCATTGAGATTAAACATTGAAAGTTGAGAATTGAACATTTTCTTCTTAATTCTTAAGTTAATGACATTGCACTAATAACTGTAAAAAAGCAGGGTTTATACCCGGGTCGGATCAGGATGGGTATAGGGGGAGCGATACGGACGCTGCAGCAAGGTGTTGGCCTCTGTATCATTTACAATCTGCCGCTTTTGCGGGTCGTATATCAGGGGCCGACCCAACTTCATTGACATATTAGCCAGAATGCAACTCGCCGTAGAAATATGCCCTTCCTCAATATCGGCTATCGGCCGGCCTCCTTTTTCAATGGCGGACAGAAAGTCCAGCATGTGCAATCGGGTGGCAGGGGCAGCATTTAATTCTATTTTGGGATCAGTAGGTTCGGTCAAATCTTCCGGATATTTTTCTTTTTCATACACCACGTCTTTGTGAATCTTGCTTCCGCTTTTTTCATCAACGGGAACAAAATCACACTGCATGGTGGAGGCAAACAGGGTACCTTTATCGCCGTATAAGATGAAAGACCAGGGATATTCAGGATTAGCCGGCGTGCCCCAGCTACGGTGTTGCCAGACGCAGTTTAAACCGTCGTACTCAAAAATCGCGGATTGGGTATCGGCTATATTGGACTTGCCCTCCTTCTGCACATAAATACCACCGGTAGAACTGATGCGCTTAGGCCAGCCCAACTTGAGCATCCAACGGACGGTATCGAACATGTGAATACACATATCGCCCATAATACCATTGCCGTATTCCATAAAAGTTCGCCACCAACGTACGTGGGGTAACCCGTCGTAAGGGCGCAAGGGAGCTGGTCCCGTCCACATCTCGTAATCCAAAAATGCCGGTACAGGCTGCACCGGAGGATTACCATTGGCGCGCATGTGAATATAGCAGCACATCTCTACGTGCGATACTTTGCCAAGCAGGCCAGCATCTACTATATTCTTTTTGGCATCAATTAAATGGGGGGTACTTTTACGTTGGGTGCCCACCTGCACTACCTTATTATACTTGCGCGCGGCAGCTATCATGGCTTCGCCTTCGATTACATCTACACTAATGGGTTTTTGCACGTATACGTGCGCTCCGGCTTTTATTGCATCAATGGTTTGCAACGCGTGCCAGTAATCAGGGGTGCCGATGAGGACAATATCGGGCTTATTTTCGGCCAGCATCTTGCGATAGTCGCCGTAGAGTTTGGGTGTCTTTTTCGACTTCTGCCGTTGGCTTACCAGTTTAGCAGCACCTTCGAGCTGGTTTTTGTCCACGTCGCAGAGGGCCACCACTTCCACGGGCGCTACCTGGATTAAGCGGAACAAGTCGCTTTTCCCGTACCAACCTGTACCAATCAGGGCGACCGACATTGGCATGGCAGGTGTCATTAGGTTCATACCATTTGCTTCCAGCGCTGTCAGGGCCAGGGTAGCCGTTGCTCCTTTCAAAAAACGACGGCGGTCAATTATAGAATAATTCATTGCAAGAAAAGTTTAGCTTGTGTATTTAATTAAAAAATAAGATAAATCACTTTAAAAGCCCACTGCCGGAGATGAGTTTTCCTGCCTTCTGCGAGCTTTTAAAAGCAATATACAAAAATTCTTTATTTGCCAAAGAAATTAATCCAGTTATTAATAAATCCATAGTTTGTTGGCATTCGTAAAGGCCTTTTTTGAATATTTTCAAAAAGACGTATAAGAGTAACCAGTCGGAAGGATTAGGAAAAAGGAAAAATCACTATTGACTATTGTATTGTAATAAGAGGTTGGATTTCTCTCTTTAGTGCGGGGGCATGCATACAAGCTTTACCAGCAAGCCACGAAGTATAATATTTTTATTGCACGAGGATAAATATCTTTAGGGGGATGATTATGCAAATTGTAGGATAGGCTTCGGAAAAAAGTATGAGTCAAACATTGATTATGGTTGAAGTGCCGGGTGAGTTGATTAACAAACAAATGAAATAAGTAATAGGAATTTGTATGTACTTAGCTGAAGACTACAACCAAACTCACCTGGACTCTTGTTGTTGCTTCGGCAGGTAACGCTATTGTTGCAGAATCGATACGTTATCTTTATATATTTGAAAGGATGTCAATAAAAAGCTATATTTAATCTGGAATTTTAAGAGCTACCGTTCAAATAATAAACGGAGGAAAAGACCTTAACAGTTGATTATTAAATACCAAACTATCTGACTTTCATTTGCCTTTGTAGTTGTCCTGGCGGAACACTTTAGAAAGACGGAGGTCAAAATCTTATATTTAAAACTGTTTACTATCTTTTTCTAACTGCCCAGGTAATTAAGACCATTGCAATACCAGTAAACATTAAACCAAGCATCAGTTTCTCATTCAGCAATATTTTATCAGGTGTTATAATGGAAATATGCTTCTTTTGAGTTGTCCTATAAGTACGAGGACTAAATTCAGGTAATTCAGAATAGACCATAGAAGATAAATTATAAATAACTCTTTTCAATTTCCATTCCAATGTTACCGATAAATTTTAAACCTAACTGTCCTTTCAAGGAACTACTTCATAGACAGTAACAAACAGCAGCAATAGTTTTTTAAATACCAGAAACTGTGTCTTTTAATTTAGCTTTGTGACTACATACATACGGAAAGGGGCAGGAATTCCACGGTTAACGGGGTTTGTACATCTGCAGGCCAGACAATGCAGAACCAAGGCAGGAGCCGCCGGAACAAGCCTTTATTAACTGCGCCCGCGCTGTTAAGTCAACTTGTAATATGCCTATACTTGTTTGAATTGGAACTTGTATAACAATATTGACGGACGTAGTCCTGCTATCAATTATGCTTTAAGTCGTCCTGCACAAGACTTAAAACAGCGGAGGAAATAACCATGACATGCGATCAATTCAGGGAACTTGCTCTTTCATTTCCACACACTATAGCTT
>JBBJMD010000208.1:0-6578 GCA_037719925.1 Ferruginibacter sp.
TCCCTTTTTTATTGATCAAAAGAAATTCGCCGTTAAATTGTTCAAATTCTACCCTCTTTAATTCCATATACTGAAGTACCATCTCCATCAATTGCCTCTTTACCGGCAAAATCCTTTCTTTATTCCCTTTCCCTAAAACTTTTATATTGCAATTACCTTTATCGATATGGGCCTCTTTCAGGCTGATCAGTTCTGCGCGCCTCATCCCGGTGTTATACAATAATTGCAATAACAACAGGTGTGTACGGCCCTCCCAATTTTCCGGAAAATCTACATAATTAAATAAAGTACTGATGCCTTCCTCCGCCACAAACTGGGGTAGCCTTTTTTTTACCTTAGGTGAGATAATGGTGGCCATAGGGCTTGTGGGTAAAGTGCCCTGCTTTAACTGGTATTTAAAAAAAGATTTTAAGGAAGAAATATTGCGGTTAATGGATTTAGAATCAAGTGGTTCCGTTGCAGGAAGGGTTGACGTGGATCTCTTTGCAGACTTTCTCTCGGATTTATTTCCAAGTTCTTTGATTCCTTTCCCAGACTCCCGGAGTTTAGCTAGCCAGCTACGGATAAAAGCAGGGCGGATTTCGGCAATGGGAGTTTCGGGGTACTGGAATTCGAGGTATTCAAAAAAAGCCAACAGGTCGTCCTTATAAACAATGACCGTATTTTGTGAGTACCTCTTTTGAAATTTAAGGTGATCCAGGAACGCTTGTATGAGTTGTAGATGAGTCAGGATCATAAAAAAACCGGTAACCAAAGTTACAGTGTAACCAGTTACCAGTTTAAAATATTAAGACAGCGGTAAATAATTAAACGTCTATTTTACCACTTGCTATGTTCTGCTTGTAAACTGCTTTCAACACCTGTGTACGGCGTTTGATTGACGGTTTAGTGAAAGACTGCCTTTCTCTTAGCTGCAATAAAACCCGGCTCTTTTCAAACTTCTTTTTGTATTTTTTTAAAGCCTTGTCTATATTTTCGCAATCTTTGGAATCGATAATTAACATATTGATATACCTCCTTGGTCGTTTTTTTAGAAGCGCAAAGATAACAGAAATATTTAAAACTCAAAATCCAAATTGTAAAAAAAGTAAATTTGCCGGATGTTTACAGGTATAATCGAAGAAAAAGCTATTATAAACGAGGTCATTCTCTCAGGTACGAATAAAACATTTTGGATAACATCCCCTCTTTCCGGAGAATTTTCCATTGATCAAAGTGTGGCCCATGATGGAGTCTGCCTTACAGTGGAGGAAATCAGCCATGGCGGGCACCGTGTAACCGCCATTGAGGAAACATTAAAAAAAACGAATATAGGCAGCTGGCAAAAAAACACCATGGTAAATATGGAAAGATGCCTGCAAATGAATGGGCGGTTGGACGGCCACCTTGTGCAGGGCCACGTTGATACCACGGCAACCTGCATTGAATTGTTTGATAAAGGAGGGAGCTGGGAATATACATTTCATTTCGATCCGAGGTTTGCAGCACTTGTCATGGAAAAAGGTTCCATTTGCCTGAACGGAATCAGCCTTACAATCTTTAATGTAACAGAGAGAGGTTTTACTGTGGCAATAATCCCTTACACTTACCAACATACGAATATGCAATCTGTGCGCAAAGGCGACCTGGTAAATATTGAATTTGATATGATTGGCAAATACGTGAACAGGGGACTCGCTTTCAGGTAATTTTTTTTGACTAAGTTACATGGCCCTGTTACCGAAAAAAAGTTCCTGGCCGTCAAATTAAAGTTTAAAATGTTCCCTGAATTTTTATGCTAAAAAAACAGTATGCATATTACAATTGATGGCTATTGATTTTCAAGCCTCCTAATGATTACCTGATTAACTTAAGATCGTCAATCAAATAAATTATTTTCATAACCCGTTAGGCCGGGCTAACAAATAAACATACAAGTGCAACACCATCTTAAATCAATGCAGTTATTGAGCGGTCAATAAATATACATGCAGTATGTTAAAGAAAATAGTCTCCAATCCTTTTATCCTATTCCCTCTCTTAACCTGCATATTCTTTTGGCCCATCACTTTCCAGCTTTTTACGCTTAAGAACGATGCCTTAACGTATTACTACCCTGTAAGAACATTGATTAGCGATGCATTGAAAAACCATGAGTTGCCGCTATGGACCCCATTTATAAATATGGGATATCCTTTACATGCTGATATGCAGAGCGGTGCATGGAACCCGGTAATATGGATGTTTGGTTTTGCTACAAACTACAGCCTGGCTGCTTTTCAGTATGAATTACTTTTTTACTTCGCAGCAGGCGGCATTGGTTTTTATTATTTAGGGAGGGAACAGGGCTGGAACAAATTCCCGGCAGTACTTACCGGGTTTGCCTATGAATTCAGCGGCCCGATGATCGACAGTGTGCAATTTTCAACCTGTATTAGTTCCGCTTGCTATATCCCCTTTATCTTTCTATTTTTCAAACGCCTGCTTCAATTTAAAAAACAGGCAACCAATGCCCTTCTAACCGGATTTTTTTTATACCTTTTTTTTACCGGCGGGTACCCGGGTTTATTTATTATCACGCTTTACCTTTTAGCAGCTTTTTTAATGTTTGCCTTTTTCACATCTCCCAACAAAAAGGAATTTTCAAAAAAATTAGCCATACCGTTAGGGATACTTTCCCTGGCTTTTTTCCTGCTTAGTTTACCGGCTATTATTTCTT
This sequence comes from Ferruginibacter sp., assembly GCA_037719925.1. Taxonomy (GTDB): domain Bacteria; phylum Bacteroidota; class Bacteroidia; order Chitinophagales; family Chitinophagaceae; genus Ferruginibacter. The sequence goes on from JBBJMD010000208.1 coordinate 2,699, forward strand.
TTATTAACCATTTAGAATTTATTGAAAGGGGAAAAAAACAGGGCCTCGAATTTGTGCTGGAAAATTCCCTCCCCCCTTCTTGTATGTTCTCTCTGATAAGCCCATTCAGTACTACTTCCGCAAGTTCCTTTTTTAATACGGATGTGCTGATGCGAAATATTTATACCGGTATCGTGCCCCTGATATTTTTAATTTATGCGCTTAGTAATAAGGCCATTAGAAATAGCAGGGAAACCCGGTTTTTTCTCATCACTGCATTTATATTATTTGGCATGGCATGGGGAAGCTATTTTTTTTTAAGAACACTGGCTTACTATGTCCTTCCGCTGATGAACACATTCCGTCACCCGGCCCTGTTCCGGTTTTTCGGTGTCATTTTCCTGTTGTTGATAGCCGGGGCCGGGCTCCACAGGTGGATCGAAAAAAAAGAGTGCGGTGAACGCCTGAAGAAAATAATTTTGGGAACCGGTGTCAGCATCCTTCTAATAAGCGTGTGCATTATTTTATTTACTGGCGGAACTTTAATCCCTGCGAACCTGGAAACCAGTCAGCTCAAAACCATTGTGGCATCGCTTGGATTCCGGCAACGGTTTTTAATACAATTGCCTTTTATCATTACGGTTACAGGTTGTTTGTACTATTTTATTTCAGCTACAAAGGCACGAGTTTATATACTGATACTTTCAGTAACCGACCTGTTTTTTGCCACCCAACTGAATATACCCATCACTGTTATAGGATCAGCTGATTTTAGCTCAACTGAATTATTTATTGACCGCAACCCGGTAAGGTTCCCTTTGCCCGGTAATGCAAGTATCAGGCAAAACTCGCTGCATTCCTTTGACACCAATAATACCATCGGAAGTAAATTACCTTTTGTAAAAAGGATCGGGAGAAATGATTACTTTATTACACCTGGAAATTTATCCCTGCAGGAAAAATTTTACGCATCAACTTTTAGAGATCCTGTTTTTAACAACCCCCCGCTTTATTTCGCTGATACGATTTTCCAGCTAAGGGATACTGCCAAAATAAATGTTGTAAACAAGGCTTCGTTCGCGATCCTTTCATCTGGGCCGGTACCGGGTGCAGGTGTTCGTTTCAATTCAGACACTATTTCTATTAAAAAATTATCCGCTAACCGGCTTGATTGCGCGGTTGAAGCTACTACTGCACGGTTGCTCGTGCTGTTGCAAAATAGTTATCCCGGATGGAAAGTTTTCGTTGATGGAACTGAAGCCTCTCTCCTGAGAGCCAACATAAGTTTTATGGCGGTAAATGTTCCGGCCGGAAAACATTCAGTTGTATTTAGCTATCAACCTGGATTGATCAGGTTCGCATGGTATATTTCGGTAATTACGCTGTCAGGCATTGGCTTTTTTTTCATGTGGTCCATTTTCGGGGTTCGCGCTTTTCCGCAAAAACATCATTAACGAAACACCAAACGGAAGCTTTACCGATCTTAATAAAAAAAGTTCCATTCCGAATATTGCCTTTAATATTTTATTGATAAGCTTATTTTTTTTGAAATAGGAGAAATCCGAATCCTTCCCTTTTCTGCTACCGGGCATGAATGCCTGCAGTTTTCTAAAACCAAGAATCGGAAGAAATAAAATACTATTGAAATAAGAAATATAAACAGTAGCGGCAGTTTGCTGCTTCACCAAATTTTGCAACTGCTTTTTTTTATACCGTCGTTTATGGCCGTTTATTACATCATGATGGCTCCAAAGCGATTGAAAGGCTGGCACAGTGATACAAATGGTGCCACCCGGCCGGCACACACGCAGCAACTCTTCCATAGCCTTCCGGTCGTCCGCAACATGTTCGATCACATCAAATGCGCAAACGAGGTCGAAGCAATCATTCTCCAGCGGAATATTTGTAATGGACCCATCGATCGCCTCAACCTGACGGTTGCGCAAATATTGTAAAAACAAGGATCGTTTTCCATCGATACAACTTTGCCCAACGCTGACAACCATTCGGAAGAGCCGCCGGACGCCGCGCCGACATTCAAAATTTTTAACGTGGGTTTGTCCAGGAAAGCAATTTTCCGGAGTAATTGTAAGAGTATCTTCCGGCGGATGATAAACCGCAATGGCTGGTTTCTAAGCGGCCATATTGCTGAACATATGATTTATCCATCTGCTTGCTTACCGTTGGTGATCCTTGATTTTACTATAAAAAGCGGGCGCTGTTTTACCTGGAAAAATATACGGTTCACATACTGGCCGATAATTCCAAGTGAGAGTAACTGCACACCGCTGAATAAAACGATGGCAAAGATCAATGCCGTAAATCCTTCCGGTACGGTTCCATACCAGTTTTTTATAGACCGTAATGCCCAGGTAAACCAGCGAGAACCCTATGGAAATCATACCGTTGTTACAATAAACCGGACAGGAAGTTCGCTAAAATTAAACAGGCCGTTAAATGCGAGTTTGATGAAAGCACCCGGGCTGTATTTCGATGATCCCTGCATTCTTTCATCCCGCTCATACGGTATGCCGGCCTGTTTAAAACCAACCCAACTTCTCAATCCTCTCATATACCTGCTTTCTTCAGGCAGCCTGTTTATTAGTGTTACGACTCTTTTACTTAGCAATGAAAAATCCCCCGCATCAAGCGGCATGTGGACATTTACGAAACGATGCTGGAGCCTGTAATATATCAGGTAACAAAGCCGTTTTACTATACCTTCCTTCCTGTTTTTGCGAACACCGTAGACCACATCATACCCTTCCTTCATTTTTGCAAGAAAGGAAGGTAAAAGCTCCGGCGGATCCTGCAGGTCGCCATCTATGATAAATACGGCATCTGTTTGAGAATGCGCAGCCTCGTGCAAACCCGCAGTTAAAGCAGGTGCATGCCCGAAATTCCGCGATAGAAAAAGGGCTGAGTAATTTGTTTTTCCTTCAATATTCTTTTCCAGTAAAACTGGCGTATTGTCAATGCTACCATCATCAACAAATAATATATGGATCTGCTCCGCAGATTGAGCAACCAATTTATCCAGCCTTTCTATCAAACGGGTAATACTATGTTCTTCATTGAAAAGCGGAACGAGTATGGTTATATTTTGTATGGAGATCATTGATTAAATGTGGGCAAAATAATATTTTCAGTCTACTTACAATATAAGATTCAAAGCTCTCCTTTTATTTAAAATACGGAGGCGAATAACTGCGCGCTGCATTTTACTGTATAAAGTTAATACGGTAGAATTGAAACGGTTTGGTTAATTAAGAATGTAATTGTTCATAAATCCCTGCCAGGAACACCCGGCTACAAAACATGGCTTTACTTTTTTATCTTTAGCGCAGCACTGTTCACAATATAGATTTTTTTTGAATGGAACGAGAGGGTAACCGGCATTATCGCCCACACACAGGGCGCATCATTGGATTTGATTGTTTAAGGAGCATAGCTATTTTCTTAACATTGTGCCGCCATTCATTCCAGCCCACCAATTTATTATGGCAGATCGGCTGGGCTGGTGTCCACCTGTTTTTTGTTTTAAGTAGTTTTTTAATAACGAATATTTTAATGACAGAATATTACAAGACGGGCAGTATCAACTTTGTTCGTTTTTTTGTCAGGAGAGCGCTTAAAATATACCCACTTTACTACCTGTTCATCCTTATTTCCGTTTATAAAAACAAGGAACTGTACTTATCGTCTTTGCAGCATCAAATACAATTGCTTGGGCAAATATTCCATGTTCAAAATTATACCGGGGTTTTATGGTACCATACCTGGTCGCTGGCGGCTGAGGAACATTTCTATATCGGAATGTGCCTTATCTTATTTGTTTTACTGCATTTTTATAAACCGGGAAAAGCGAAGACGCTTACCTGGCTTTTTTTATCTATCATCG
>JBBJMD010000056.1:0-20588 GCA_037719925.1 Ferruginibacter sp.
GGAATTTAGCGAGGGGTCTATTAATAAGGAGTACCTGATGAAAGAATATCACAATGGATATAAACTTCCAAAAGTATAATACAAATTCATTATAACAGGTGAATCATCATACAAAGGCCGGTAAATAACTACCGGCTTTTGTTACCTACTTATTTCCGTGTTCATTTACTTTTGACACGTATATTCTTTGCCTTTGGGTAACCGTGAAAAGCAATCCTGAATGGGCGACCGGGTAGGAACCTATCCCATCTACTTTGTAGTTTGATCCATTTAATATACAAAGGGTATTGACATTTATTTTTTTTGACTGCTTTTGCGCGGCCGGAAGCCTGTATTACAGCATGTGCGGTAATGACGCTGGCTAATACGATCCTCCTTCAGTAACTGGTATGGCCACTTACCGCCGGTTCTCCGCCCTTCGTGGATGCAAGGGAATTAGCTAGAATAGATCAGGATATTTCCGGTAGAATAATGTTCGTACTTAACATCGTGGTAACTTGCTTGGCCAAACCAATCTTACGCTGACTGATGCCTTCCATCTGCTTCATACCAGGCTCTATTTGACTAAACATCCCAGCAGGTTGCGTTTATGTTTGCGGAAGCGGCTCACGAACCCTTTTTGAGCGCGCCGATCTTTTGATAGCTTTTTCAATTTCTACCGCTATAAATACTACGGATGAAGCACTGAAGGTTATCAATAATTCTGTTCCTGTTAATGGTTGTGTATGAAAAAATTTATTAAGAAAGGGAACATAAATTACAGCTAATTGCAATAATACGGTGCCTGTTACGGCGAGCAACAGGGGCGTATTGCTAAAGGCCTAGTTTAAATAAGGAGACTGTTTCGCTGCGTATCGCGATTACGTGCCATAGCTGGCAAAAACACAGGATAGTAAATACCATGGTTTGCCAATGCGTATCTCCTGCTTTAATGGCAAACCACTGCGTGCCGAGCGAAATCAAGCCAATAAAAATACCCACCCAAAGAATATGGAAACCCAGGCCGTTGGCGAAAACACTCTCCCCGGGCTTACGCGGTGGTATGTTCATGCTGTGCTTTTCTCCCTGTTCTGCAGCCAGTGCCAGTGCGGGCAATCCATCAGTTACGAGGTTCACCCATAATATATGCACCGGCAATAAAGGGATGGGCAGGCCTATCAATGGAGCCAGGAATATGGTCCATATCTCGGCTGTATTACCAGTAAGAATGTATTTTATAAACTTGCGGATATTATCATAAACCCGGCGTCCTTCTTTAACGGCCTTTACAATCGTAGCAAAATTATCATCCAGTAAGATCATATGTGCTGCCTCTTTTGTAACATCTGTTCCGGTGATACCCATGGCAATGCCGATATTCGCCTTTTTTAAAGAAGGCGCATCATTTACGCCATCGCCCGTCATTGATACAAATTGTTTTTTCTCCTGAAGTGCTTCAACGATCTTCAGTTTTTGCTCCGGTGATACCCTGGCGTACACCCTGATATTTTCCACATCCTGTTTTAATTGCTCATCGCCTTTTTCCTGCAATTCCTGTCCAGTAATTACCTGCTGGTCTTGTGTATCGATGATACCCAGCTGACGGGCAATAGACGCTGCTGTAAGCCTGTGATCACCTGTTATCATTACCGGAACTATGCCTGCAGCCTTGCATTGAGCAATGGCTTCTTTTGCCTCCTCCCTCGGTGGATCTATCAAACCAGCCAACCCAATAAAATGCATATCATTTTCGATGCTTCCAGGAGTTATTTCAGCCGGTAGCTCCTCTAGTTCTTTCCCGGCAAAGCCTATCACGCGCATTCCCTCGCCGGCCATTTTTTCCTCCTGGGCTTTAATCTGCTCTTTTATACCGGCATCCCTGTTCATTTCATTGATCACCTCTGCCGCCCCTTTTGTAATGGCCCAAAACTTACCCCCTCTTTCATGAATCGTGGTCATCGCCTTTCGATCGGCGTCGAAAGGAATTTCTTTTACCCGCTTTAAATGCTCCTGCTTCTTTGCATATATTACCATCGCGACTTCTGTCGGGTCGCCGGTAAACCTGCCCTCTTTTTCTTTTACATCATGATTAAGGCTCATGGCCTGCAGCAGCTCTTTATTTTTATTGTCGTCGTGCACCCAAATTTGCTGCACCACCATTTCATTTTTGGTTAGGGTGCCTGTTTTATCTGTGCAGATATAAGTGACCGAGCCCAGCGTTTCCACGGCATATAGCTTTCTTATAAGCACCTGGCTTTTCATCAGGCGTTTAGCACCCAAAGCAAGTGAAATCGTTACTACAGCCGGCAAGGCCTCGGGTATAGCGGCAACTGCAAGAGAAATAGCCGTAAGCAGGATACGATTCACATCTTCTCCCCGCAGGTACCCGATCACAAAAAACAGCACACACAAGAGAATGATGATGACAGTGAGTTTCCTGCTAAATTGTGCGAGGCGTTTTTTTAACGGTGTGTCACTTTCTCCCTTATCCAGCATTCCGGCTATGTTCCCCAATTCTGTCTGCATGCCGGTTGCTACCACAAGGCCCTTCCCGTGCCCACCACTTATTTGGGTGCCCCTAAACACCATATTTACCCTGTCGCCCACTTGTAACTCTTTTGCTTCCAGTTGATCTGTCTTCTTATCGATAGGATTGGATTCACCGGTAAGACTTGCTTCGCTTACTTTTAAGGTTTCGCTTTCGACCAGGCGCATATCTGCAGGAACTGTATTGCCGGCTTCCAGTAATATAATATCCCCGGGTACAATATCAATAGCTTCAATGTCTGCCGGCTCACCATTTCTCAATACGCGGGAGCTCGGAGCGGCCATTTGCTGCAATGCTTCAATGGCTTTCTCCGCCCGGTATTCCTGGATAAAGCCAATGACGGCATTCAATAAAATGATGATAACGATCACAATGGTGTCCGATAATTCACCAATGAACCAGGAGATAACAGCAGCAACACCCAGCACTAATATCATCACGTCGAAAAACTGGTGCAGGAAAATGACCGCCGGGCTAATTTTCTTTTTGCCTTTTAATTCGTTGCGCCCGTGCGCTGATAACTTCTCCTTCACGGCAGCGTCATCGAGGCCATTCAGATTACTTCCGGCTTTTTGAATTGCTTCTTCGATAGATAGATTATACCAGTTTATGTCCATGTCAGATTATTTAATTGCTGATCAACGTGGCCTGGCTATCGTTGGATGAAAGGTTATATTTAAGGGGGCTGCTATCCGCCTTGTAATGATAAGATGCTGCGAAATAATAAGCAAATTTACCTGGTCCCGGAAGGAACGGCCTGGGGGCTGGTTTTAGGGCCTGATACAATTAATTGCCCATTTTCCAGGATTTTCATCCGGTCTATAAATACTACGCGCTCGTCTCCTGTTTCTGTTGTCCGACCGTGATAAACACAAAACATTTCTTTACCGTCGGGTGAATAGGTAACACTATTGTGCCCGGTGCCGGTTACATTTCCCCCGGAGCCGGTATTTTTTTGCAATACGGGATTATTGGCTGCTTTTTTAAATGGCCCAAGAGGACTGCCGGATGTTGCATAGCCAACCGCATAATTCTTGCCGCCAAAGTAATTAGCGGAATACATCAGGTAATAAACACTATCTTTTTTAAAAGCGACGGAGCCTTCTGTCCAGCGGCGGTTTACCTCTTTAGATGTTACAGAACGGCTTTCCCATTCTGCCTGCCTGTCCTTCATACTGGTTGGGGGCCGAAGTAACATTTTTGGCTTTCCAATGGTGCCGGTGAAATCGGGCTTCAGTTCAATACCGTAAACCCAACTTTCCTCGATCTCTTTAAACAAGCCCTTTTTTTTTAGCCCAATCTGCCACATCGCTTTTTACCGAATGTTTATAGCAGCATCTTGAGTAATAAAGGTAAGCTTTTCCGTTATCAAACAAAACATTGGCGTCTATAATGGGGTAACCGGGATCGAAAACAGGCACCTCGTTTATATCCGTAAACGGACCGGTAGGCTTATCTGCTACGGCTACTCCAATACGGAAATTTTCCAGTTCATGGGTTGGGTTAACCTTCCACTGTGCGCTGTAAAACATATAATATTTCCCCTTCACCTTGTAAACTTCAGGAGCCCAATAGTCGCCGTTACCCCACCCGTTTTCATTATTGCCAAAATACACTTGTCCTTCATTTTTCCAATTTACCAAATCCTTAGAAGAGTAGGTAGAGAAGCCGTTGCTGGCACCACCCCCGGTGCCGTACATAAAATATCCCATACTATCCTCATACAACACGTACGGATCTGCCAGCCGCACATCCAGGGGATTCTGGAAAGTTAACTGGTGCCTATCCTGTGATAAGGTGCAAAGGGGAAACAAAAAAATAAACAAAATGGTAAAGAGGCCGGTGTTATTTTTCATCGCATTCAAGTTTTAAAGCTGGTGTCTAAAGTACTTAATTTAGATAACTATTGAGGCAAATAATTGTTCCCCGTACCCGCATGTGCTGCAAAGCTGAAACGGCTATTAATGGCCCGTATTATGAAAACATTTCTTAATGACCTTACACCCGTATGTAGTTGCCGTAGCCCCGTGATCCGTATGTAAATTGCCATTTGCCACGGCCGAACTGTTGGAACATCTGCAGGGTCCAGTTCCAGGCCAATATATTTAAAAAAGTAACATCGTATCCTATAAACTTTTTTATTAATTTATTGTTTTGAAATTAGTCCATTACCATAAAAAAACCCTATTATAAAAAATGTGTTGATTATCGGTTCGCAGACATCGTTCTCCGCGGAAACGAAATTTATCCGGCCTTTGCCAGATCAAAAAAGAACAGGCTTTTCTCAGGAACCCTTGCCCACTTAGCTATTGTATTTGTTCATTATTAAATTTCTTACCCCGCTTATGCGATTGCCTGTTTTGAATGAAAGCCCCATGTTAAGGTATGTCACTTTCTTTTACCTATATATCATGCAAGGTATACCAGCTGGATTTGCGCTTACCGCCATCGCTAATTACCTGCTTGGCCAACAGGTGGAACCTCAGCGGGTAGGCACTTTTATTGCTATGGTAGGTTTACCATGGACGCTTCAATTTGTATGGGGTCCGCTTATCGACCGGTTTCAATATTCCAGGATCGGGCACCGTAAACATTGGGTAGTGCTTTCCCAATTGATAGCGGTTGTTGCTTCTCTTGGTTTACTTACAGTAAAAGATCCCCTTTATGAAATTCCGCTGCTGAGTTTTGTATTCTTCATTCATAGCATTTTTGCTTCCATACAGGTGGCCAGTGTAGATGCGATGGCAATCTCGATCGCCCCGCCCGATGAAAGAGGAAAACTTAATGGTGCCATGCGGGGCGGCTTATTGATTGGGGTGGCCTTTGGTTCTGCAGTTCTTTCTTATGTACTTCATGAATATAGTTTTCGAAGCGCGGCAATCATCCAGACGGTCATGCTGTTCTTCTTTTCAGGTCTGTTCTTTTTTACAAAACTAGACCGGCTGGATTCGTATCTGCCGTTACCGGGAACAAAAAGAAAACATTTAGTGGGAGACAATGGAAATCCGGACCTTAAATTATTGTTTAAAAGAATATATACCGGCATTACCAATCAAAAGAGCCTGCACTATATCGTCGTTGTTGCCGCAGTATATTTTTGTTCAAGTGTATTTATCCGCTCATATACTTTTCACCTTATAAATGTGCTTAAGTGGCCGGACAAATCTGTATCGATGCTCCAGGGAGGCTGGGGAAGCGTTATTACTTTTATAGCGATTATAGTTGCCGGGATTACCTCGGATAAAATGGGTGCAAAATCAATGCAGGTAAAAGTAATGTGGGGTGTGTCGCTCTTCCTGATCATACTCAACGGCACTTCGCGGTTGTGGCATTACGATTTCTATTCCGGTTCCGCCCTCATACTGTGGAACCTTGCCGATCCGCTGTTAAGTGTAACGATCTTTCCAATACTGATGGGCCTGTGCCTGGAAAAGGTAGAGGGATCACAATTTACGGCGTACCTCGCTTTTATCAACCTGTGTGATGTGGCAGGGTCCTATGTAACGGGATGGAGCCTCGGCATTGTTTCCGCACCCGTTCTTGGATTGGGATGCGGCGTATTCATACTGCTGTTACTTCTTTTTTTAAAAACAAACAAAAACTACAGTTTGATCCCGGGCTAATGAACCGGTTACAATCCCGGTATTGACCTGGCCCGCTCAATCATATTTTCTATTTCAATATTTTTTATGCCATGGCGCTGTAGATATGCCGTAGCCCAGTCAAGAAAAAATCGCCTTACCATGTAGTAATGTTGTTCATCATTTGCAGCTTCTGTTAAGGAGCCTGGCCTTTTGCGGTATAAATTATTCGCAGTGCCGGAGACATACACTTTTTCACGCAAATAAATTTTAAAGAGAAATGCCTGGTCTTCATAAAGCTGGTATTCCCCTGTAAAGGATTCTTCAAAACCCCGGACCGGTCAAAGGCCTCTCTAGTAAGGATGATTCCTGTAGGGCATGGCGGCGCCCCTTTCCAAGCGGGTATAAATTATATATCAATTCAGTAGGAAATAGAGTTTATCGGGTTGGGATCCGATTTGAATGATCAAATCTTCAAGATGAGGCTTGTCCCAACTGTACCAAAATTTAGAAGCTTCACATATCATTCCGGCTTCGGATTGAAGCTCAAATATTTCAAGCTGGTGTTGAAGTTTTTGTGGCAACCAGCAATCATCCGCATCAAGAAAAGCGATATACGACCCCTTTGCCAAACGGATGCCCGCGTTGCGGGAAACAGTTACGCCCCGGTTTACGTGCCCGGGGTGATCGATATAGGAAATCTTTCCAGGATAACAATCAGCATAACGCTGCGCAACAAGGCTATGCGTTTCATCCGATCCATCATCGATCAGCACCATCTCCCACCGGGTGTAGGTTTGACTGATTACGCTATCGATGGCTTCGCCCAGCCAGCGGCCTCCGTTTAGAAACGGAATAATTACGGTAACTAACGGGTTGCCCAAATCTGTCATTGGTACGCGGCTTATCAGGAATACAAATTAACTTATAATAAGTTACACAAAATAGTCCAGGAAAAATTTTTGCATTTTATTTCCCATGATCACTCCTGTTATCCTTTCAAAAAGGATTTACATACATTGAAATGATTTTAGTTAAAAGTTATTCTTGTAATTGATCTGCTTATCCCGGGTAGCCGTGCTTCATATATAAATGAAAACCACGTGATGGACATGGCGTGTGATGTGGCAAAAACCTGATCCCAAATAATGGGGGCTTCACGTATGAACACGGCGTCACGCAAAAAATGGGCTGCGTTATTTTCTGTCAGACGCACACCGTCAAGCAGGAAAAAAGGAGCAAGACTTTCATCCTGCTCCTTTATTGTATCATTGGCAAATCAGCTTAATACCAGATTACTCTTCCTCATCAAAACTCATAGCCTCCTTCGTAGTCATCAGCAGCTCATATTCTTCCTTGCTTCCTACGATCATGTTTTCGAACTCACGTAAACCGGTCCCTGCAGGGATCGGATGACCAGTGATCACATTCTCCTTCAATCCCAACATCAGGTCCAGCTTTCCATTGATAGCCGCACTGCTAAGTACTTTCGTCGTTTCCTGGAATGACGCGGCTGATATCCAGCTTTGTGTTCCCAGGGAGGCTTTTGTAATACCCAATAACAATGGCGAAGACGTGGCAGGCTGTGCATCCCGGAATTCAACTAATTTTCTATCCGCTCTTCTTAAAATAGAATTCTCTTCTCTTACTTCGCGAAGCGTAACTATCTGGCCTGATTTTAATTTAGCGCTTTCACCAGCATTGGTAACTACTTTTTTATCAAAGATGTTATCATTTTCCGTGTTAAAGTCTAATTTATCCTCCGTATCTCCTTCCAGGAATATTGTGTCACCCGCATCCTCGATAGTTACTTTACGCATCATCTGGCGAACGATCACCTCAACATGTTTATCGTTGATACGAACACCCTGCAAACGGTAAACTTCCTGGATCTCATTTACTACATACTCCTGTACTGCAAATGGCCCCTTGATAGAAAGAATATCTGCGGGCGCTGTTTGCCCGTCACTTAATGCGGCACCAGCTTTTACAAAGTCGCCATCCTGTACCAGGATCTGGCGGGTCAATGGTACCAGGTATTTCCTGATCACACCATCTTTCGCTTCCACGATGATCTCCCTGTTACCACGTTTGATATTTCCGAAAGCAACCACGCCATCAATTTCACAAACTACAGCCGGGTTACCAGGGTTTCTTGCTTCAAACAATTCCGTTACACGTGGCAAACCTCCCGTAATATCTTTTAGTTTACTTAATACCCTTGGAATCTTCACCAATACCTGTCCTGCCCTTACTGTATCACCTTCCTCCAAAACAATATGACTTCCCACAGGCAGGTTATACGATTTATGTTCCTTGCCTTCAATAATAATAGACGGTAGTTTGGTCTTATCTTTTGTTTCGATTACTACTTTTTCTTTATGGCCTGTTTGTTCATCCGCTTCTTCACGAACGGTAACACCTTCAATAACCGCTTCAAACTTAATGGTACCGACAATTTCAGAAACGATTACGTTATTGAAAGGATCCCATGTACAGATAACTTCTCCTTTGCTAACTTTCTGCCCGTCTTTTACATTCAGCGTTGCTCCATAAGGAATATTGTTGGTAGTCAGCAAACGGTCATTTTTAACGTCCATGATACGTACTTCGCCGGTACGGCCAATAACCACGTTCACTTTCTTGCCTTCCGCATCTTCGGTAGCAACCGTACGCAAGCCATCGAACTGGATCGTACCGTCAAACCTGGCAGGCATTGTTGATTCTACCGAAGCAGAACCTGCCACACCACCCACGTGAAAAGTACGGAGGGTCAACTGTTCCGGGCTCACCGATACTTTGTGCAGCGATGATACCAACGGCATCTCCCTTTTGAGCAGTGTACCCGGTAGCAAGGTTCTTACCATAACATTTTACGCAAACACCACGTTTGCTTTCGCAGGTTAAAACCGAACGAATCTCAACCGTTTCAATTGAGCTGTCTTCAATTTTCAATGCCAGTTCCGGGGTAATTTCTTCACCAGCCTTTAATAATATGGTTTCTGTTACCGGGTCAAATACATCGTGTAAAGAGGTACGCCCTTCTATCCTGTCTGCCAGGTTTTCAATGATATCTTCATTGTCTTTCAGGGCTGATGTTGCAATGCCGCGCAATGTTCCGCAATCTTCATCTTTAATTACCACATCCTGCGCCACATCCACCAACCTACGGGTAAGGTAACCAGCATCCGCGGTCTTTAACGCCGTATCTGCAAGGCCTTTACGGGCACCATGGGTTGAGATAAAATATTCCAATACATTCAATCCATCTTTAAAATTGGATAAGATCGGGTTTTCAATGATCTCACTACCTGATGAACCGGATTTACGTGGCTTTGCCATCAACCCCCTGATACCAGCAAGCTGTTTGATTTGTTGCTTGCTACCACGTGCACCTGAATCCAGCATCATATAAACTGAGTTGAACCCTTGTTTATCAGCTGCCAGTTCGCGGATCAGTGTTTCTGTGATCCTCGTATCCACACGGCTCCAGATATCTACTGTTTGGTTATAACGTTCATTATTGGTGATCAAACCCATATTGTAGTTATCCCAAACTTCATCTACTTCTACTGTTGCATTGTCAATCAGTTGTTGTTTGATATCCGGGATGATCAGGTCGTTGATGTTAAAGGAAAGACCTCCACGGAACGCCATGCGGTATCCCAATGTTTTGATATCATCCAAAAATTTAGCTGTAATGGGTACGTTCGTCCATTTTATGATGTCTCCAATGATCTCCCTTAAAGATTTTTTGGTTAACAAGGCGTTTATAAAACCTACGGTTTTTGGAACATGCTGGTTAAATAAAACCCTTCCAACAGTGGTCTCTATCAGTTTGTATGTCAAGGTGCCATCCTCATTCCTATGGTGTGCCTTCACTTTAATATGTGCATGAAGGTCGATCTGTTGCTCATTATAGGCAATGATGACTTCTTCAGCGGAATAAAATGCTTTCCTTCACCCTTCACTTTTTCATTTTCAGTAGAGCGCTTTCCTTTGGTGATATAATACAATCCCCATACCATGTCTGGGAAGGAAGCGTTATATTCCGTTCTGCGGGTTCAAAATATTATGGACGATAACATGAGCAACTGTGCTTCCAATACGGCAGCATTGCTTAAGGGAATGTACGGCCATCTGGTCACCATCAATCCGCGTTGAACGCAGTCGTTACCAACGGATGCAATTGTATCGCCTTACCTTCGATCAGTTTCGGCTGGAAAGCCTGTATCGACAAACGGTGAAGCGTTGGGGCCCTGTTCAACATGATCGGGTGACCCTTTAATATATTTTCTAAGATATCCCAGATAACAGCTTCTTTTTTATCCACCAGTTTACGGGCGGATTTTACTGTTTTTACGATACCTCTTTCAATTAATTTACGGATGATAAACGGCTTGAATAATTCAGCCGCCATATCTTTTGGCAGGCCACATTCATGCATTTTCAATTCCGGGCCTACCACGATAACGGAACGACCGGAATAATCCACACGTTTACCCAACAGGTTCTGACGAAAACGCCCCTGCTTCCCTTTTAATACATCGCTCAATGATTTCAACGCACGTCCGCCTTCTGCTTTAACTGCATTAGATTTACGACTGTTGTCAAACAAAGAATCAATTGCTTCCTGGAGCATACGTTTTTCATTACGTAAGATCACTTCGGGGGCCTTGATCTCCAATAACCTTTTCAAACGGTTATTACGGATAATCACACGGCGATACAAATCATTCAGATCTGATGATGCAAAACGGCCGCCATCCAATGGAACCAATGGACGAAGTTCGGGTGGTATTACCGGGATATATTGCATTACCATCCATTCGGGGCGGTTGTTGATCCTTGTATTGGCATCGCGGAAACTTTCTACAACGCTCAGACGCTTTAAGGCATCCGCTTTACGCTGCTGGGATGTTTCAGTAGCTGCGGAGTTACGAAGATCAAAACTTAACTGGTCAAGGTCAATGCGTTGCAAAAGGTCATGAACCGCTTCAGCGCCCATTTTCGCGATGAACTTATTCGGATCTTCATCAGAAAGGAACTGGTTATCTTTTGGCAATGTATCCAGGATATCAAGGTATTCTTCTTCGGTCAGCAGGTCGCCAAAATTTTGCCCTTTGTCCGCTCGTATACCAGACTGGATTACCACGAAACGTTCGTAATAAACAATGGTTTCCAATTTTTTGGAACTCATCCCCAGGAGGTAACCAATTTTATTGGGCAATGATTTAAAGTACCAGATATGCACAACGGGCACCACCAGTTTTATGTGCCCCATTCTTTCGCGGCGGACTTTCTTTTCTGTTACTTCCACACCGCACCTGTCGCACACAATGCCTTTATAACGGATACGCTTATATTTTCCACAGGCGCATTCATAATCTTTTACCGGGCCAAAAATCCTTTCGCAAAACAAACCATCTCTTTCGGGTTTGTAAGTACGATAGTTAATGGTCTCAGGTTTCAACACTTCACCGAAGCTTTTTTCCAAAATACTGTCGGGAGAAGCCAAACCAATAGTGATCTGTGAAAAAGTTGACCTGGGACGATTTTCTTTTTTGAATGCCATATTTTCTAATTGATAATTTTTAATGGATAATGATCATTTTTGAATTGATCCACGAATCTTAATTCTACATCCTTGTAATCATGATTTGACATTTTCTTCATTCTTCCCGCTGAAGAATGAAAAAGGTTGGTATTTGTTTATTTAGCGCTTAGTAGTGCACCCTAACTCCAAACGCTCCCTGGTGAGGGAGAGCCAGAGTAATATTCTTTATTCGAAAGTTAAGTCTAATCCTAATCCCCTCAACTCATGCACCAGTACATTAAAGGATTCAGGAACACCCGGCCTTGGAATATTTTCACCTTTTACAATTGCTTCGTAAGTTTTCGCCCTTCCGATGATATCATCCGATTTAAGCGTCAGCAATTCCTGCAATATGTTAGAGGCGCCATAAGCTTCCAGAGCCCAAACTTCCATTTCACCAAAACGCTGTCCGCCGAACTGTGCCTTACCACCAAGCGGTTGCTGCGTGATCAAACTATATGGCCCGATAGAACGTGCATGCATCTTATCATCCACCATATGATGGAGCTTGATGATATAAATGATACCCACGGTTGCCTTCTGATCAAAGCGGTCGCCTGTTTCACCATCATATAAATAAGTATGACCAAACTTAGGTAAACCGGCTTCGGTGATCCTTTCAGCAATTTCATCAACACTTGCACCGTCAAAGATCGGGGTGGCGAATTTCAAACCTAATTTTTCACCTGCCCAGCCCAACACGGTTTCGTATATCTGTCCAAGGTTCATACGACTTGGTACACCCAACGGGTTCAATACAATATCCACCGGTGTTCCGTCTTCAAGGAACGGCATATCTTCCTGGCGAACGATCTTGGCAACGATTCCTTTGTTTCCATGGCGGCCGGCCATTTTATCACCCACTTTCAGCTTACGTTTTACCGCCAAGTAAACTTTTGCTAATTTCAACACACCTGCAGGTAATTCATCGCCGATGCTGATATTGAATTTCTCTCTTTTGTAACGGCCTAACTCTTCGTTGAATTTAATGCTGTAGTTATGCAGCAATACATTGATGAGGTCATCTGTCTTTGCATCACCTGTCCATCCCAGCGGATTTACGTTCAGGTAATCGAGGTTGGATAAATTTTTCTGGTTAAACTTAGCACCTTTGCCGATCAGTATCTCACCAAAATTATTGCTTACCCCTACCGATGCTTTATCTTTTAGTAAGGTGGTTAATTTGCTAACCAGCAATTCTAAAATATCTCCTTCATTTTTCTCATGGGTCTTTTCAATCTTATCAAGGCTTGCCTTTTCCCTAACCTTCGCATTCTTATCTTTCTTGGCACGTTGGAATAATTTCTTATTGATTACTACTCCTTCTGTTCCACTCGGTGCTTTGAGGGACGCATCTTTTGCATCGCCGGCCTTGTCGCCAAAGATGGCGCGCAGCAACTTCTCTTCAGGAGTGGGATCACTTTCGCCTTTCGGGGTGATCTTGCCTATAATGATATCGCCTTCCTTGATATGTGCACCAATACGGATGATACCGTTTTGGTCGAGGTCCTTTGTTGCTTCCTCACTAACATTCGGAATATCCGGGGTCAGTTCTTCTTCACCCAGTTTTGTATCTCTTACTTCTGTTTCAAACTCACTGATATGGATAGACGTAAACAGGTCTTCCTTGACCACCTTTTCAGAGATTACGATCGCATCTTCAAAGTTGTAGCCTTTCCATGGCGAGGCCACAGATTACGTCCTAAAGCCATTTCACCACCCTTCGTTGCATAACCTTCTGTCAGGAAATCACCTTCCACTACTTTCTGGCCTTTAACAACGGCAGGGCGCAGGTTGATACATGTTTCCTGGTTGGTACGGATAAACTTGGTTACTTTATATATCTTCAAATCTTCTTCAAAACTTACCAGTTGCTGCATTTCACTGCGGTTGTAACGAACATGAATTTCATTACCATCCACATACTCAACGATACCAGTGCCTTCTGCGTGTAACTGGATACGTGCATCGCGTGCTGCCTTGCCTTCCAATCCTGTACCAACGATCGGAGACTCAAGGCGGATCAGGGGTACTGCCTGGCGTTGCATGTTGGAACCCATCAGGGCACGATTGGCATCATCATGCTCAAGGAACGGAATCAGGGAAGCACTTAATCCAACTATCTGGTTGGGCGCCACATCCATGTATTCAACATCACCTTTGTCAAGGATCGGGAAATCGCCTGTCTGGCGGCTCTTGATCCTGTCTTCGATGAAATTTCCTTTTTCATCCATTTCAATATTCGCCTGGGCAATCTTTGCAAGATCTTCTTCTTCTGCGCTCAGGAAAGTGATTTTCTTCATATCAGCCCTGCCGTCCGTTACTTTATGGTAGGGTGTTTCAATAAAGCCCATGTCATTGATCTTGGCATGAACGCAAAGCGTAGATATCAATCCAATGTTTGGACCTTCGGGTGTTTCAATAGTACATAAACGCCCGTAATGAGAATAGTGAACGTCACGAACCTCGAAACCAGCCCTCTCACGGCTCAGGCCACCGGGCCCGAGTGCGGAGATACGACGCTTGTGCGTGATCTCACTTAAGGGGTTTGTCTGATCCAGGAACTGCGACAACTGGGAAGTACCGAAGAATGAATTGATAACGGAAGACAATGTCCTCGCGTTGATCAGGTCTACCGGCGTAAATACTTCATTGTCCCTTACGTTCATACGTTCCCGTATGGTACGGGCCATACGCGCAAGGCCAACCCCAAACTGTGCATATAACTGTTCGCCTACTGTACGAACGCGGCGGTTGCTTAAATGATCAATATCATCCACTTCGCTTTTACCATTGGTAAGTTGTACCAGGGTTTTAATGATGGCGATGATATCATCTTTAGTCAATACTTTCTTCTCAATCGGGAAGTTAAGACCCAGGCGGCGGTTGATCTTGTAACGGCCTACTTCTCCCAAATCATACCGCTTATCGCTAAAGAATAATTTATCAATAATACCACGTGCTGTTTCGTTGTCCGGCGCATCCGCACCGCGCAACTGGCGGTAAATATGTTGTACTGCTTCCAACTCACTGTTGGAAGTATCCTTGTTCAATGTGTTATAGATGATCGCATAATCTCCGCTCACTTCTTCTTCTGCACAAAACACTTTTCACATCCATTTCCACTATCATGTCGATGTTCTCTTCATCCAGCACGGTGTCTCTTTCCAGCACGATCTCGTTCCTTTCGATACTTACTACTTCACCGGTATCTTCATCCACAAAATCTTCTACCCATGTACGCAATACCCGCGCGGCCAGGCGTTTTCCTAAAAATTTCTGCAGGCCTTTTTTATCCACTTTCACCTCATCGGCCATTCCGAATAATTCCAGGATGTCTTTATCCGTTTCAAATCCGATTGAACGTAACAGGGTTGTTACAGGAAATTTCTTTTTACGATCGATGTACGCATACATCACATTATTGATATCGGTTGCAAATTCCATCCATGCTCCTTTAAAGGGAATCACGCGGGCAGAGTAGGATCTTGTGCCATTCGGATGTACCGACTGCCCAAAAAATACACCGGGAGAACGGTGCAACTGAGATACTACAACCCTTTCAGCACCGTTGATAACAAAGGTACCACGTGGGGTCATGTAGGGTATATTTCCGAGGAACACATCCTGAACGATAGTTTGAAAATCAACGTGCTCTTCATCATTACAGCTCAACCGGAGTTTAGCCTTTAACGGAACTGCATAGGTCAATCCCCTTTCAATACACTCATCAATGGTGTAACGTGGGGGATCAACAAAATAGTCCAGAAATTCTAAAACGAAGATGTTCCGGGTATCTGTAATAGGAAAGTTTTCCTTGAAAACACGGAATAATCCTTCGTTATTACGCTTATCCGGCGTAGTTTCTAACTGGAAGTAGTCTTTAAATGATTGAATCTGGATTCCGAGGTAAATCGGGTGTTTCCGCTAAGAGTTCAACTTTTCCGAAATTGAAGCGCTGGGCAGCGGGGGATTTTGTTGCAGACATATTGTAAAATAAAACGTTTTAATGCTGAGAAGGTCTTTATGCACGGGTAAAAACAACTAAATGTAAGTAACCCAAAAATAAAGGATTGCAAATGTACGGATAAGAATTCAATTATAGAAATACGTGAATATAATTTTCAGTTTTTTGGTTTGATATTTGCTAAAAGCAGTAACTGCTTAAAAAAATACCCCAGAACAAAGTTTCTGAATAATTATATTAACAAATATTTTACCAGATATGAGCTCTTTTGACCGGCTTAATATACATTTTATCGCCTTCCTTTACATTAAAAGCTGGATAAAATGGGTCGAAATTTGCGGCGGGCCCGTTTACCCGGTACATTTCAGGAGAGTGCGGGTCGGTCGTTAATCTTACCCGCATGCTTTCATCCCTGTCTTTTAAACGCCATACTTGCGCGAAACCCAGGAAAAAACGCTGGTCGGGTGTAAAGCCATCTATTGTTTCAGTTCCTTTCCCCTGCGCCGTCATTTTAAAGGCATCATAAGCAATTGCCAGCCCTCCAATGTCAGCCAGGTTCTCGCCCAGGGTTAGTTGACCATTCACGTGCATTGAATCAAATACGGTGAAAGTATTATACTGGTCCACTACAGATGCTATTTTTGATTTGAACTGATCCACATCCTGTTTTTTCCACCAATTTTTCATGTTCCCCACGTCATCATACTGGCTTCCCTGGTCATCAAAACCATGGGTCATTTCGTGCCCGATCACCATGCCTATACCGCCGTAATTGATAGCATCATCTGCTTTTACATCAAAGAAGGGCGCCTGCAAAATTCCAGCAGGAAATACAATTTCATTATTGGTTGGATTGTAATAAGCATTTACAGTGGGGGGGCTCATTCCCCATTCTGTCCGGTCAACCGGCTTTCCAATCTTATCAACCATTTCTTTTTGGTTATGCTCTTTTATAACCTGCGCATTCGCAAAGAAATTATTTCTATCAATTACAACATCATCAAAGGTTTTCCATTTCGACGGATACCCTATTTTTTTAAGAAAGGTATTCAATTTGGCAAGCGCTTTTTGCCTGGTGGTATCACTCATCCAATCCAGTTTTCTGATCCTGTTCTTAAAAGCCTTTTGAAGATTATTTACCAGTTCATCCATGCGTTTTTTGGCACTATCGGTAAAATATTTTTTAACGTATAACTGTCCCAATAGCTCTCCAAGCCCATTATCCACTTTATTCACAATTTTCTTCCAGCGTTCCTCTTCCTTTTTCTGGCCTCCAAAGATTTTATTGAATTCGAATGAGGCGTTCGTAAAATCCTTGCTTATTAAACTGGCATTGGTGCTGATAAAATCAAATTTTATTTTTGATTTCCAAACCGTTATCGGCTGGCTGGCAAGCAGCAGGCTGAGTGCCTTATAATAACCTGGCTGACTAACATTTACGCTATCCACCCGTACATTCATCTTCTGAAACAGGTTTCGCCAGCTGATATTGGGGGACTGCTTTTCCAAATCAGCCAGGCTCATTTTATTATAATTGCTTTGCGGGTCTCTTAATTCAACGGGTGTACGGTGAGATTTTGCAATTTCTGTTTCCAGGGATAAAATGGATTGGGCCTCCTTATTCGCCGTTACAGAATCCGATCCTGTAAGCCTTAGCATAATTGCAGCATATTTAATTAGCGCATTTCTTGCCGCCGTTGTTGCACTGTCCTTACGGGTATAATATTCCTTTTCGGGCAATGATAACCCCGATTGATAAAAATTAGGTATATTAATAGTATTGCTTTTTTCATCAGCACCTACATAAAAACCAATTAATTTGCCATCTCCCTTTGTGAAAAATTCTGTAAGCAGCTCCGTCAACTCCTTATAATTTTTCACTGCATCTATTTTCGCCAATACCGGTTTTAACGGCTCGCCCCCGATTTTATTGATAGAAACCGTATCCATCCCGCTTGCAAAATAATCACCTACTTTCTGTTCAAGGCTTCCTTTTTGATTGCCTGATTTTGAAACGTCAGCCAGGATTGTTTCCAGGTTTTTTAAATTGCTTTCATATAAAGTATAAAAGCTTCCCCATCCGCTTAGGTCGTCAGGAATTACCTGGCTATTCATCCATCTGCCATTGGCATATAAAAATAAATTATCCCCTGGCTTTACGGTAGTGTCCATACCGGTCTTATCAAAAAATGATATCCCGGCTATTGGGGCAGTGGCTTTATCCGCATTACTACAAGATATATATGTTAGTGCAATAGCAAAAGGAGCCAGGAATTTTATGTATTTCATATAACCTGTTGGGTTGAAAATTTGTAAATAAAGTAAAATAATGGCAACTTCCTAAATAATTTAGGCAACTATATATGAGTTGGGACAAGTTATATTATTGGTTAAAAATAGGGCAAACTTTTTTTAGCATTAATTCTGCAACACTTTCTGGTACTGCATCTTCCCATGTTTGCTCATAGTCAGTTATTACGATACTTCCTACAACCTCGTTTTTGTCATTGTACATTACGAATTGACATAGTTTTATTCTTTTATTTTCACAGTCAAAAATGTATAGGTAGTTTAACTCCGGATTTTTATAAAGCACACCTTTAAGTATTTGCGTTTTCTTTTTAAACTTTACCCATTCCTTAAAACCTTCGTTTGTTCTTGCATGATATTGTGCTTTGCAATATATCTCTCCCACATTCTTGCTATTTCCAAGAAATATCCAATCTGGGCTATATAATGACTGCCCGCTAATGGTTGATGTTATTGAAATTAGAATTATAAATACAAAAGTTCTCATAATAAAGATTTGATTACAAATTAAACAAAAAAGGCCGCACTTAAGCGACCTTTAAATATAAAAAATTGACCGATTATTTGCCGATCAAAGTATTATAAGTAATACGGGTGCTATCAACTTTTAACAAAGCGCTTTCAAACTTAGCGGCTCCGCCCAAATCCCTTCTATTGTACCTATAGCCAAATTCCTGACAATACTTTTCAAGGTGCTTAACAGAAACAAAATGATAAATACCAATGATGCCCCTTTTGAAGATGCTCCAAAAGTTTTCAATGTTATTGGTATGAAATTTTTCGGTACCAATCTTCACAACATACCCACCCCTTCATGCTTTACGGTAACGTGAGTAAAACGGGCGTCTAAGCCATTGTAAGACTTATAAGCATCGGTAACCAGTATACTACCATCACTTACGTTATTCCCCATAATAGTATGCAATGTGTCGGTGTCGGTATTTGATACAACAAATGTTCTAACCTGGCCATCTTTTTGGATTAAACCAACAACCGGTGTTTTGTCAATAGATGCCCGGCCTTGTGAATTTGGGACTTTCTTATCATCATGACGGTTCTTGTTCTTTCCACCAACAAAGGTTTCATCTGCCTGGATTGTCCCGCTTAATTTTTCAGTACTGGTATCTTTTAGCATTTCACGGATTCTATGATTTACAAACCATGCAGTTTTTTGAGTGATACCTAATTGTTCTGCAAGCTGTACAGAGCTAATCCCTTTTTTACAAGTGGAAATTAAATACATAGCAGCAAACCATGTTCGTAAACCAATCTTTGTATTTTCAAATATTGTTCCTGTAGGGATTGTAAACTTTTTGTAGCAAAGTTTTTCTCCACACTTAAAACCTCTGTTTGTCCGGTACACTTTTAAGCTACCACAATGAGGACAAGCTACAGTCCCACCCCAGCGTTTTTGTTCATAATACGCTTTGCAGATTGTTTCATCTTTAAATAAGTCGAATAAGTCTGTTAAGTTTTTGAAATTTGTTTGCATGTTTAGGTGTTTGTTGGGACTAGTATAATACATTTATATTAAATAAGCAGAAATATTTCCTCTTATTTTGTATATTTGAAAGAAATATTTCCTCTTATGCGACAGTTAATAGAAATTCCTCAAGATTTGATTATTGAAAAATTACAATATGAAAACCCCTGGTGGTTAACAAATAGAATTGACCAGACGTATGAAGGATTAAAGCCTAGATTGTATTTTGAATTATTTTACCCGAATGTTAAAGAGACAAAAATTAAACGGGCGTTAGTTTTAATGGGGCCAAGAAGGGTTGGGAAAACAGTTTTAATGAACCAATCTATTCAGGCTTTAATTGATGAAAAAATAGTTCCACCTTCAAAAATTGCTTTTATAAATATTGAAAATCCCCTTTACTTGCATAAAGGGCTTGAAGAACTTTTTTCTTTAGCTAGGCAAGCCTCAAAAGAAGCAAATCCTAAAGGTTGGTTTATATTTTTTGATGAAATACAATATTTGAAAGATTGGGAAAAACACTTAAAAGTACTTGTTGATAGTTACCCACAAACAAAATTTATCGCATCCGGTTCCGCCGCCGCCGCACTTAAACTAAAGAGTAACGAAAGCGGAGCTGGAAGATTTACGGAATTTTTATTGCCGCCTTTAACTTTTTACGAATATATTTCTTTGAAAGAATATGATCATTTGATAACTTTAAAAGAAGTTGAATGGAAAGGCAGACCTAAAGAGTTTTTTGTAACTAAAGAACCTATTGAGTTAAATAAGCACTTCATTGAGTATATAAATTTTGGCGGATACCCTGAAGTGATATTTTCTAAAGCAATTCGTGAAAATGTTGGTAGGTACATTAAAAACGATATTATTGACAAAGTATTACTTCGAGACTTACCTAGTCTTTATGGTATTCGAGATGTACAAGAGTTAAATTCTTTTTTTACAGCTATAGCATATAATACCGGAAATGAAATGTCTTTAACCAGCCTCTCAAGTAAAAGCAGTGTTGACAAAGACACGTTAAGAAAATATATAGAGTATTTGGAAGCAGCTTTTTTAATAAAGCAAATACACAGAATAGATGATTGCGGTAATAAATTTGTAAGGAATACGCTTTATAAAAT
>JBBJMD010000057.1:0-20386 GCA_037719925.1 Ferruginibacter sp.
CTCGGAACAAAGAACTGGAAGAATTTGTAAGTTCTAAAGGCCCTAACTCCTTTTACGAATCTGTGGAGAACAGGAAATCGTGCTGTTATATCCGGAAGGTGGAGCCGTTGAGCCGTGCTCTCCAGGGAAACTCTGTTTGGGTAACCGGCCTTAGAGCCGAACATTCTGCGGCCCGTAAAGACCTTTCCATCATTGAGTGGGACGAGGTTAACCAGGTAATTAAATTTCACCCCCTGTTATATTGGTCCACTGAGGAAGTAAAAGAATATATCAATAAAAATAACATCCCGTATAATCCTTTGCACGACAGGGGCTTTGTAAGTATTGGCTGTGCTCCCTGCACAAGAGCCATCAGGCCGGGCGAAGATTTCCGTGCCGGCAGGTGGTGGTGGGAAGATGCGGATAAAAAGGAGTGTGGTTTACACGTGCATGATGCATCCGGCGAAGAGGTTCCGAGGGAAGTTTTTGAGGACACAGCGAAATTATCCAGTCTACAGGATACATAATCCGCCTAATTAAATAACATCAATGAACGAAAATACTATTTCAACAAATAGCCCGGCGCCCGGTACCGAATATATTTACCAGCGCCTCGATTACCTGGATCTGCTGGAATCCGAATCCATTCATATTTTTCGTGAAGTGGCAGGCCAGTTTGAGCGCCCGGCTTTGTTGTTCTCAGGGGGCAAAGATTCCATTGTGCTCGTGCACCTGGCTTTAAAGGCTTTTCGGCCGGGCAAGTTCCCATTTCCCCTGGTGCATATTGACACGGGTCATAACTTCCAGGAAGCACTGGATTTCAGGGACCAGTTCGCCGAAACAATTGGTGAAAAGCTTATTGTAAGAAAAGTAGAGGATACCATCAAGGCAAAGAACCTTACCGAACAAAAAGGAAAATTTGCCAGCAGGAATGCCTTGCAAACTTTTACGTTATTAGATACCATCGAGGAATTCAAATTTGATGCGTGCATTGGCGGCGCACGCCGGGATGAAGAAAAAGCCCGGGCAAAAGAACGGATATTTTCTGTGAGGGATGAATTCGGTCAATGGGACCCGAAATTACAGCGCCCTGAATTATGGAATACCTACAACGGAAGAATTCATAAAGGAGAAAATGTGCGGGTTTTCCCCATCAGCAACTGGACCGAACTGGACATCTGGAATTATATCCGCAGGCATAATATCAGCCTTCCTTCTATTTACTTTGCTCATGAGCGGGAAGTACTTGAATACGAAGGGCAACTGGTGGCAACTTCGCATTTTATCCAACTGGATCCAGGGGATAAAGTTTCGGTAAAAATGGTACGGTACCGCACTGTTGGCGACATGACCTGCACGGCAGCCGTTGAATCGGGAGCGTCTAATATCGATGATATCATTAAAGAGATAATCGCTACAAAAACGAGCGAACGGGGCGAAACAAGGATTGATGATAAAGTGAGCGAAGCAGCCATGGAAGACCGGAAAAAAGGCGGGTATTTTTAAAACCGAATTCAGAAAGCGTTTATTGGAAATTTTTTAAATCCTCCAATTGTTTTTTTTTGGAGCAAGACAAATTAATGGACATACTAAGATTTATAACCGCGGGAAGTGTTGATGATGGTAAAAGTACCCTGATCGGCCGTTTATTGTATGATAGTAAATCTATCATGATCGATCAACTGGAGGCAATAGAAAAACAAAGCAGGAATAAAGATGATGGCGAGATAGACCTGGCGCTGCTAACGGACGGATTACGTGCAGAAAGAGAGCAGGGAATCACCATTGATGTGGCCTATAAATATTTTTCCACGCCAAACCGCAAATTTATTATTGCAGATGCGCCCGGCCATACGCAGTATACACGTAACATGGTGACCGGCGCCTCCAATTCCGACCTGATCATTATCCTGGTTGATGCCCGTAACGGCGTTTCAGAACAAACAAGGCGCCATTCTATTATAGCATCGTTATTGAATATGCCGCATGTGATTGTTGCCATCAATAAAATGGACCTTGTGAACAATTCGCAGGATGTTTATAATAATATCGTGATCGATTATTCAGCAGTTGCGGCTACCCTGGGCTTAAAAGACATCACCTATATTCCTATCAGTGCGATTAATGGCGATAATATTGTAGAAAAATCGCCAAATTTTCCATGGTATGAAGGGGAATCGCTCCTGCACATCCTGGAAAACGTAGAAGTGGCCAATGATATTAATTATACCGATGCAAGGTTCCCCGTGCAGTATGTTATACGCCCCCAAACAGAAGAATTGCATGATTACCGCGGCTATGCAGGAAAAGTCATTAGCGGCATTTATTCGATTGGCGACAAGGTAAGCGTTCAGCCCTCGGGGTTAGAAAGTAAAATCAGTGGCATTGAAATAGGGGGAAAGCAGGTGCGGGAGGCCTTTGCCCCGCAGAGCGTAGTAATTCACCTTCAGGATGATATCGATATAAGCAGGGGAGACGTGATCGTAAAAAAAGATAACCTTCCTTCAGTGAAAAATGAACTGGAAGTGTTACTGTGCTGGATGGGAAATAAGCCTCTTAAACCCGGGAACCGGTATTTACTGCAAATAAACAGTCGCGTCGTAAAAGCGGTCGTAAAAGATATTGAGTATAAACTGGACGTAAATTCTTTACAGAAAGAACCCGCCCCGCAGCAGGCCCTTTTGAATGACATCGTTAAAGTGACCATAAGAACGGCGTCACCGGTTGCTTTTGATTCTTATAAAAACCTGCGGGTTAACGGAGGAGCGATTTTAATTGATGAAACAAGTAATGTAACTGTAGGGGCTTGTATGATTCAGTAAACAATAAGGTTAGTGGTTAATTGTCCACACGTTCACTAGGGGGCATACACCCGATTTATTGGCAATTATCACGATTAGTTACACTAAACAATGAACGAAAACGTTAACACGAAGAAACCATTAAAAGGGTTCGGTTCAAAAACCCGGACCATGAAATAATAAACAATAATGTTTTGAGTATATCAGCTTTCATAAAAAAACTTCATACGCATCACCAGCAATCTACAACTTCATTCCCGGATAAGGAAATGGCGAGTGAGTTTATCGATGGCTTTTTTGAATTTTTATTTATACCGGGCAACCAGAAAAAGCGTTCGGAATATGAGATGACAAAAGAGTTTGAATCTTACAGGAGCCATTTGTCAACCCTTATCTATGATGTGGTGGCAGACGGGGACCGAACGCAGGAAATCGCGAACAGGTTCTTTGACGAAGTATCAAATATCTATGCAGGGTTGCAGGCAGACGCGGCCGAAGTTTTAAAGTTTGATCCTGCTGCCGAATCACTGGAAGAAGTACTGATGGCTTACCCAGGGTTTTATGCAACCGCGGTATATCGTTTTTCTCACCAGTTATGGAAACAAGGTGTAAAAATTTTACCCCGGGTTTTTGCAGAATATGCGCATAGTAAAACGGGGATTGACATCCACCCGGGTGCCGAGATCGGTCATTCTTTTTTTATAGACCATGGCACCGGCATTGTAATAGGCGAAACAACGGTGATTGGCAACAAAGTAAAGATATACCAGGGGGTTACCCTCGGAGCGTTAAGTGTTAGCAAAGTTATAGCCAATATGAAACGACACCCGACAATAGAAGATAATGTGATCATTTATTCAGGGGCCACTATTTTAGGTGGAGATACGGTGATCGGGCACGATAGCGTGATTGGGGGAAATGTATGGCTCACCAATAGTGTGCTCCCCCATTCGATTGTATTTCACAAAAGTGAAGTGAGCATAAGGGATAAAAACCCGTTGCCGGATGTATTGAATTTTGTGATATGACCCATCGGCGGGGAGAAGGCATTTGTAAAGCTTTTAAGAAAATGACCCAATTTGGGTTAGGTCCTTCTTCTTCTGAGAGCGCAGGATAAAGTCAAATTTATTATTCAGCAGCCATAAAAAAATCAAAAATGAAAGCAAATACTATTTTAGACACCATTGGAAATACGCCACATGTACGCGTCAATAAACTTTTCGGGGATAAGCATGAGATCTGGATCAAACTGGAAAAAACAAATCCGGGTGCGAGCATAAAAGACCGGATTGCCTTATCGATGGTAGAGGATGCGGAAAAAAACGGGGTGCTGAATAAAGACAGCGTTATCATTGAACCTACCTCCGGCAACACAGGAATAGGTCTTGCGCTGGTAGCGGCCGTAAAGGGCTATAAGATCATCCTGGTGATGCCGGAAAGCATGAGCATAGAGCGCCGCCGCCTGATGGCTTCTTACGGAGCAGAATTTGTATTAACGCCACGCGAAAAAGGTATGAAAGGGGCTATTGAAAAAGCAACCGAACTGGTGGCGGCCACGCCTAATGGCTGGATGCCGATGCAATTTGATAACCCTTCAAATACAGAGATACACCGGCAGACTTCCGCACAGGAAATTTTGAATGATTTCCCCCAGGGCCTGGATTATTTAATAACCGGTGTGGGAACAGGCGGGCATATTACCGGTGTGGGTGAAGTATTAAAACAACATTTTCCGAACCTGAAAGTATTTGCGGTGGAACCGGAATTATCACCCGTGTTGAGTGGCGGCACCCCGGGACCACACCCGATACAGGGGATCGGCGCAGGTTTCATCCCTTCTATTTTAAACAGGGAAATACTGGATGGTGTTATCCAGGTTAACAAAGAGGAGGCTTACACCTACACGCAACGCCTGGCGAAGGAAGAAGGAATACTGGCGGGTGTTTCAACAGGGGCGGTTCTTGCTGCAGTAGCAAAGAAATTACCAGAGATACCCGAAGGGGCAACCGTATTGACTTATAATTACGATACGGGCGAAAGGTATTTATCCATCGAAGGATTATTTTAAAAGCTTTCGATAATGAAGGACCAATTAATAACCTGGCCCTTCACATTTAATCTTACAGGAGTATGAGGGATCTTAATAATAATAAAGGTAAAGTTATAATAGCCGGCGCAGGTTGTGGCGATCCCGGCTTAATAACGGTAAAGGCTGCACGCTACCTTGAGCAGGCGGATATTGTTTTGACCGACAGGCTGGTAAGCAAGGAGATATTAACGGCTTACGTGGGTAGTGCAGCTGAAATAATTTATGTTGGAAAACAATGCCGCAGGGGATTCAGCACACCGCAGGAAAGCATTAACGGGCTGATGGTGCAGTTTGCCCTCGAAGGCAAACTGGTAGTAAGGCTTAAAGGCGGCGATGTTTCTGTCTTTTCAAATATCCTGGATGAGCTGGAGGCAATCGTTCTTCATGGTATTCCCTATGAAATCGTTCCGGGTGTTTCAGCAGCCATGGGTGCTGCAGCCTATTCCGGCATTCCGTTAACAGCCCGCGGATATTCAACGGCAGTGCGGTTATTGACCCTTTATAAATCAGATGTCATCACAGCAACATACTGGCAGGAGTTGGCCCAAACCGATGATACATTGGTATTTTATATGTCGTCAGAAACACTTGATAGCGTTGTAGACAACCTGGTAAAAAATAATATCGGTAAGGATAAGTTATTAGCTGTGATAGAACAGGCTACAACCCCAATGCAACAGGTTCATATTTTTGATTTATATGAATATACAAAGAAAGGGAATGGGAGAATGTACGCCTCACCCACCCTGGTAATTATCGGGAAGGTGGTTGGCCTGCATGAAAAATTCGCCTGGCTGCAAAACAACGGCCTGGATGGCGAATATTTTAAACCGGTTGAAGATGCCCAGTATGAGTCATTGATAGATACTTCGGTTGCTAACCGGTGATGGGGAGAATAATACAAAGCAGCATTAAGTGGAACCAGCCTGTAAATAATCAGGCGCAAGGCGCATAATTGCCCTATAATTTTGATAATATTTTTAAAATACAACCTTATAATTAAGCAAGATGTTAGGAGAATCAAAATCAAAAATATTCCTTGATCTGATCAATAATTCCGGCAAGGAAGAACTGATCTGGATGAATGGATATTTAAATGGCGTGGTGCAGGCCCAGGCCAGTCAGACAGTTTCTCCAGAAGCCGGTGGCGCACCCGCCGTAAATAAAATTACCATTGTTTATGGCACAGAAACGGGCAACTCTAAAAGGCTCGCGACTGATTTTGCTACCAAGGCAAAGCATAAGCAAATTCATGCTAAAGTGATTGGAATGGACACGTACCGCTTAACGGACCTTGCGAAGGAAGAATACTTGTTAGCAGTGATAAGCACTCATGGAGAAGGCGAACCACCCAATGCAGCCAAAAAATTTTATGACCATATTCATCAGAATGGCTTCAAGCTGGATAAATTAAAATACAGCGTGTTGGCACTTGGGGATACTTCTTACCCGCTTTATTGTAAAACCGGCGAAGAGGTTGATGAGCAACTGAACAAACTGGGAGGTGTGCGTATCGCTCCATTGCAAAAATGTGATGTTGAGTATGATGATGACGCAAACGGGTGGTTTAACGGCGTACTTGAAAAATTAAGTACTAAAAAAGCTGACCAGGCAAAAGAAACGCTGCCTGCAGTGATAACGCCGGCAGCAAAAAAAACCGGCAAACAAAGTTACACCGGAACTGTTTTAACGAAAATAAATTTAAATGACGATGGTTCAAACAAGGAAACCTGGCATATAGAAATAGCTGCGGAAGGGGTAGAATACCAATGCGGCGATTCCATTGGTATCGTACCGGAAAATTCTGCAGCCATCGTAGAAGAAATTATTGCAATAAGTGGTGCTGATGCCGGAAAAATTGTAAAATTCAAAAATGAAGATTTTACCATTTATGACCTCCTTAGGTACAAAATCAGTATCATCCATTTAACGGAGCGGTTGGTAAAGCAATATGCAGTGATCACCGAACAGAACATACCGGATACCCGGATGAGCCTGCTTGACCTTTTAAAAATTTACCCGGTTAAGGATGCGGTGCAGTTTGAAGAGATCAT
This sequence comes from Ferruginibacter sp., assembly GCA_037719925.1. Taxonomy (GTDB): domain Bacteria; phylum Bacteroidota; class Bacteroidia; order Chitinophagales; family Chitinophagaceae; genus Ferruginibacter. The sequence goes on from JBBJMD010000057.1 coordinate 6,924, forward strand.
CCTGAAATTGAATGCTATTTCACCGAGATTGTATACGATAGCATCTTCACCGGCAGCTCATGAAGGAGAAGTACATATCGTTGCAGTTAAAGATACGTATACCGTTAACGGGCAAACGCAGTTTGGATTGTGCACCGATTACCTGAGCAGGGTAGAGCTGGAATGCCGGCAAAAGTTTTTTGTACAACCAAATAAAAGATTCCGTTTGCCGGCCGCTGACAAGGATATTATTATGGTTGGGCCTGGTACGGGTATCGCGGCTTTTCGCTCTTTTCTTGCTGAAAGAGATGCAACAGGGGCAACGGGAAGAAACTGGCTTTTTTTCGGGGAACAACATTTTGCTACTGATTTTTTATACCAGACTGAAATTCAGAACTGGTATGAGACCGGTGTACTTACCAAAGTGAACCTGGCCTTTTCAAGGGACGAGAAGGAAAAATTATATGTGCAGCATAAGATGCTGAAGCATGCGCCTGAATTATATGAATGGCTCAATGGCGGCGGATATTTTTTTGTATGTGGAAAAAAAGACCCGATGAGTACAGATGTTGAAAATACGTTACTGCGGATCATTGAGCAACAGGGCAACAAAACCAGTGAAGAAGCAAAAAAATACCTGGAGCACCTGGAAGAAGAAGGCCGGTATGAGTTGGATGTGTATTAACAGGGGCGGGATACCAAATGCTGGAAAGTTGGTAATGAATGGTTGATGATTTCCATTGGCCTTGACCGGTACTGGTTTTTCTTTGATCTTTATCGTGATTAAAGTTTCTGATAAGTAAGAAGAAAAATTGTTTTAAGCGTACGATTGATTTTATAAAAGAATACCGGGTCAAAGACGTTGCTCACAGATAAAATGTACAAGAGGGCGACGCAAGGATGATGCTATGAAAAACAAATGCCCGGGCAACATTTTTTTTGCATCCCCGGGCAATAAGATTATCCTTTCCAAAGGACATCATTGAAGACAAACAAAGCAATACCATGTCAGAAAAAAATAAATTATCGGCCGTTGAGAAAATAAAAGTTGAAAGCGACGCGCTCAGGGGAACCATTCGGCAAAGCCTGCAGGATGAAATAACCGGTGCCATACGTGAAGATGACCAGGCGGTTATCAAATTTCATGGAATGTACCAACAGGATGACCGCGACAGGCGTGAACAACGGGCCGCTAAAAAGCTGGATCCGCCTGTATTCGTATATGATCCGTTTGCGGCTTCCCGGTGGTTTTCTTAGCCCGGAAAAGTGGATCGCAATCAACAATATTGCCGGCGACAATTCCACAGGTGTTATCAAAATTACTACCAGGCAGACCATCCAGCTGCACGGGCTGATCAAGGCGAAAATAAAGCCAACCATACAGGCTTTCAACGAGGCTCACCTGGATTCGATTGCCACATGCGGCGATATCAACCGCAATGTTTCCTGCAGTTCTAATCCTAAAGAATCCCCGTTGCATGATAAAGTATTTGCTTATGCCGACAAGATCAGTATGCTGCTGATGCCTAAAACCAAAGCATACTACGAGATCTGGCTCGACGAAGAAATGCTCATTGACAGGAAGGTGGAAACAGACCCCGTACCAGACCGTTATATGCCTAGAAAATTTAAGATTGGCATTGCTATTCCGCCCAATAATGACGTGGATATTTTTACAAATGATATCGGTTTGATCGCCATTATAGAAGGTAATGAGCTAAAGGGTTTCAATTTCGCGATCGGGGGCGGCCTTTCCACTACCCATGGTAATACCGACACTTACGCAAGGCTGGGCACTACGATTGGCTTTGTAGACACCGAGGAAAAAGTATTAAAAGCGGTATATGAAATACTCACTGTGCAACGCGACTATGGAAACAGGAGCGACCGAAAGCTGGCAAGGTTAAAATATACCCTTGACAGGCTGGGTGTTGATCAATACAGGAGCGAGGTTGAAAAGCGCATGGGATTCAAATTTGAGCCAGCGAAACCCTTCACGATCACTAGCCGTGCAGACCGGTATGGTTGGGAGCAGAATGAAATGGGGCGCTGGTATTATACTTTGTTCATAGAAAACGGGCGTATACTGGATGACGAGAAGATAGCCCTGAAGTCTGCCTTATTGGAACTAGCGAAAACGGGTAAAAACAATTTCCTTTTTACAAGTAATCAGAATATGATCATAAGCGATGTGGCACCGCAGGATAAAGAACAGATCAATGAAATATTGGAAAGATTCAAAATAACCGAACATACGGACAACGCATCGGCTATCCGTAAAAACTCCATTGCATGCGTGGCACTTCCCACCTGTCCACTGGCCCTTGCGGAGGCGCAGCGTTATATGCCTGAATTCATTTCCAAAGTGGAACCTTTACTGATAAAACACGAACTTGAAAAGGAACAGATAGTGATGCGTATGACAGGTTGCCCCAATGGCTGTGCAAGGCCTTATGCCGCGGAGATAGGATTGGTGGGGACAGCTCCAGGCAGGTATAATCTTCATTTAGGAGGTGATAATGGCGGTCAGCGTTTAAACAAACTGTATAAGGAACATCTCGACGAGTCACAGATCCTTGCTGAATTGGACCGGTTATTTCTATCGTTTAAACAAGAGCGTACTGAATTGGAATCCTTTGGAGACTATACCTGGAGAAAACAATTCGTCGGGGCGGAATATATTTAAATCCCCCGTTTACCAGGCCTTTTCCCGGAATACCTTGCTGCATAACATGAAAGAATAAAAAAAATATTGATATAGTCCACTAATTTAGTAGGGAATACATATCTTCGTGAAAATTTTACTGAAAAGACCGATACCGGCAACAGGCTAAGTTTATGAGTGACAAAATAATTTCAGAACCGGCAGGCATTCAACCGCCTGCCATACACCCGGACAGGAATAACCTGTTCCCTGTATTTCTGAAATTGGAAGAGTTGTCTTTGTTGATCGTTGGCGGTGGTTATGTGGGGATGGAAAAATTGAGCGTAGTATTACAGAACTGCCCCGAAGCACATATCCGGCTGGTCGCCACACATATCAGCGACGACATAAAGCAACTGGTTTCTCAAAAAGACAGGATCGAATTGATTGAACGGCCTTATCTCGCATCAGATATTGACGATGCGGATATAGTGATTGCAGCGGTAAATGATACCACTGTAAGCGAACAGGTAAGCCAGGATGCCAAGGAAAAAGGAAAGTTGGTAAATGCCGCTGACAAGCCCGGTCTCTGCGATTTTTATCTTGGTTCGATCGTGCAGAAGGGAAGCCTCAAAATTGCCATTTCCACCAATGGTAAATCACCCACCATCGCAAAACGCCTGAAGGAAGTTATCGGGGACCTGATTCCGGATGAGATGGAAAATGTGCTGGACAATGTACAGGTTATCAGGAACAGGATCAATGGAAGCTTTGATGAAAAAGTGAAACAATTAAATGAGCTTACGAGTGGGTTAGTGGCAAAAGGGGCTTTACCTGTAAAGGGTTTAAATGAAGAAGAGGAAGTTGTAGAAGAAGTGGAACGGCCCGCAAAAAAACACTGGAGGAAGATCGCCACTTATTGTGCCGCGGCATTCGCATTGATGCTGATCGGTCATTTTGTTTTTTCTTATATCCCGTTCGGGGATATTACTGACAGCGCCACAGGTTTTTACAAAACGCTTGATAAAAATTTTCATTGGATGGTTTTGGCAGGGTTTCTTGCCCAGTTGGTTGATGGCGCACTGGGCATGGGCTACGGTGTTACCAGCGCAGCTATTTTATTATCCACCGGGATCAATCCTGCAGCCATCAGCGGGAGCATTCATACAGCTGAAATGTTTGCAAGCGGAGCCTCCGGTTACAGTCATTATAAATTTGGGAACGTTAATAAGAAGCTCTTTAAGGTATTGGTGATACCAGGCGTAGTGGGAGCCATTTTCGGCGCTATCTTATTAGTGTTCCTGGGCGAAAAATACAGCAATTATGTAAGGCCTATACTGGCAAGTTATACGCTGTTCCTGGGGTTTAAAATTCTGTTAAACGCATTCCGGAAAATGAATACACAAAAGAAATTCAAGAATTACGGCCCGCTTGCAGGCTTAGGCGGCTTTTTAGATTCTTTCGGAGGGGGAGGATGGGGTCCCATTGTAACCACTACGCTGATCACGAACGGCCGCAGCCCCAGGTTTGTGATCGGCACAGTTAGCCTTACTGAATTCTTTGTAACGCTGGCAAGCGCCTTTTCTTTTTTCATGTTATTGGGGGTAACCCACTGGCAAACGATCGTAGCGCTGATTTTGGGAGGATTTATAGCTGCTCCCCTTGCCGCTAAATTAGCGGGAAAACTTCCCAGGAAAGTTTCCTTTATATTATTAGGGGTGCTCGTTATTTTGTGGAGCTTGAAAATATTATCAAAACTGGTGTAAAAATTTTTTCATATATAGTCCACTAAATTTATGGACTATAAAATTACACCCAGGATGGGCCTTAATTTATTGATCAGGAGTTGTTGTAGATGATGGAACCATCCCCTGTTTTTTTGCAAATTTATAAGCCAGTGAGGCAACAAAAAATAAAACCAACACCAAACCCAAATTTTAGAAATGAGAAAGTTGTTAATGTTATTGTTTTTAGTACCCGTGATAGCGTCGGCCCAATTAAATGGTAGTGCCATACTAAGCGGCAGGGTAGTTGGAGAACACCAGGAAGGGCTGCCATCGGTAAGCATATCCCTGAAAGGTGCAGAGAATGGGACCATCACAGATTCCACCGGGCGGTTTTCCCTGGTGATCAATCAGAAATTCCCTTTTAAACTGGTTGTTTCTTCTGTTGGGTTTTCACCCCAGGAGATCGAAATAAAAAATTTGAATTCAAGGTTGGCGATACAGTTAACGACCCAGACATTCCTTGCAAATGAAGTGGTGGTTACTGCCAGCCGCACATCTGAAAAAATATTGACATCCCCTGTAAGCATTGACAAACTCGATTACCGGGCGCTAAAAGAAACACCGGCCGCTTCTTTTTACGACGCTTTGGGAAATGTGAAAGGGGTGCAGTTAACTACCTCCTCTATTACCTTCAAAGTGCCGAATACACGGGGATTCAACATTCCCAATAATTTCCGTTTTATGCAATTAGTAGATGGCATCGATATGCAGGCGGCCACCCTGGGTGTGCCGCTGGGTAATGCCATTGGGCCCACGGAACTCGATATTCAAAGTATTGAAATTACACCCGGCGCTGCATCCGCTTTGTATGGGATGAACGCGATTAACGGGATGTCGAACCTCCAGACAAAAAATCCGTTCACTACGCAGGGATTGAGTATTTTTCAACGCACGGGGGTAAACCACGTAGATGGTACCGACCATTCCACCGCGATACTAACTGAAACGGCTATACGATACGCAAAGGCTTTCAACGATAAATTTGCTTTTAAGATCAATGCCAGCTATTTGCAGGCAATTGACTGGATTTCCGATACCCGGTTGGATCAAAATCCGAATAACCGCAACACGGCCAATCCCGCCTACCCGGTGTTAAGCGGGGCAAATAATTTAGTTTTCGATGGATGGAATAAGTATGGGGATGATGCCTTGCAATTAAGTAATACGGTTTCTGTGACCGGGCTGAATATAGACGGTGTCGCTAACAGGGCACTTGCGGTTGCCCGTACGGGTTATTGGGAAAAGGACCTCGTGGACCCTAAAGTAGATAATTTGAAATTTGATGTCGCCCTCCATTGGAAGATAAAACCAACCACCGAAATAATTTATTCTTACCGGGTTGGTAAAATGGACGGTCTTTTTCAAAGGGGCAATAAAATAAAATTGGATAACGTGGTGGTACAAAATCACCGGTTGGAACTTAAAGGCGCCAACTACACAATTAAAGCATATACTTCCAGGGAAAACTCAGGGGACTCTTACAATGTAAAACCGCTCGCTGATAATTTAGACCTGTATTCAGGCGGTAGTGCCAGCGCCTGGGGTGGAAAATATAAAACAGCATTAAATACCTATGCTGCGGATCATGGAGGTGCTTTAACTTCCGCCAACCTGGTGGAAGCCACCCAGTTTGCCCGCCAGCAGGCTGATGCCAGCAGGGTGGTTCCTGGTACCGAACGTTTTAACAGGGTAAGGGATTCAATCGTAAGAATAAATAACTGGGATATAAAATCAGGTACTATTCCTAGCGCCCCCGCAACCGGTGGTGCTGCCTTGGTTCAAAGAAGTAATATCTACCATGTGGAGGCTCAATGGGACCTTACACAAAAGGTAAAATATTTCAGCTTATTGCTCGGTGGTGATGCCCGGGTGTACGAACTCATTCCGGATGGAAATAATTTTGTTGATTTCAAACGCCCGATCGCCGAAAGAAATTTCCCTGAAGCCGATGGTAGTTTCGGCAACAATGTTTACTATAAAAAATTTGGTGGTTTCATACAGTTAACCAAAACATTATTTAATGATAAATTAAAATTATGGGGCTCGTTGCGGGCGGATTACAATCCGGAATTTACAACAAAGTTTACACCACGCCTGGCAGCAGTGTACACGGTAAATGAAAAGCATAATTTCAGGTTCACCTTTCAGCAGGGATATCGTTTTCCGGCTTTATTTGAGGCCTTGTCCTATGTAAATAATGGCAGGGTAAAACGGGTAGGAATTTTACCGGTGATCAATGAAGGGTTAGGTTACCGCGAAAACAGTTACACCCAGTCATCGGTAGCTTCTTTTAACGCCGCGGTTAGATCAGCCGGAAATACCGATGCCGCAGCCCTGGATAACAGGAGGTTGCTACAGGCCGGCAATTTACCCGACGGGCACCCGGAGGGCATCAATTCATTTGAAGTTGGATATAAGAGTGTGTTATTCGACAACAAGGTTTTTATTGATTTTGATGCTTACGCTAATATTTATGACGGCTTTCTCGGACAGGTGCAGGTATTTGTGCCTATCGGCGAAACCCTCGGCTCTGATGCAGGCGTAATAGCAATGGTTGACAGGAACAGGGATGCGCAGGCGGCAAGTAATGGCAACGCCGCCAGCAAAGGACAGGAGCGTTACCGGGTATACACTAATGCAAAAAACAACTACACTACTTATGGTTCTTCATTAGACTTACCTATAATTTTTTTAAAACCTACCGTTTCCGGTAATTTAAATTATAATAAGATTAAAGGTAACACCACCCCGGACTTGTTTATAACCGGGTTCAATACACCTGACTGTAACTAATTAACTTTTTCGGAAACAGGGCCGTTACCAGGAATGCCGGGTTCAATATAGTTTGGAAATGGCAGAACAGCTTCCTATGGGAAAGCCCGCTGGTAACAGGTGAGGTTGGTGCAATACACAATGTTGATGCACAGGTTACGCTAAGAGTGCCTAAATTAAAATCTACCGTGAAATTGGGTGGTACCAATGTGCTGAATAACAGGCGAATTCAGTATGCAGGGGGACCTACCATTGGAGCGCTGTATTATGTGGGAATCACCGTTGATGGTTTGTTAAACAAGTAAGGAAGTCAGGTTGGAGCGGTTGCCTTTGGCCCGGCACACGGTCTTCCCTCACTGAAGAGTGCGCATGCCCGGAATAAAACAGGTAATAATTATGAACCATCATTCAACCCACTGGTATACGCTGACTATGGAACTTCTATTCTCAGCCGGTATAAGTTGGGATCATAAGGTGGATGGCAGGTTTCCCATAATCACCTATTTTTGGAGTGTTCTCTTAAGTAATCAGGAAAACTATTATGAAATCCCCCGTCTTTGATAAAATTTTTTATACCCTTCGGGCCCCGGTCTCCTCCGTCGGAAAACAGCCGCGCCGGATCGGTATTTGTTTACTCGCTGTTGTATGCATTGCTTTTTCAGGAACTGCTCAAAATTCCAAAAGCACAGAGAATATAAACCAGTTATGGTTTGGCTATTTAAGCCAAACAAGGCTAAGTAATAAATGGGGAACCTGGACGGATCTTCATTTGCGCACAAAAGAAGACTTTTTCAATAATTTTTCGCAAAGTATCGTCAGGTTGGGTTTAACGTATTATGTAACGGATGTAACAAAGATTACCGCCGGTTATGCGTATGTCAGTATTTACCCTGCGGAGGGCCACCGGCAGATCACCCGGCCCGAACATCGCCCCTGGCAGCAGGTTCAATGGCATACCCGGTATGGCAAAAAAAGAATGATGCAATGGATCAGGCTGGAAGAAAGATTCAGGAGGAAGGTCTTAAATGATTCCACGCTTGCCGTTGGCAGTAATTTTAATTACAGGCTTCGGTATAATATATGGTATGATATACCCCTGGGTAAAAAAGGTATTGTGCCCAGCAGCCTTTCTTTTGTATTAAATGATGAACTGCATTTGAATTTTGGTAAAGAAATAGTCAATAATTATTTTGACCAGAACCGTTTTTTTATGGGATTCAAATACCAGTTGAATGAACAAAATAATGTACAAATAGGCTACATGAACCAGTTTCAGCAGTTGCCCGCCGGCAACAGGTACAGGAGCTTCCATACAGTAAGGTTATTCTATTTTCAAAATTTCGACTTTCGAAAAAAATCTGGTCAAAGCAATTAAAACCATGGCAACTAACCTGGAAATATAATTTGTTAATTAGTTAGTCTATAAAATTGATGGACTAATATAATATATTATCTTCGGTCTTCAAATTGTCTCTTGTGTTATGATATAACCCTGTTTATTTCCTGGGTTCTAAAATTTTTATGTATTAATAAAATAGCCACGTGGCCGAGTGGTAAGGTTTAAGTCTGCAAAACTTTTTACGATGGTTCGAATCCATCCGTGGCGTCGCTTTCGGTTTATTTGCAAGCAATCGTTAAGGCGGTATTTTTATATTGCCTTTTTTCATGAGCGCCATGCATGGCGGTAAACTTGACGGTGAAAGTCCGTTATGGGGGTTTGTAATCGCCAACCATTAGCTAAGAGCAAGGGTGTCCACCGCGAGGTGGAATCTGAAGGAAGCTTCGAGGCAAAGTTCCGGCCCGAGGAACACGAACACTATCAGGCAGACGCTGTTTGGATGAGCTTGCATGACAAAGCGAAGTCCAAAGATTACACGGACACGGTACTGTAAATGGTGCGGGTATATGGAATGAAGGTTTATCGTCTTACCGTGGGAGATCTCACAGACATGCGGAAATATTATGTATGAAGCATGGTTGAAACAAGATTTACTGTGAGAAGTCAGCGGAGGCCATAGTATCCCGCAAGGCGGGAGAAGGGCTGAACCTTAAAAAGTAAGTAGTCAATGACTGTTACTGAATGAAAGGTAGAAAGCAGAAAATATCACATGATACCTGTCTGCAGAATAATAAGGCGGAACCCAAAAACTATGCAGGAGGGCCAACTTTCATTTGGATAACTGAAAACAACCTTACAAGTGTAGAGCAACTGCTCGAAAACTAAATTAAAGCGTATACCGAACGGTACGTACGGTGGTGTGAGAAGACAGGTACCGAACTAATCGCTACCTTCCTACTCGATTTCAAGTAGCTGTGCTTTGCTTGCCTGTTATTAAATGAAATTGCCAAAACCAGAAAGTTTCTTCCACGGCTTTCCCCTGATTCAAACTAGTCTACAGCCTTTTATTTTCGGAGTTGCCTTAATTTTGCATTTCAATTTCTGTAAATTGCATCCATCCAACATTAAAATTCCGTGCAGTTAAAGAAGGGAATAACCTGGTGTAAGGATTAATTAAAGAACTGCCTGTTAAATTACAAATAGCATTATGAAGCATGTTTACTTAAGTGATTCCGGGCCAAAAGTTTCTGAGGCGATCTATGGGTTTTGGAGATGGAAGGATAAAGGTAATGATACTATCCAGCAGATAGAGAAGATTGTAAACCTATGCCTTGAATTGGGGATCAATACTTTTGATCATGCTGATATTTATGGTGACTTTTCAATAGAGCGATATTTTGGGGAAGTTTTAAAAAGTAAGTCTTTCAAAAGGGACGAAGTGGTGTTATTTAGTAAAAGTGGTATCCGCAGGTCGGCCAAAGGTTATACTTATTATGATACATCCCCGGACCATATTGTGAAAAGCGTCAATAATTCCCTGCAACACCTGCGCACTGATTACCTCGATGTTTTTTTGTTGCACCATATCGATCATTTAAGTGATCTTGAATCTACTGCACAATCGTTGATGCAGTTGGTGAAGCAGGGTAAAATAAAGAGTGTGGGGGTGTCTAATTTCAGTGTATTCCAGCACCAGCAACTGGCTTCTTACTTAACCGTTCCCATCGTGACCAATCATGTAGAATTGAATTTATTAAACATATCAGCGATAGAGGACGGCCGCATTGATTTTATCAAGCAACGTTATAGTAAGCCACTCGCCTGGGCCCCGTTGGCAGATGGAAAAATATCAAATGGCCTGGATCCAAAATCTGAACTGGTGAGATCGAAATTATCCGAAATTGGCCAGAAACATAACGCTAACGTTGAACTGACAGCCGTTGCATGGCTTCTTCAACTGGGCACGTTACCCATTATAGGTTCATTAAATGAAGAAAGGATCCGAAATGCAGCAACCGCGACGGATATAAAGCTATCCCCGGAAGACTGGTATGAGCTGTACCAGATTGCCCAGCTAAAATCACCTGCTTTATAATTTCTTTTGCTTTCCCGGTTCTATTAAATTCATACGCAAGGGGATGGCCCGCCCCTGTAAATATTACTTACGCGGGGAGATTGGGCAACCAGTCGGCCAGGTGTTGAGATATGATTTTCGACTCAACCATAAAACCATCGTGCCCGTAATCCGAATCAATGATATCCAGTTTTGCATTAGGCATATACCTGGCCAGGAACTGTTGCTCGGCAACCGGGCAAAGTATATCGCTTGTTATGCCGATGATCAGTGTCTTTTGTGTAATGGCCTGCAACACTTTTTCTAAATGCCCGCCCCTTCCTCTGGCGAGGTGGTGGCTGTCCATGCTTTTAGTAAGCAGCCAATAACTATAAGCATTGAAGCGCTGTACTAATTTATCCCCCTGGTAAATGATATATGAAGAGGCTTTATAGTTATCCAGTTTTTCTATACGGGCATCCGTTTGTTGCCTCACCATTATTCCATAATTGCGATAGGTAAGCATGCCTATCGCCCTGGCTGCCTTTAATCCCCTGGCACCTGCATTGGGTGAGGGCGACAGCCAACTTACATCAGCCTCAATTGCAAGGCGCTGTGCTGTATGTGTGGCAATACCCCAGGCGCTTTCAGTAGGTGAAGTGGCTAATAAGACCAGGTGTTCAATAATTTGCTTTTCCATGATGGCCCATTCCATTGCCTGGTATCCACCCATACTGCCGCCCATTAACAGGAAAATTTTTTCTATGCCGAGGTGCTTACGTAAAAGCATATGTGCTTTTACCATATCCCTGATAGTGATCAGGGGAAAGCTGTTATAATAAGGGTGGTTGGTAAGGGGGTTAGTGCTTAGCGGCCCGGTGGTACCATAACAGGAGCCGGCAATATTCGCGCAAACAATGAAGTATTTTTGAGGGTCGATCACATGATCTTTTCCTACAACTCCCGGCCACCATGCTGCAACATCCGAATTAGCTGTTAACGCATGGCAGATCCATACCACATTGTTCTTTTCGGAATTCATTTCCCCGTAGGTGGTATAAGCAATGGTTAGTTCAGCAAGTGAGCCGCCGCCTTCAAGATCTATGTGATGGGGGTAATGAAATAACTTCATTCAATAACTAAGTCTACGTGTAAAAAATGCAAAGTAAAGGCTTGCAGGAATTATATTTGTAAAAATATTGGGAAATGATCGAAATAAATGTAAACCGCAAGGAAGGGGATTTCGGCTTTGAAGCAGTTAATGCCAATGGGCATATAATAAGAATGGACACAAGTCCGGAAAGTGGAGGAACAAATTTTGGCATAAGGCCAATGCAGGTCTTGCTGATGGGAATGGGGGGATGCAGCGGAATTGACATTGTGATGATTCTGAAAAAACAACGCCAGGCAATTGAAGGCTTTTCCATGAAAATAGAAGGAGAAAGGGAAAGCGTGAAAGAGCCCTCACTATGGGAAAATGTAAAAATTGTATTTGAGCTTACCGGGAACATTGATGTCGATAAAGCGGAACGTGCCTGTGAATTATCAATGAAAAAATATTGCTCTGTTGCGGAAACACTCCGGCGCGGCGGCACTAATTTAACTTGGGAAGTGAGAGTGAATGCTGCAACTGCCAGCCCTGCCGCTAAAATATGATCAGTCAACAATGTGCTTCCAGGTGGCTTTTTCAAAATTGTTATATACGTTCATTTATTTTGGCTTGATGCAATTACATTCGCTTTGGTTCTGTGTTAATAAATCAGTTCTTTTTTCATTTTAATAGATATTTTCCTATCCCGTTTATTCCATTTTATAAAATAATGCAGAGATGGGAATGACCATGTTTGATTTACCCTTGTAAAATTTCATAAACCCTACATTGTAAAATTTCTCCATCATTATCTTGGAAGTAATAATCATCAAAACATTCTTCTTTAATTTGCTCCCGTAAGCATAAGATAAGCCCCTTATTATGAACCCAATTACAAAAGCCATCCGCATACAAACCGAACGCACAAACGAAATGGAGCATGCTACACCCATGTTCCTCACCAGTAGTTTTTGCTTTGACAATGCGGAAGATATGAGAGCCGCTTTTGCGGATGAAAGCGATGATAATATCTACAGCCGTTTTAGTAACCCTAACGTGCAGGAATTTATCGATAAGATGGTAGCAATGGAAGGAGCGGAAGCAGGGTATGCGACATCATCAGGCATGAGTGCGGTATTTGCTTCTTTCATGGCGCTGTTAAAAAAGGGCGATCACCTGTTATCCTGTAGTGCTATATTCGGCAGTACGCATACCGTGATCAAAAAGTACCTCCCTAACTACGGGATTGACTTTAGCTACGTGAGCGCTGATAACCCGGACGAGTGGGAGGCTGCCATCCGCCCGAATACGAAAATGATCTATATTGAAACGCCTACTAATCCCGGACTGGCAATCATTGACCTCGAAAGGGTGAGCGCTTTAGCAAAAAAGCACAACCTTATTTTAAACGTAGATAATTGTTTTGCCACTCCGGTTAACCAACGTCCTATTGATTTTGGGGCTCACCTGGTAGTACATTCAGCCACCAAGTGGATCGACGGCCAGGGCCGTGTGTTAGGCGGAGTGATCGTTGGGAAAAAAGAATTGATACAGGAAATTTATTTGTTCTGCCGTAGTACCGGGCCGGCTTTATCCCCTTTCAACGCGTGGGTATTGAGCAAGAGCCTCGAAACACTCGATGTGCGTATGGAAAGGCATGCCAGGAATGCCTTGCACATAGCAAATGCCCTGCAGCATCATCCGAAAATAAGTTTTTTAAAGTACCCTTTCCTTAAGAGTCATCCTCAATACGAAATCGCAACGAAGCAAATGCAAAACGGGGGAGCTATTGTTTGTTT
>JBBJMD010000209.1:0-6398 GCA_037719925.1 Ferruginibacter sp.
GTTCTTTTGCTGTACCAGCCATATTCCATCCATTTAAGGCACCTTCCGCTCTTAAAAAAAATGATTCCGCTGAATACATCACATTTAACGGGGTGGTGGATGCCGTTATATCGTTCCAGCGATCTTTGTTGAGGTTAGATAAATTAACTGCACCACCCGGACCATTTACTACTGCTGAACTTATTTGGGTGGGTGAAAGACCATTTCGCATTCCATGAAATTTTCCGTCTTCATCAGCAGGATCAAAATATTCCGGTAGCCTTGGATCATCATAGCCTTTTAAATAACTTTCCATACCGGCGCTCATCCGCATGTTTTCCCATGGAACTTCCAGTGCAAGCCCGTTAACTGAATTGGGACCTACCTCCACAAATGCATTGTCCTCGTTGGTTGTCATTACCCCGTCAGCAACAGCCTTTTCAGCTTCTGCGCGTGCCATAATAGGATCAACTTTTGAAATTCTTAAAGCAAGTCTTAAACGCATACTGTTGGCAAACTTTATCCACTTTGGAATATTACCATGGTAAATCAAGTCATCCGTTCCAAATGGTGTTTGTGTTTGATCAGATGCTTTTAAAGTGGTTACCGCCGAATCGAGGACCTTGAAAAAATCCCGGTAAATGGATTCCTGGCTGTCGTACGGGATACTCAATTGTCCCAGGCCGGCCTGGAAATAAGGTATCGGTCCGTACATATCCGTTGTTTGATGGAACATGTACACTTTCCATATCTTGGCAATTGCATTGGCCGAAGGCGATATTCCTTCAGTACCATCAATTACTATTTTAAGACTTGGCCAGTTCACCGTATACAACAGGTTCCATGAGAAGATCATCAGGTCCTGGTTGATAACAAAACGGTCCCCGGGGAATCCGCCTGCATCTACAAAATACTGGCTCCACAGATCAATATAGAGGCTATGAATCACTTCATAGTTCCCGGGATCCGCCCATACGCCCTGCCACTGGCTGCGCGCAAAAGCCTTGGGAATGGCAGAGGATGGTAAAGAACTGAAAGTAGTAGGATCTGTATTTATCTCGTCAAACTTTTTTGTACACCCGGCACTGATCAGTATAAAAAGAAATCCAGCGGGTATAATGAACTTTATGTTTGATATATATTCAAGTAACTGTTTCATAATCCAGGTTTATAAATTAAAAATTAAGCTTAAGGTAAAATCCGTAATTGCGTGTAGCCGGCACCGGTGTGTATTCCAGTCCCTGGTTGTTGCCCGTGCCCAATGCAGTTTCGGGATCAAACCCATAAGCATTATTTTTCAGGAAAAATAAATTCCTTCCAACCAATGATACTTTTAGTCCTTTAATAAATGTTTTTCCAAACCTGTCCGCAGGAAATTCATAGCTAATACTGGCTTCTCTTAACCGGATGTTGGTGGCGCTGTTGATAAAAGTTTCTCCTACCAGGTTACTTCCGCCTACATACCGCCAGTAATCTTCAACCGATATAAGTTTGGTGTTTTTATCACCACTTTCCGTTACCGAATTAGGAACGATAAACCCTGTCTCCCTATCCGGCACAGTTAGTAAGGAAGCGCCATGCTCAGCCATCAGCGCCTGTGTACCGGAAATGACAATCCCGCCTTTTCTCTCATCGATCAAAAAAGAAAGGGCCCAGTTTTTATACTGAAATGTATTGGTAATGCCGGCTGTCCAATCGGGATTATAATTACCTGCGTAAAATTTTGTCTGGTCTCCTTCTACAAGGGGTAAACCGTTTACATCCACCACTACCTGTCCTGTATTATTCCGCACAAAGCTGGTGGTGTAAATACCTCCAAAACTTTTTCCTTCTTCGGCCACTATCATACCAAGTGTTTCAGGAGAAGACAATGGCGGCATCTTCTGTAATGAATCCAGGTAAATAATTTTGTTTTTGTTGGTTCCGAAGTTGACGAGCATAGTCCACCTGAAATTTTTCGTTTGAACCGGGCTGGCATTGATCAATGCTTCCATTCCTTTGTTCTGGATGTTGCCGGCATTGATAATACGAAACGCATAGCCGGAAGGGTTAGGAACGTCAATCTGCAAAATCTGGTTGATCGTATTGGTTTTATAGTAAGTAAGCTGTGCGCCAAAACGGTTATTGAATAACTGGAAATCAACACCGGCTTCAAATGAACGTGTTTTTTCAGGTTTTAAATTGGTATTGTGTAATAACCTGTCAACAAAAAGAAATCCGCCATTGCCTCCAGGGCCAATGTAGGGAGATTGTTTTAACTGGTTAAAGCCAGTGCCGTTGCCAACATAAGCATAAGAAGTTCTTATTTTAAGCAGCGATACAACTGACGGCAGTTTCAGCATCTCATTCAGTATGGCGCTTAAGCCAGCCGAAGGAAAAAAGTAAGACGCACTTTGTACAGGCAGGGTGGAGCTCCAGTCAGGGCGGCCCGGGAGGGCCACCAAAAGCGCCTTTTTAAATCCTGCCTGGGCCGCTATGTACAGGGATTGTTTCTCTGTGCGGGCAAAAGAATTCAGTGAAACAGTTGCAACTCCATTTCCCAAGGAAAAAGAATTGGGAATGTTCAGTCCCTGTGCATTGGCATTGACACCTTCGGTTTTAAATTGTTCAATACTTGCGCCGGCGTTCACGTTTACGTTCCAGTCAGCATTAATGTCTTTATTGAAAGTGATCAACACATCGTTGTTGAATTGGCGGAACGAAGATTTATTAAGTACATAATTGCCCTGTCCCGGTGTGGTAAGCCAGGGAGAACCATTGTAATCTTTTTCTTCACCATCATCTGTGTAATGATCCAAACTGCTCCGGGCCTGTATGCTTAAACCCGGGGCGATATTATACTTCAAAGCAACCAGCCCGATAAATCGGTTTCTTTTTCTTTGGTACAGGTTGCGGTATACGGCCCAATAAGGATTTTCAAAGGCCGGTGTAAGCGGCCCCCAATAATTTTGAACAGGTGTAAGTGTCGATACATCGATCGTTTCAAAATTTTTAATGTTATCAAGACGTAGGCTCCGGGGCATGGAATATAAAGTGGCCATTGCATGATTGCCACCACCCGCCAAAGGACGGTTCTTGATATCTTCCTCCAAAAAATTTGCTTTTACATCGATCGAGAAATTTTTTGTGATTTGGGTAGTTTGCCTCAGGTTCAAGTTGTTTCTTTTGTAATCATTATTGGGTAGTATACCCTGGCTGCTGGTGTTGGTATAAGAAAAATAGGTTTGCGACTAATCTGTACCGGCTGAAAGCGCTACGGTATTGATGAACTCTTTTCCGGTAACAAAAAAGTCTTTGAAATTATCCGGCTGGGCAGTCAGGGCCTGGGTTTTACCCGTCCAGTCTTCCACCTGTTGCCCGGTCATGGCAGGCCCCCAGCTAAGGTCACCGCTTTTATTAAATACACCACCCTGTCCCTGGCCGTAGGAATTTTGAAATTTTGGATAAAGCATGGGTGTTTCAAACATCACCGAGCTTGAAACCTGTACTCCAATGCCCTTTCCTGCCCGTCCTTTTTTGGTGGTAATTATAACCACACCATTGGATGCATCAGAACCATATAGGGCCGAAGCGGATGCACCTGTTAGGACGGTCATACTTTCTATATCATCCGGATTCAGGTTTGATATGCCATCTCCATTATCTCTTGCCAAGCCAACATTATAGGAAACATCATTAAATGCCTGCGGTGTATTATCAATGCGCACACCATCAACAACAATCAGTGGCTGGTTGTTTCCTGTGATTGAGCGGTTACCCCTGAAAATGATCCTGTTGGAACTGCCGGGTCCCGAATTGGTTTTACTAATGGTTAATCCTGCCACTTTTCCATTCATAGCACTGCTAATATTCGCTTCCCTGGTATTACTGATATCGGTGCCACCCAGTGTTTGAGCAGAATAGGTAAGCGTTCGTTTTTGACGGGTAATACCCAGCGCAGTGACAACCACCCCTTCCATTTCCTTAACATCTGCTTCCAGCACTACGTCTAAGGTTGTTCTGCCATTCAATGCAACTTCTGCTGTTTTAAATCCTACATAGGATACCTGTAGTACGGCGTCTGTTTTTTGAACAGCCAGGGTAAACCTGCCGCCTTCATCGGTAATGGTGATGTTATCAGTTCCCTTTTCCTGTACGGATATGCCTTTTTGTAATATGGTTTCACCATCTTTTCGAAGGCTTACGGTTCCCGTTATATTTACCTGGTAGTTGTTATCTCTTTCATCCGCAGAAATTACAATTAAATTGTTTTCAAGCAGTTTGTAGGTGAGTGCTGTTGATTGAAGCACATTGTTCATCACCTCTTCAATGGATGCATTTGTGGCCGAAAGATTTACTTTGGCATTCCGGGGTAACAGATCATCATTGTAGATAAAGCGGTAGTTACTAACCCTTTGAATGGAAACAAGCGCTTCCTTCAATGCTGCATCCTTCAGCGTGAGCGTTATTTTACCCTGCGCATGGCCCTTGGCTTGCACCTGCAGGCAGGCAATCAATAAAATGAAAGCGGTTAATTTCATAATTACTAAGCACTTAAAAGCAATTGACCACTTGCGTGGAAATTTGCACGCAAATTTTTTTTCCATAATTTTGAAATGAAAGAGTTAGATAATAGGGGATGCAGTTTTTCCAATACCACGCATTCCCTTGTTTACTTCTTAGAGGGGGATGCGCCAACATCTCCCTCTCTTTTTTTTAAAACCGGTTAAGTTTTGATCATATGCCGTGTTTAAGTTGATAGTTATTTTTTACTGATAAAAACGTCGTTGTTACGAATTGTATACCTGAATGCGAAAGAACGGGTAAGCGCCTGCAGGGTTTGCTGGATGGTTTCCCGCTCAATCAAACCGGAAAAGCGTTTTTTCTTAAGAATATCATCCTGTAAATAGATCTTAATATTGAACCAGCTCTCCAGCCTGGGCACCAGTTCCTCGAAAGTTTCGTTGTTAAACTCCAGTTTATTATTAAGCCAGGAGGTTTCAGCAATCCTTTCAGGATTTTTGCTGTTCAATTTAAGGACAGCATATAATGGTTGTGACAACAGCGAATCTGGCGGTTTTATTTTACCCGGGATGGTCGTTTCGTGCTCAACCGGGATAACGATCTTCTCATTCGGTTTTAAAATTATTTTCCGGTCAGGTGCCTGGCGGGTAGTAATTTCTATTACTCCCCTTATAAGTGCTGTTTCAATGGTTGGTTGGCCGGGATAGGCTTTTACATTAAAGGCGGTACCCTTCACCGTTATGTTGATGGCACCCGTATGAATTACAAAAGGAAGTTTTTCATTTTTTACTACATCAAAAAAAGCTTCTCCTACAAGCGTTACTTCCCTGTTTTCATTGGCAAACTCACTCGCCACATAATCAAGGTGACTGTTGGCATTTAACCAAACCAAGGTGCCATCCGGTAACCGGATCTTGAGCTTTGATCCGGGTTTACTATCAATCTGGCTGGTATTGTCTTTTGAGAAGTGTTGGGTGCGCAGAACATACTTATAAACTATTGAAGCAGACAGCAACAACAAAATACTGGCAGCAACCGACCATCGTTGTATACTTTTGATAAATGATCTTCTCTTGACCCGGGTGGCAATTCGGTCTTCAATATTTTGCCAAACCCCCGGACCGGCCTTTACCGGCGGAAAAGATTCCAAAGGAACGGTCCAGATTTTATTAGTTATTTCATCCGCATCTATGGAGGAATTGTATTCCGCTAATAAGGTTTCTAATTCTTCAAGCTCCTGCGGGGTAGCTTCCCCACCTTTCTTTTTTGCAAGCAACATCCATATCCTTTCAACCGGCATAGAAATTATTTTTTTGATTCGACCTGCATCCAAATAAAGATGGAGGTTTAATGGGAGCATTCAGTAAAGTGCTATAAACGCTTAAGACAAATGCTTACCCCCAAGAGATAGTAAACTTTTTTTTATTATCACTATTAGCCATTGCGGAATAAGGGAAAGGGGGCTGATAAGAAGGTTTTATTTTGGAAGGTACATATGAACAGCAGCCTGGATCTTTTTTAATGCTATCCCCATTTGGTTCTCCACGGTTTTAATATCCAACCGCAATAGCCCTGCTACCTGCCGGTATTTTAAACCGTCTTCTTTAACTAATTTAAATATTAGCCGGCATCTTGGGGGCAGATTGTTGATGGCCTGGTGAATGGCATGCAGGGCCTCGCTTGTCAGCATGATGTCTTCGGGGGTAGTGGCCAGTTGGTAGTAAGGAAGTGTCAGCTCGTTGAGATCAATAGACTTTTGCTTGCTGTATTTGCGGTGATAACTATAACTGGTGTTCCGGGTAGTGACATATAAATACCATTTAAAATTTTCAAGTGTTGACACCCGCAAGCGCTTTTCCCATATTTTAATAAATACATCCCCTACTATTTCTTCCGCAAGTTGCTGTGAACGGATA
>JBBJMD010000210.1:0-6347 GCA_037719925.1 Ferruginibacter sp.
CCATCTGCCGATTGCGCCGTACGGACTGTTGAATTCAACCTGGTCGATCATTATTGTACCATTTGTAATTTGTTTGAAATAATGCTCATGTTTAAAATTCTTAAAATCTCCTGCCGTCATTTCATCCGTAAAGTGCACCGGCCTTTCCATGCCCGTAATTTTTGAAGTAAACCTGCGCAGCTTAAAGAGGTGCGTGGCTTGCCAGGTAACGGTTTCATCCAGCCCGATCAAACCTGTTATTACACCCGCTACCGCGGTTTCATTTGTATGGGAAGTAGAAATTTTATGAAGGTTGATACTACGGCTTAAATCGAATACTCTTTCAATGGGAGCCTGTATTAAGGTAGTTAGATGAATCTTTGACAAATCTTTAATAATTGAAAAGGACAAGGGGGTGATACGTGTTACTCATTCGGTGGCCTTGAAAGGTTCCACGGAAATGCAATTCAAGGGTTACACAAGCCCGGTATTGATGCTGATATGCCGGCCCGCTATTCATAAGTTTCCAGGGTTTTATTCGAAAGGCATTTTAACCACTTTGGCCTTCAACAATGAATTACGGACGCTGATAAAAATCTCGCTGTCAATAGTTGCAAAATGGGTATCTATATATCCCATGCCAATTGCTTTGCCTAGTGAAGGAGATTGTGTGCCGGAGGTAACTTTCCCGATTACGCTTCCTTCAAAATCTTTTATCACATGGTCATGACGCGCGATCCCCCTTTCCTTCATTTCAAATCCTACCAGCTTCCTGTTGATCCCTGTTTCTTTTTGATTTTCGAAAAAGGCTTTGTTAGTAAAATCCTTATTGAATTTGGTTATCCAGCTCAACCCCGCTTCCAGCGGCGAAGTGGTATCATCAATATCGTTACCGTATAAACAAAATCCCATTTCGAGCCTTAGTGTATCCCTTGCGCCAAGGCCGATCGGTTTAATCCCCTGGGCGGCACCTGCTGCAAAAATGGCATCCCAGATTATTTCAGCAGCCCCATCAGTATCTTCAAAATAGATCTCTACCCCACCCGCGCCTGTGTAGCCTGTAGCACTGATGAGTACATTTACAATACCGGCAAAATTTCCTTTAATAAATGTGTAATATTTTAAATTGAGGATATCGACGGTAGTTAGCGACTGCAGAATTTTAGTAGCATTAGGACCCTGGATGGCAAGCAGGCAGGTTTTATCGGAGATATTGTGCATTTCTACGCCCTTGTCATTGAATCCCCTGATCCATTCCCAATCCTTTTCAATGTTGCCCGAATTTACTACGAGCATATATGAGTTGTTGTACTCCAGGCAATACACCAGCAAGTCATCCACGATGCCCCCGTTTTTATTAGGCAGGCAACTGTATTGCGCTTTGCCGGCCACTAATTTTGACGCATCATTGGTTGTCACCCTTTGTATCAGGTCCAATGCATTTTCACCCTTCAGGATAAATTCTCCCATATGACTTACATCAAACACACCTGCATTGTTTCTTACCGTGGCGTGTTCCTCATTGATGCCGGTATAACTGATAGGCATGTTAAATCCTGCGAACTGTGCCATTTTTGCTCCAAGTGCGGTGTGCCTGGAAGTAAAGGGGGTATTTTTCATCTATGCTAATTGTGAGAGGTTATTGATTGACCAGCGCAAATGTAAAATAAAAAAAATTGACAGTGATAATAGCAAATGGGGTAAAAGTTATTACCGGCACTTTTCCGGTTCAGTTTGTACTATGCAAGTGCGCTAAAAAGATAAGACAAAAAAAACTTTGCCCCCCGCCCAATTGCGCCTTTGCGGAGATTGACAAAAACCAAAGCCCTGCCATTGCTGGCAGGACTTCTTTTTGTTTCACTTCAACTCAACTATTGAAACTATGTTAATCAATCTGTACCAGTAAAAGGTAAGATTGAAGGGGATAACTGCTAAGCGCCCCGGTTTCTCCCTTATTGTTATCGATGTTTTCCAGTTGTTTCTCAATACGTTCTTTTACTTTTTCGAGCGAATCCCTGGTATTATTCTGGTCTGTATTCAATTTGATTTTGATAGAATCCATTGCCTTAGCGGGCACGCTGTTGTCATAACGGTAACCGTCTTTCGATTCATTTACTTTTATACCATTTTTATCAATTCTTATATTATCGTCCTCGTCGTTGATTTCTATTCCATCCTTGTTGATCTTTATTTTGCTCTTGGAGGGCCGGTTATCTGAGTCGGCAGGGTCTCCATCCAGCGTATAAAGCCCGTCTGCTTTCATAACATAATTCACATTTGATTCCCATCCTCTTTCCTCGTCAACCGCGCTAAGATCAAAGTCATTATCATCCCACGGCCCGCCGAAATGTACATTGTCTCTCCAGCCTACACTTTTATCGATCCTGATCTGCTTGCCCACCGGTACATACACGGTAACAATGACCCGCTGGTTACGAAACTTATTTTTCTTGGTAATAGCAATCCCTTTGTCCAAAATCAGTAACGAATCTTTTTGTTCCCCGCTATAGATCATATTATTAGCCAGTGTATCCGCGGCGTGCCGGTTACGTCCGTTCACCATTTTTACCATTGTTACTCTAAAACTGTCATTAGTAGATTTGAGGATTTTTATTTCAACATTCTTCACAAATGCAGTATCATCGTCCATTCCTTCAAAAGGCTCCAGCCTGAACCACTTATTGCGATAGTATTTTCTTGAAGGCGAATTGGTGGTCAGCTCCAGTTTCGATATTCCGGGATTGGAGAGATAAACTTCCTGTTCGGAGATATCATTGATGCTTCTAAAATCCCTGGAGACAGAAGCGATCAATGAAATCGCGCAAAACCAACCGATGATCCAGAGGCTGATAAAGGTGAACCTGAGTACTTTGCCATGCGTTTTCATTTTGGCCAGGCGGCGTATGATGAAGGTGATGATGCCAATCACCGGCACCGCGATAAAGAATAACAATGTGCCCCAGGCGAAAAAGTTCTGCCATCCGTCGTTCAGCACATAATCTTTTAAAGGAAAAATGCCGATAGAGAATATAGCTACAATGAATAAGCCGATCACCAGGAAAAAACTTACCACGCCGATAACAAAATATGCGAAGATCTTAATCAGTAAAATGATGATATCCCCCAACGACCTGCCCGTACGTTTTGCTGCTGTTTTTACTTCTGCGCCCATCACCCTTCCTTTTTCTTCTGCAAATGCTTTTGCTTCATGGCCAAATTTTTCAGCCCGTTGCTGCACACCTTTCATTTCACCTACTACAGAGTTTTTAATCGAATTCAAATCTACTTTTTCCCCCTTCATTTCAAGTTTTTCAGCAGTGCTGGCAGCTTCGGGAATTACGAGCCATAAAATGATGTATACGATCAATGATCCCGGGCTAAAGGAAAGGTTGACAAAATTTGGGAAATCCCAAAACCCCCAGTTGCTCCAGCGAAAAACAAATGAAAGAAAAGGCAATAGAAAGAATATGCGGGGCACCCAGGAGCTTACCCCGAAATAGTTACCGATACCGCTGCATACCCCGGCTATTAATTTATTATCCGGGTCCCTGAATAATTTTTTGCGGGTACCCCCGATTTCGCGGGATGCACTGCTTGGCACGGCAATCCATAAAATCAGGTACGCCAGCAAACCAGTACCAAAAACGAGGGATACTATGACAAAAATAATTCTTACCACCATTGCATCCAGTCCGAAGTAATTAGCTAATCCACCGCAAACTCCGCCTATCACCTTATCATTTTCGTTCCGGAACAACCGTTTAGATGTGCCCCCAACATTGGGCTGAGTTGATCCCGCACTGGTGTATGACTGGCTGCCTTGCCGTGTTGATGCATTGTCATCCGCGTCTTCAAATTCTTCGGGCCTTCCCATACTTTTAATGATGGCGTTTACATCGTCGTCGGTGATGCAGGTGGCCCCCTTCTTTAATCTTTCCTGGAAAAGCTCCCCGATACGGCTCTCGATATCGTTGATGATCTCTTCTTTTCCTTCTTCGTTGGCAAAATACCGGGAAAGGCTATCTGTATAACTTTTAAGTAATTCAAAAGCTGATACCTCAATCGGTACTACTTGTCCGTGGAAGTTTATATTTATTACTTGTTTCATGGCTAAATGTGTTAGAATGTTCGCTAGTTGATTGTCCCCAGAACAAAAATCATTGCTTTACTCTTTTATAAAGGGGTGTTGAAGTTGTTATTATTAGATGGATCCTGTTCCGCAGATAGCTCCTGTTCCGCTGTATGTTCCTGTTCCGCTGTATGTTCCTGTTCGGCATCTGAAAGCGCTTTTACTGCATTTGCCAGCTCATTCCAGGTGGCTTCCAGTTCTTTATAAAATGCGCCGCCTTTTTCTGTCAGAGAAAAATATTTACGGGGAGGGCCGCTATTGCTTTCTATCCAGCGATAGGTAAGGAACTCCGCATTTTTTAACCTGGTGAGCAGTGGGTACAATGTTCCTTCCAGGATGTTCAGGTTGGCTCTCCGCATCTTATCAATGATATCTGACGGATAGGCCTCCCCCTGTTTGATCACCGACAGAATGCAGAATTCCAGTACTCCTTTCCGCATCTGGCTGGCTGTGTTATCAATATTCATGGCTTCAATGTTTTAATTTCATGGCTATACTTTTGTTTGGGGTGAATGTTTCTAAAAAAGGAATCCGGATTTTCCTTCTTGTTACTCCTATCGCCCGCTTACTGGACAAAGATATAATCTTTTTAGTACTATGCAACACATAATACCATTTATTTTTTAGTAGTGGGTTGTAAATATTAATAGGCTTTCTATTAAACCTTTGTCCCCTTTGCCTTTCATCCAAATTGGAGTCTTTAATTGATGTTGTGCTAATTGATGAAAGGCAAAATAAAAGGTTAAATGGCTGGAATATATATTCCCCTGGAGGCCATAGGAGGTATTTTGTCAGAAAATATTCTACTATTTTAATATTTTATTTTTTGAAACATACTACTGAAATAAGGAAAAGCGAGTTGTTAATCCGCGCAATGGATTATATTTTTGATAATAAAATCAATCATATAATGAAAAAAATTTTTATTGTTCTTTTATCTCTATACTTGCTTGCCTCCTGTAAATCCAGCAAAGATTATTTATCGCGCAGCGATGAAGACAAAACACTCCATGATATCGTTAAAAAATTAAATAAGCGGGCTGATGATGAAGAGGCCAACAGGGCGCTGGTGGAAGTCTATAACCGGGCACAGGAGCGACATCTTAAAAAAATTGCTACTTACAGTAACTATAAAGATATCAGCCGGTGGGATAAATTAAGCAACGAATATAATATCCTGCAAAGTATGTTTGAAGCCATTGAAAATTCCGGGGCCGCCAGCCGCCTCGTAACACCAAGAAATTTTGATAGTGCAATAGTGCAAGTGAACCAGTCAGCAGCAGAAGATTATTACAGGTTAGGGGAAAGTTACCATCGTGGCAACAGCAGGGAAGATGCAAGAAAAGCATATGCGGCTTTTAAAAAAACGGGTAGCTGGATCAAGGATTACAGGGATAGCAGGGAAAAAATGACAGAAGCTTATAACAATAGCATGGTAACTGTTATAATAAATCCGGTGCAGGACAACTCATTTTTTATGAATACAGGCTGGGGCAATACCGGCTATAATTACAGCAATGAATACTTTCAGCAAAACCTGGTAAGGGAGCTTGGGGGTAAATATGCCACCCGCTATCCCGCCAGGTTTTATACTGAATGGGAGGCGGGAAATGATCATGTGGAACCAGACTGGGTGGTGGACCTTACCCTTCGAAATATGGATATCCCCAGGCCTTCCGTTAATAATTATAGCCGTGAGCGGAGTAAGCAAATCGAAATCGGGAAGGATACCTCCGGCAAGCCGGTGTACAAAACAGTATTTGCGAAATTGAATATTCAACGGCAATTCTTTAATGCACGCGCCCAAATGGAGATCAATATTGCCGATATTCTCAACAGGAGAAATATTGCCCATGATACCTATAATGATACTTACAGCTGGCAGCAGGAAGTAGGAACCTATTCCGGCGACAGGAGGGCGTTAACTGATAATGACTGGGCACTGATCAATAATAATTTTAATTTACCCGGAAGAGAAGAGATACTCAACCAACTTTACCGGAATATCTACCCACAGGTTAGAAACAGGATCAGCAACGAGGTTAACTGGTAACCGGTGAAGGTTATAACTGGTGGCTCCCTATGCGCTAATAGCTTATCTAACTGAAAATTTATCGCAAAACTTAAAAATAATCACCAGGCAAAAGTTGGTTTGATTACATATCAAAATGAAATTTGAGCGCTGGCTCCTAAACTTTACATTTAAGCGAAAATCTGATACACGATCCAGCTCATAATA
>JBBJMD010000058.1:0-20094 GCA_037719925.1 Ferruginibacter sp.
TTTTATGTACGCCCAATCCACTGAGCTTCCGGACATGCTGCAATGGATCATCGGCTGGAAGCAGGCGGGTTGCGGCTTCAGGATCATTTCTATTAATAATGAGCCAAAGGAGTTAAATGATTATCGCATTAAAAAATTTAAACTGCACCAGTGTTATGATGCCTTTATTTCTTCCTGTGAAGTGGGCATCCGCAAGCCAGATCCGCGGATATTTAAGCTTGCGATGGGCGTAGCACAGGCGTCGCCAGAACAATGTTATTATTTTGATGACCGGCCTATGCTCGTAGAAGCTGCTGCCAGGCTGGGTATACATGCTTTCCATCACAAAGATTTTGAATCAAGTAAATCCATCATCGAAAGTTTATAACCGCATTCTGTGCCGACGGCATAAGGATGTGGGCCATTTGGTTCCCTATTGCCTGCACAACACCAGGCACCAAAAATTTTGGATCTTGATTGATCAGTAAAACAGGCAAACAATCTTTTAATTTTTCAAACACAAAAAATAATTACATGCAGGAATCAGGTTATTCATTTGGTATGATCGGCCTGGGTACAATGGGGCGAAGCCTCTTGCTCAATATGGCCGATCACAATTTTACCGTGGCGGGTTATGATAAGGACAGGGAAAAAACAATACTCCTCGCCCAGGAAGGAGAGGGTAAACCAGTCAAAGCATTTGATACATTACCCGGATTTATCCAGAGCCTGCAAAAGCCGCGGTCTGTAATGATGCTGGTTCCCGCGGGACAAATTGTTGATAGTGTAATCGAGGAACTGATTCCATTGCTTGACAAAGGCGACCTTATCATTGATGGCGGCAATTCTCATTTTAACGATACCAACCGGCGGGTCACCTACCTGGATCAACAAGGCCTGAATTTTTTCGGAATGGGTGTTTCCGGGGGCGAAGAAGGCGCACGCCGTGGACCAAGCATGATGCCCGGCGGAAATAAGGAGGCTTACCAGCATGTAAAATACATCTTTGAAGCCATTTCGGCAAAGGTTAATGGCGAACCTTGCGTAGCCTATATTGGTCCCGGTGCAGCGGGCCATTTTGTTAAAATGGTTCATAACGGTATCGAATACGCGCAGATGCAACTGATCGCCGAAACATACGAACTATTAAAGAAAGGATTGAAACTTGATAGCGAACGCATCCAAAAAGTATTTGCGCAATGGAACCAGGGAAGGCTGCAGTCTTTTTTGATTGAGATCACAAAAGACATATTACTTTTCAGGGAAGAAGGGGCAGACCATTTATTGGTGCAGGATATAAAAGATGAGGCAAGGGCCAAGGGTACCGGCAAGTGGACATCACAGGTTGCCATGGACCTCGAACTGCCCGTCACCGTTATTGACACAGCAGTTTCTATGAGGGATCTTTCTAAATACAAATCGCTGCGTACGCAAATTTCCGCCTCGTTTGGGAATGACAACATCCAGCTTAATATTGCTGACACCGATGAATTCCTTGTTTCACTCGAACAGGCGCTTTATTTTGCTATGATCACTGCTTACGCGCAGGGTATGCACCTGCTTTCAAAAGCATCCGCAGCATACAAATATGAACTGGACATGGCCGGCATTGCGAAAATATGGAGAGGCGGTTGCATCATCCGGTCTGCCTTTCTGCAAAACATATTTACCGCCTTTACACAAGATAATAACCTCCCACATTTATTGCTCGATAAGGGTGTACAGTTATTGATAAATGAAACCCTCCCGGGGATAAGATCCGTTGTAAGCAGCGCGGTTACTGCTGGTATTGCCATACCTGGGTATGCTGCTGCTATCAGTTATTTTGATTCAATACGAAGCGGCAATATGCCGGCTAACCTGATACAGGCGCAACGGGATTATTTTGGAGCGCATACTTACGAACTAAAAGGAAGGGAAGGATATTTCCATACCGAATGGTACTAAAATGTCTGAACGGATTTTTTATGTTGTGATGATTGTTGTGATTATGGTGATTCATAAAAATCCATGCAATGATAGCCGAATGATGCTGCAGTAAACACCCGTTATATAATTTGCCCGCTAATTCAGCTAAGCCTGGTTATAGGCAAAAGATAAACATCAAGCTTCAGGTAACCATTGTTCAGTAAAGATATAATGTACAAGAGTGCGACGCCAATGAAGCCAAATAGCAGTATTTTAGCCTGGCTGAAAAAATCAGTATACTCAATTTAAATTATGAAAGCACTAAAACCTCAGCCTACCATCTTTATAATTTTTGGGGGTACAGGTGATTTGAATGCAAGGAAAATTATACCTGCACTCTTCAATCTATTCCTTGATAACTGGATCCCCGAAAAGTTTTCAATCATCGGAACCGGGCGCACCATATTAACAGATGATGACTTCAGGGCATTATTGTTAACAGGTGTCAATAACAATTCAAGAAGGGGTACGCCAGAGCATGAAAAATGGAAGGATTTTTCCCAACATATTTTTTACCAGCCCGGCGATATAAATGATGCTGCTGCTTATTCATCTTTTGTAAACAAAATAAAGGAGCATGAAACTGCATGGAACGTAGAAGCAAATGTCATTTATTACCTTGCCGTGGCACCCCAGTTTTTTCCCTTAATTGCGGAAAATATAGGCAAAAATTCACTATGTAAAAATATCGCTAAAACACGTATCGTCATTGAAAAACCCTTCGGCCACGACCTCGAATCCGCAAAAGCATTGAATAAGTTGCTGCAAGGAATCTTTGATGAGAAACAGATCTACCGCATTGATCATTACCTGGGCAAAGAAACAGTACAAAATATAATGGCTTTCCGTTTCGCAAATTCCCTTTTTGAACCACAATGGAACAGGAATTATATTGATCATGTACAGATTTCAGTGACGGAGCAACTGGGTGTTGAAGAAAGGGGTGATTATTACGAAGGTTCCGGCGCCTTACGCGATATGGTACAAAACCATCTCCTCCAGTTACTGTGCATTATTGCAATGGAAGTGCCGGTTAGTTTTAGTGCGGATGAAATAAGGGACAGAAAGGTGGATGTCCTTCGTGCCATGCGAAAATTTACACCTGGCGAAATTAAAAAGCTGGTGGTAAGGGGACAATACAGCGAAGGCTGGATTGAAGGAAAGGAAGTGCCAGGCTACCGGCAGGAAAATAAAGTGAAGGAAAATTCAAACACCGAAACATTTGCTGCGATAAAATTTTTTATTGATAACTGGAGATGGGAAGGCGTCCCTTTTTATGTGCGTACGGGTAAGCGTATGCAGCAGTCTTCCTCCGTCATTAGCATACAGTATAAAACCGTGCCTCACTCCATTTTCCCCGCTGAAGCTTCAGAAAGCTGGGAACAAAACCGGCTGATCATTAGTATCCAGCCGGAAATGAGTATACGCCTGCAGGTACATGCAAAACGGCCCGGGTTAAATATGGTACTCAACCCGGTTGATATGATTTTCGATTACAAAGGAACTTATCCTGCCGACACACCCGAAGCTTATGAAACGCTTTTACTGGACACCATGCTGGCGGATCAAACCTTGTTTATGCGGGGCGACCAGGTAGAAGCTGCCTGGGATCTTATCATGCCAATAATGAGTGCCTGGGAAAGCAAGCAAAGCCTCAGTTTTCCGAATTATGCAGCGGACACAATGGGACCGGAGTTGGCAGAAGCATTGATAGCCCAGGATGGCTACCATTGGTTTACCCTGCCCACGAATCATAAAAAAAGCAAATAGCCAACAAACATTTTAGATACTTGGTGCTATAGTTTGCGCCGCTTTACCATCTGTAAATAGTCCTTTTAATTTTATAAAATGAAACTAAATATTTACGCATCGGTAAATGAGTTATTGCAAAGCCTTGCTGAATATTTTGTAGAATCAGCCAACCATTCTATCAAAACCAATGGCCGCTTTACCGTAGCGCTTTCTGGAGGCTCTTCGCCTGAAAAACTGTATGACTTACTTGCATCGATGGCCTTTCGCGATAGCGTATCATGGGGAAAGGTTTACTTCTTTTTGGGAGATGAAAGATATGTTCCCTTAACCAGCGAGGCAAGTAATTTTAAAATGATCAACAGGGTACTTTTTGAACCGCTCAAAATAAACAGGTCCTGCATCTTCGCTGTTGATACTTCCCTTGCCCCGGCTGAAGCAGCCGCTCAATACATGGAAGATATCATGGGCATTTTTAAAGGCGCCGAACCTCGCTTCGACCTGGTGTTATTGGGCCTGGGAGATAATGCACATACCGCTTCCTTATTTCCGTTCACCACTATTTTGCAGGAGAGGAACCTTCTATCAAATCAGTTTTTCTTAAGGATCAGCAAATTCACCGCATCAGTTTTACAGCGCCCCTTATTAACCTGGCCCATCGTGTGGCATTCCTGGTATATGGGCGGGGAAAGGCTTTGGCCGTTAAAAATATACTGGAAGGGGTAAATGATGAAGAAAATTTCCCGGCTCAGTTAGTTCAGCCTGTCGATGGTGAACTCAACTGGTTCTTAGATAAAGCAGCAGCCGCTGAGATACAACCCAGGGACAAACGGGTGTGATATAAATGCTGGTTTACATTATGAATAATGGTTATTCGAATATTTCATACTTAGTTTGAATAGTCGGATATTTATGCAAAGTTTGCAGGAGAAAACAGTGTTGCATAAATATAATCAGCTAAAATGCTTTTCAATAAAATCATTTCCTGCAGTTCATCCACATTATTTTTTCTTTTTTGCAGCTGCTTCAGTAATGAGGCCAGGTCGCAGGAACAAAACCTTCCGGATAGCATTATAATTGCGATTGCACCAGCGTATGACAAGGTAGGGAAAAACCACCGCTTTTTTTTTGGCGAAGGATACCGCAAATTGTGGGCAGCCCCCGTAAAAATGAGGGTAGTATACCTGGCGAAAGAAAAAGGTGGTATGACCATTTTAAAAACGGGTGGCGGATTGCAAACAAAATCGCTTCGATTAAAGGATGCTTCCGGTAAAGAGTGGAGCCTAAGAACCATACAGAAATACCCTGAACGTGGATTGCCACCAAATTTGAGGGCCAGTCTCGCGAAAGATATTTTGCAGGATCAGATAATAACTTCTCATCCCTATGCCTCACTGACCGTTCCTCCACTCGCTGACGCACTCGGTATCCCCCATGCCCACCCCGAAATAGTCTACATTCCCGATGACCCCATGCTCGGTGAATTCAGGAAGGAATTTGGAAACGCGGTGTTCCTGTTGGAAGAAAGAGAGCCATTGGAAGGAGTGGATACGGATAATACAGAAAAGGTTCAAAAGGAATTACAGGAAGATAATGATGCAAGGCTTGAGCAGAATATTGTTTTGAGGGCGCGGCTGCTAGACCTGGTTTTGGGTGATTGGGACAGGCATGAAGATCAATGGAGATGGGCTAAAGGGAGTGAAAAGGGTGATAAAGTTTTTATGCCCGTACCCCGGGATCGTGACAAAGTATACTACCATACTACCGGCGTTTTCCCCACCATTATTTCACATCAGTGGCTGAAATCAAATATCCAGGGTTTTCATAAAAACATCCGTGATATAGGCGGGTATAATTTTAACAACCGCTATTTCGACCGCTATTTTTTGACAGCCTTAGACGATGCAGACTGGAAGGAACAGGTAGCCTATGTGAAAAAAATGCTGACAGACAGTTTAATAAATTCAGCCATCAGGCTCTTGCCTGATACGATCTTTTCTTTGTCAGGCAACAACCTGATCCGGACCCTCATCGACAGGCGCGACAATATTGCCAGCACGGCCATGCAATACTACCGGTTCATTTCTAAATATATAGACCTTCCTGGCTCCGATAAAAATGATTATTTTAAAATTGAAAACAATAAAGGATCATTGTCAATAAATATCAGGAAAGTAAAAAAAGATAATACAAGAGGCCATACCATGTACCAGCGAAGCTTTGACCCCGAAGTTACCAAGGAAATAAGGTTATATGGATTTGATGGCAATGATATTTTTGCAGTAAATACGGGTAACCCTTTACCCATCAAAATACGCCTGGTAGGAGGGAGTGGTAGTGATAGTTTTAATATTGACCCGCACCTGGCTGGCTCATCAAGACTGTATATCTATGACGATAAATTGGAAAAAAATAATTTTTCCTCCACTGCCAGGATTAAGATGAGGTTAACAAACGACAGCGGGATTCATGTTTACGATAAAAAAGCTTTTAAGTATGACAGGTTTAATACATTGACCATGGCAAATTACAGCCTCGATGAAGGATTTGTGCTGATCGGTGGCTTCGCGAACAAGGTGCATGGATTCAGGAAAGAACCGTATGCTTTCTATAATGAGCTTCAGGTAAATTATTCAGTAGCCCGAAAAACTTTTTTGATCACATACTTTGCGGAAGTTAAAAAATTTATCGGAAAAAATGATCTTGGCATCAATCTCTATTCGAGGGGCCCGGGAAGTCTCAATAATTTTTTTGGCCTTGGAAATGAAACCGTATTTGAAAATAAGGGTGAAAAGAAGATAGCTTACTACCGGTCACGCTACGACTACATAAATCTTGATGCCAGGCTGTATAGGGATATAACGTCCCGCCTGCGTGTGAACGGTGGAATCGCAGCGCAGTATTACACCAGCTCCGCATCTGATAACAGGGCCAAATTTTTTGATAAGTACAATAATATCTACCCTTCCTTACTCGTGTACCAAAATAAAATGTATGCAGGAATTGTGGCCGGAGCCGAACTGGATACGCGCAATAACCTGTTGCTCCCCTCACACGGCATCTACTGGACCACTACTTTAAAAGCAATGCAGGAAACGAATGCCGAAAAATTCGCTTACGGCAATTTATTATCAGAACTAAGCGTATATGCGACTCCCTTAAAGTCAGAAGGAATTGTGCTGGCCAACCGCACAGGGGCGGGTACAACTGTGGGCCAGCCAGCTTTTTTCCAATACTTGTTCTTAGGAGGAAAACA
Organism: Ferruginibacter sp.; assembly: GCA_037719925.1. Lineage (GTDB taxonomy): Bacteria > Bacteroidota > Bacteroidia > Chitinophagales > Chitinophagaceae > Ferruginibacter. The sequence goes on from JBBJMD010000058.1 coordinate 6,953, forward strand.
AAACCTGCGGGGTTTTCACACCAATCGTTTTGCCGGTAAAACAATACTTTATAATAATCTTGAAATGAGGATTAAGGTTTTTGATTTTAATTCCTATATACTTCCCGGAACGGTCGGACTTATACTGTTCAATGACATCGGTCGTGTATGGCTTCCCCGGGAATCTTCTTCAAAATGGCAACTTGGTTATGGAAGCGGTATCTATATTGTGCCGGCCCAGCTGATGATTATACAGTGCGTGTTTGGCTTTTCAAAAGAAAATATTTTATCCTACATATCGATAGGTTTACGGTTTTGACAAACAAGGTGAAAACTGGTTTGTAATAATTATTTTAACAGTTGAAGATTTAAGAAATGAATTACCAGTTGCCGGAAGAAGAAGTAAAGCAATATGTTACCGAATATTTTGCTGACAATAGCAAAGAGAAATTAGTATATCATGATATAAGGCATACGGAAACCGTGGTGGCAGCCGCAAAAGAGATTGCATCTCATTACCAGCTTAGCGAACATGATTATTTTATTGTTGTGACTGCGGCCTGGTTTCATGATATGGGCTATTGTTCGGCCGGTACCGGTATCCTGCACGAACTTAGAAGTGCCGGGCTTGCTGACTCATTTCTAAAAGGAAAAAGTGTGGATGAAACAACGATCATAGCAATTGAAAGTTGCGTGCTTGCTACAAAAATGCCACAAAACCCTCATACATTGTTAGAAAAAATTGTCTGTGATGCCGACCTGTTTCACCTGGGCACCAACAATTTCGCAAAACACAATAAGCAGATAAGAAAGGAATACCAGGCAATGAAGAATATCCATGTCAGTAAAGATGAGTGGAGAAAAGGAACAATACAATTGCTGCAATCGCACCAATACCATACCGACTATTGCCGGGCTTTACTCAGCAAAGCAAAGCAGGCGAATCTGGAAAAATTAGTACATAAGCAAATAAGCGGGTCACCATCACCGTTAGAAAGTTCTCTTGGAGTTTTCCCGCAAAACCGCAATGGAAATGACAAAGAACATAATGTCATCAAAAAGGAAGAGAAGCCCTCAAGAGGAATTGAAACGATGTTCCGCATAACTGTAACCAATCACCAGCGCCTGAGCGATATGGCCGATAAAAAGGCGAATATCATGATCACGGTCAACTCAATTATTATTTCCGTGGTAATTGGCCTTGTAATACGCAAGCTGGAAACAACGCCTTATTTGGTCATTCCCACAATGTTACTATTAATTGGTTCTGCCTCAGCGGTGGTATTCTCAATCCTGGCAACGAGACCTAAAATCCCCGATGGTTATTTTTCGCCCGAACAATTATCCAATAAAACCGCGAACCTCTTATTCTTTGGCAATTTTTATAAGATGGATTACGAACAATATTATGACGGAATGCAAAAAGTAATGGCGGACGGTGAGTTTTTGTATGCAAGCCTGATTCGGGATATTCATTCCCAGGGTAAGGTTTTAGGCAACAAATATCAATTGTTGCGGATATCGTATACCATTTTTATGTATACCCTTATTATAGCTATCATCGCTTTCAGCATCGCATTCATGTTGATTTAAATTGTTGATGAAACAGTTTAAAACCTTCGGTTTGGATTATTGGCCGTTCGGAAATCAATAATGTATATTGATATTAAAAAGGGTTACCTATATTATTTTAACATAATCGTTATTTATTTCTGTCAATAAATCAGCATGAAATTTTTGTTATTCCCTGGGATACTGGCTTTGTTTTTTTTCCAGTCAACAGCCCAGGATTATATTCGGCACCGGGTTATTTTAATAGGCGATGCAGGTGAAACAAACGAGGAGCAAAAAGCAGTGTTGCAGGATGCTGTAAAGCAAAATATACCTGGCAAAACCATTGCTATTTTTTTAGGAGATAATATTTATCCTAAAGGGATGGAATTGCCGGGCACTAAAGGAGCAGTGGAAACAGAACAAATTTTGCGGTCACAATATGAAGGGTTGCGGAGGGCGGGCATTCCTGTATTTTTTGTGCCTGGAAACCATGATTGGGATAAGAGCGGACCTAAAGGGTATGAAAAAATATTAAGGGTGAACCGGTTTTTGAAGGAGCAAAAGGATTCACTTTTACAAATGATACCAAAAGATGCATGTCCGGGCCCATACGAGCTCTCCCTATCGGATAACCTGTTACTTGTAGCGATGGATTCAGAATGGTGGTTGTATCCGTTTGCCAGTAAACGGGAAGGCGCCGATTGTGAATGTAAATCCAAACGCGATATACTGGGCAAACTCAAGGATATCCTGCAGCGCAACAGGAATAAAATAATTCTCTTTGCTACCCATCATCCCTTTAATTCTTACGGCTCACATGGAGGTTACTATAGTTTGAAGGAACATATATTCCCCCTTACCGATCTGAATAAAAACCTGTATATTCCTTTTCCCGTTATTGGCTCTTTGTATCCATTGCTTCGGAAAGTATTTCCCCGCGGAGGATCTTAAAAATGTATTGTATAGTGATATGATTAAAAACGTTGGGGATGTATTGAGTACCCATCCGAATGTGCTACACGTATCCGGCCACGAACATGCCTTGCAATTGATCCAGGGTGCGGTACTGGAAGTAAACAGTGGCTCGGCCGCTAAGCATTCGCCTGTAAAAATGGGAAAAGGAAGCCTTTTCGCGATGTCTGTTAACGGGTATATCACTGCAGATATTTTATCAGACCTTAGTACCAGCCTCATCTTCCGCGCCTACAGGAAAGGCAGCACCGACAGTGTCTTTTCCTATCACCGGCCCTTCGTTAACCCTTTCGTGGAACCCGGTTCCGGTGGAACCGGCATAAAGGGCGATAATGTTAACCTCAAATAAAAATGCCAGTAAGCTTTTAGATAAGCCAGGTTGATCCTGCCGCGTAATCGGAATTTATTTTCTTAATTTATGAATTGTCAGGATAAATTATAACTTTAGCGGATAAGAATTTTAAAAATTATTTTTATGGATCATTTTGAAAGGTTTGCCCGATTACACAGCCCCGGAAACCCTCTTTTACTTGCAAACGTATGGGATGCAGGCAGCGCGAAACTCGTGGAGCAAAGTGGTTCTAAAGCGATAGCTACGTCCAGTGCGGCTGTGGCGCTATCCATGGGATATGAGGACGGAGAGAATTTGCCATTCGAACTGCTACTCGAAACGGTTATAAGAATAAAGAAAACAATATCCCTGCCACTCTCCGTTGATATAGAACGCGGTTATAGCAACGATACCAGGGAGATCATTCAAAATATTGAGCGGCTTTGCGATGTTGGGGTAGCAGGTATCAATATTGAAGATTCAACGGCCGATGGCAAATTGCAGGAAGCCGGTTTATTTGAAAAAAAACTGTTAGCTATTACAGAACATTTAGCACAAAATAAACAGAGGATTTTTATAAACGCCCGGACAGATGCCTTTTTATTGAAGATACCGGATGCCCTCTCTGAAACAAAAATGCGGATGCAATTATATGAACGTGCAGGGGCAAATGGTATATTCGTACCATTTATCACAGATGTAAATGATGTAAGGGAAGTGGTAAATTCAACAATGTTACCGGTAAATGTTTTATCGGTTCCGCAGGTTACGGACATTGTGGAATTAACGGCTCTTGGTGTTGCCAGGATAAGTATGGGAAGTTTTTTTTACAGGTCGGTAAATAAAGAAATGATAAATAAATTATTGGCCATACAGCAAGACAGTTCGTTCAAACATCTTTTTTAAATAACCATTGCCTACCCGGTCCATTTAAAATCCCTTCCCTGCTTTCGACCGACTGGTTTTTTTCATCATCATTACCCATTTAACAAATGAACAAGGCGGGTACGCTTATCGTAGGGCAGGGCATTGCAGGAACTGTGATGGCGTTTATGCTTCACAAAAATAATCTCGCTTTTACCGTAATAGATCCCGGAATTGCCAATACTTCAAGCCGGATTGCGGCGGGCATGTTCACTCCCGTTAGTGGCAGGAGAAAAACCATCCAGCCTGTCACGCTGCAGCAAATTCCTTTTGCAATTAAAATCTATGAACAGATACAACTGTTGCTTGGTACCGTAATACTCCACTTGCAGCATGTGTACCAGGTGTGCGATTCTGCGGAAGAGCGGCGGGAACTGGTTAACAAACTAGTAAATGCTGAGTTTAAAAAATACATAGTTACCGACCCCCCATTGCAGCCAAATATTAAACAGGATACAGGCGCTTACGAAGTAATCCTCTCCGGCTGGCTGGATTGCGAATTAATGCTCGATGGCTTTGCGCATTGGCTGAGACAAAAGAAAGCGTTGTTAAATGAAATATTCATTTACAACGATTTGCAATTTGGCGAGGCCGTAATGGAGTATCATGGAATGAGATTTAACAATATTGTTTTTTGTGAAGGGTATAGCGCTATAGACAACCCCTTCTTTAAAAATGAAAATATTATTCCTTGCAAAGGAGACATTTTAACTATTCGGTCTGATCATTTGAAGACTGACCGTATTATAAAGAAAAACGGAACTTATATTATTTCTAAGGATAATAATTCATTTACCGCAGGATCCACGTACCAGTGGAATAACAGCACCACCGAACCGGACGAAAACAGCCGAAAGCAAATAGAGCTAAAGCTGGAGGAACTACTTACAGGTCCATACTTAACAACAAGTCACAAGTCCGCGATCCGCCCCACAACAAGAAGCCGGGATGTGATCGCCAAACAACATCCGGAGCATAAAGGAATGTTCATGCTAAACGGTTTAGGTACAAAAGGTGTTTTGCAGGGGCCCTGGTGGGCCAGTCAGTTAGTTGAAATACTCCGGTGAATTTGTTGCCTACTGAAGTTCCCGCGTTAATGATCCCATCCTGAGCGCATCATAAAAGCCTGGCTGGTAGAAATTTATCGAACTGAAACTTCCGGCAACTCTGTATCATTTGCAAGTTTAAAAATCGTAAAAATAGGATGCGCTTTATGCAACAGGAAAAACTCGGTCCATTGAATGATATTTAATTCGCCATATTTTTTGGGTATGCCGGTCCTGCTGAGCTGGTTTTCAGATAAACCGGTGACGACTTCTTAGATTTGTTTTCTGCCGATATTCAACTCCCCGGTAAGTTCTACAGTCTTCATAATCCGTCAAGGTTAAAATTCAGGATCCCGCGCAGCATCATAGCTGGCGAACAAGGGTACATGGCGAGTAAAATTTCATTGATCCTTCCCATCAAAATTGGATGATATCTCGCTAAATGTGCTATGTTTTCCTGGATATTCCACTTTCCGGACCCGGCCTTGTCAGCAAGCGTTTATTATTGATCGTTACTAAGATATTTCTGATTGCGTGGTGTTGGTTTTTTAATCGGTCTGTAAGTGATGAATACAGCTTCATTGAATAATTATTTACAGGTCCAATATCTGTTTACTTCTTAAGCCCGGCAAACCTTGATGGAGTAGGCCTGCGCCGGGTTCCTCGTCATGATGACGGCAAAATCATTATCAGTAAATCCTTTTTCGCGGAGGTAAGGCTTAAATTTTGAGAAGATTGTCTGGTACGGCACAATGTTGCCGTTATTAAAAAGATCTAAGGATACCACGCCTGTCTGCGCATTTCTATTTACTGCCCAGCCATCGTCATGTGAGATCAGGACCTTGGTTAACAGATCATTTTTTTTGAGGCGTAAGAGGTGATTGCCATATTCTTCGATTGATGAATCCGAAGCATTAATTCCGTCCAGGCTTATCCAGCACCCTTTTTTTGCCAGCTCCACCTGCGTATCTCCGGTTGTATCATTTTGAGCGTGAACCCATATAAATGCTTCGGGCGCCACACCTTCCCCAGCAAGAATAGAAAATTCCTCAGCTGCCGCATGGCTGTCACCAGTATGAATGGCTATCTTTAAACCACTTTTTAAATGGGTAAGGGCTGCCGCCCTGATCAGCTTTTTTTCAACTTCTTTTAACGGGCCCTTATCGACACCCAATTTGATAAAGCCGGGCTGTATGCCGCTTCCATCGATCCCGCTAGTCCACTCCTTTAAAAAACGGTTGGATAATTGTACGGCAGTTTCGCTGTATGTATGCTGTGGCAGATACTTTTGGCCTACGGCTGCATAATACCCGGTATTAGTCATAATATTTAAACCACTACTTTTTGAAAGGAGCCTTAGCAAACGGACATCCCGTCCAATAAAGTTCGGTGTGCATTCCGTAATCAAAGTAACTCCTTGTTCCTTTAACTTTTTCAGCCATGGCAGGATAATATTAAAGGCCACTAATTGCTCGTATTGCGGCTGCCGTACGGTTTCCGCCCCGCTAAAATCCGTGGTAATGTGTTCGTGTGGCAAAGCGATATTGACCTTATTTAGCAGCATCCGCCCGGTGACTGTCATCAGGAAAGGCTCAACGCCCCTGGTTTCGGGCTCGTATAGAAACACCAGGGCAAAACTTCCGGCGAGTGATTTGCTGATAAATTCTTTTCGCTCCATATATAGAATGATTTGATTCTATTAAAATTTGAGTCAGGGATGTGGCTTAAAATGAAACATATCTTTTTATGTGAGGTAAGTTTAATAACCATCCTTAATCAATTCGTGATCTCCAAGGCTATTTGGGGAGTTATCATAAAGTTCTTATTATCCTGCACGGATTTCCGGCCGCAAGGACGTTGGGAGGGATATCTTTTACGACAACGCTTCCTGCGCCAATAGTAGTATTTTCTCCAATTGTCACACCCGGACAAATAATACTACCCCCGCCAACCCACACATTATCACCCAGGGTTACGGGGTAAGCAAGTTCGGGCCCTTTAATACGTTCGGAAGCAATGAGCGGGTGAGACGCCGCATACACCTGAACGTTAGGTCCGAGAAAAACATTATCGCCAATGGTTATATAATTGCAATCCAGGAAAACACAATTAAAATTGGCAAAGAAATTATTGCCTACTATTATGTGGCAGCCGTAATCGCAAAAAAACGGTGTTTGAATATCAATGTTTGCTCCTGTTTTTCCTAACATTTGTTGCAGCAACGCAAAACGGTTTTGCTTGTCATAACCCGATTGGTTATATACCTGTATCGCCTCCCTTGACTTTTTTCGCAGGTTCATTAATTCCGCATCACTGGCATCATACAATTGAGAACCCAACATTTTTTCGTATTCACTCATAGCAGTCATAATTTAGTTATGTATGTAATTCAGAGGTTGTTAGATGAAGGAAGTGGTACCCACTTTTCAGCATACAACTCTTTTTTGCCGATGGCGTATTTCCCTGGTGGCACCTGTATTTATTCAACACCTGTTGACTTGATCGGGGCAGCTTCCACCCCCTCTTTGGTAATGGTTACCGGTTTAATAAATCCTTTGTCGTCAAAAAACATTCGATCTATACAGGTTTCCCTCGAGTTACCATCCTTTTCATTTAGCGGCCTCCGGTGGTATATGATATACCATTTATCTGTCGCCGGAAGGTTGATCACTGAATGATGGCCGGCACCTGTAGCGATTGCCGGATCCTGCTGCAATACTTTACCGATTTTTTTAAATGGGCCGAACGGAGAATCACTAATGGCATAAGCGACACAATAGTCGGGGCCGGTCCACCCACCTTCAGACCACATAAAATAGTATTTACCATTTTTTATAAACATGATCGGTCCTTCTACATAACCCTCCGGTGTGATCTCCTTAAATATTTTACCATCATCAAAAGGAATAAACCCCGTAAAGTCATCATTTAATCTCGCGATATTGCAGTGACGCCAACCTCCATAAATTAAATAATAATGGTTATTGGAATCCTTGAAGACAAACTGGTCGATCGGCTGTGCGCCGTTGTGAAATTTATCAACCAGGGGTTTGCCAAGATAATCTTTAAAAGGCCCTGCCGGGTTATCCGATACTGCGATTCCAATACCCCCTGGTTCCTGGTCACTCTGAATATCGTTTGCAGCAAAAAAGAAATAATATCTGCCTTTTTTTTCAATGATTGCCGGAGCCCACATTGCCCGGCGGGCCCATTTAATTTTGGAGGTATCTGTTATGCGGCTGTGCTTTGTCCATTTTATTAGATCCGGCGACGAGAAGGCATCGAAATGAACCTGTTTATCATAAGGAGCGGAGAAGGTAGGGTAGATCCAATATTTTTTATTAAAAATCGCACCTTCAGGATCGGCATACCAGCCAGCAAACACAGGATTACCACCCTTTGGTTGCTCTTGTGCCTGTACGGCAATGCTAACCAATAATAATGCATAAAGCAATAAATATTTTTTTTTTCTTTAATTTTAGTGCGTTAAGGGCCTTCATATTCATTAAAAAATAAACCTGCTATCAAATATATACAATTAGGTTGCAGTACTTTTTCCTGTTTATAATTCAACCTTCCCGAAACCGATCATATTTGGAATGTAATTTTTTTTTGTTGCAAGATGCTTAATTGATTTCCTCCCACCATGCGGGAAATTCCGGGAGGTTTTTCAGTTCAACAATTTGGCCAATGATGGGTGTAACGAGTTGTTGTTCTTTTATTTTGCCAATTGCAGCAACCTGTTTGATAGGGTCATCCCAGGCATGATTTGCCAAAGAGAATTTTCCCCAATGGACAGATCGTGCTATTGCCCGAAGGTCGTGCGCTGCCTGTATTATTTCCTCCGGCATCATATGTATATATTTCCAACTTTTGTCATATTGACCACATTCCAGTATCGCCAGGTCAAAAGGCCCGTAGTTATTGCCGGTTTTTGCAAAATGAGTATCATAGCCACTATCGCCCCCGATGAATATGTTCATGGAAGGGGTTTTTAAGGCAAAGGATATCCATAAAGCCGTATTTCGTTTGAATCCCCTGCCGGAAAAATGCCTTGCGGGAACAATGTTCACCTTGAATCCATCATCCAGGATTATTTCATCCCCCCAATCTTTTTCTATTACCTGTTGCGCCTGAAAGCCCCAATGTTCCAGGTGTTGCCCGGTTCCCAAACCACAAATAACTTTTTTGATCCGTGGCTTTAATTGGATGATAGTTTGATAATCGAGATGATCCCAATGATCATGAGAAATAAAAAGATAATCTATTTCAGGTATATCATCGGCATTAAAAATATCGCTCCCTTTAAAGCTCCTCGTTGTTGATTTTATAGGGCTGGCGGAGCCATTCAGAACTGGATCTACAAGCATCTTCTTTCCGTCGATTTGCAAATAATAGGACGAGTGACCAAACCAGACAAGGATATCTTCCCCGGGTCTTAAGTTTAAAAGATTACTTTTTATGGAAGGCAAAATATCAACAGGCTTGTTACGTTTTTTTCTGTCAAAGAAAAATTCCTTCATTACTGCATAGTAGGTAACTCCTTCTGTAAGGTCAGGAGTAAGGTTTAAATTTTTAAAATTCCCTTCTTTGAAATGAGGTGATCTTTTTATCCGTTCCAGCCTTTCGCCAGTCGGTGTTTTGCCAAACATGGGTTGTCGCATAAATGCAAGTGCGAACAAACAAATCATAAATATAATTACTAAAACTATCATATATTAAAAGTTGGATGTAAGAACAATGACTGCCGAAAAACATGATCATTTCGATTCAATTGCTACTTCGTCTATGTCAGTAGATCAGGTCGTAACTTGTTTTTCCCGAACTTGTTTAAATTGATATATCTTGTTATTGGGTTTCGTTCTTGTGGTTTTATTTATTTAAAAGTTAAATTTAATTCGAATTTATTTATTTAACCCTGCCGTTGTTACTACCTCATATTATTAATAGGTAATGTTTAATGACGTAATGCATTGATTTTCTGAACCCGGACCTGTCAAACTCAATGTTTAAACAACGTTTAATTAATATAAAGTGTTATTTTTATCCCTCTAATAGTATTAAGATATGGCTGTCGTAAGTAAAAGAAGGAATTCCTGGATTAAAAAATTCTTATATGGATTTTTAATTCTTTTCATACTTGGGGCTGGTGTCGTTTGGTATGTATTTACTGAAAAATTTAGTGATACCAGTGAAACCACCGCGGATTTTACAGTCAACGCACTTGATCTTATACATGAGTTTCAAAAAAATGACAGCCTCTCAAATAAAAAATATACCGAGAAAATAATCATTGTAAATGGCACGGTTTCTGGTATAGAGGCCGCTGACACAACGGTCAACATTAAAATGGCGGATCCTGCTTCCGGCTCTTATATCATTTTCGCTTTCCAACAGCAGCACGTTGATGAAGCCAGGAAAATCAGGCAAGGCGAACTTGTTTCGATCAAAGGTTCCTGTAGTGGTGGACTTTACAGCAATATCCTGGAAACGGAGTATATTACTTTTAAAAGATGTGCGCTCAACAATTAAAAATTAAAACAAGTAACATGAAAAAAACAATTTTATTTATTGCTTTTGTAGCAGCAACGGGTTCTATATTCGCCCAGAAAAAAACAACTACCTCAGGAACGGTAAATTTTGATGCCACTACCAGCCTTGATCAATTGCCAAAGGCTGAAAATAAAACGGCAATTGTAGCCATCGATCCTGCAACCGGTTCCGTGGCATTTGAAGTTCCTGTGAAAAACTTTACATTCGGTAATCCCAAGATACAAGAACATTTCAATGGTCCAAAATGGCTTGATTCCGAAAAGTTCCCAACCTCTACATTCAATGGAACAATAAAAAATTTAGCCGCTATAAATTTTACAAAGGATGGAACTTATGATGCTGAAGTAGAAGGCGACCTGACGATTCATGGTGTTACAAAACCAGTTAAAACAATGGGAAAAATCATAGTGAACGGTAAAACAATTTCTACAAACGCCGAATTTGTTATAAAACTTGAAGATTACGCAATTGATGGTCCGCAAATTGGTGCAGGCAAAATTTCAAAAGAACCAAAGATCACTGTGCTGGCAGAGTTGCAATAATTAAGTATTTATTATAAATAATATTGGATAACTGGTAGTATGTAGGAATTGCCGGATTTTATTTTAAAATCCTGCCGTTTAATCACTACCGGTTATCCATTTTTTATGGGGTAGCGGTATTACGTGCTTTTTGGATTTTTCCAGGGCTTCTTCAGTTTCGTGGAATTATTTAAATCATCCCGCTGCGAAACATTTTTTCTAAAAATTGCGAGGTCTGAATATAAAAGCTGTTATGCGCTTGTGAAGTCATCGCCTTCAGCTTTAAGCTCCAAACGATTGCATTTCGGTTAAAATTTGAGATGAGTTTATTTATACGTCATTTTTTTTTATACCGGACTTTGTCATCATGTACTAATTTTACACCATGAGCAGCGATACCGGTAAATGGATCATTATCATGGCAGTCCTTTTGTTGATTGCAGGAATAATCATCTATTTCTTCCATGATAAATTGAATTGGATAGGTCGGCTTCCCGGGGATATTCGCATGGAAAGAGAGAATTTCCATTTCTATTTTCCAATGGTAACCATGATTATCTTTAGTGTTCTTTTAACGCTGATTATAACACTGGTCAAAAAATTCCTTCACTAAACAGCCAATCGTGATAAAGGCAATCCTTGCCGAATGCGGCTTGATACCTGCCAGCTTTCAACCGGTTTATGGCGGAGATATCAGCACGGCATACCGGGTGAGGAGCGGTAAAAAAAATTATTTCTTAAAGATACATGACGATAATCTTTACCCGGGAATGTTTCAAAAAGAGGCAGTGGCCTAAACGCATTGCTTCAATCCTCCACCCTTTTAGTGCCTGCAGTTACCAGCTCCGGGTGCACAAAGCACCAACAGTACCTCTTGCTGGAATTTATTGAAAAAGGTTCTATTAAAAGCGACAGCTAACAAAACTTTGGTAACTGTCTCGCAAGGATGCATCAACAGCAACAGCCTTTTTTTGGGTGGCAAGATGATAATTATATTGGAAGCCTTAAACAGCATAATTCACAATCAGCTGCCTGGCATTCTTTTTATTCAGAATGCCGGATCTTACAACTTGTGAAAGTTCTTTTTGACAGGGGTGCATTTTCGAAAGCAGATATAATACTTGCAGATTTATTTTGTGATAAGCTCATTGAGCTAATTCCAATCGAACCTCCTGCATTGCTGCATGGAGATTTATGGAGAGGCAACTACCTGATTTCCTCTTCTGGTTATGCTGCCATTTTTGATCCGGCAGTTTATTATGGACACAGGGAAATGGATATTGGTATGACCTGCCTGTTTGGTGGTTTTGATCAGCGTTTTTATGACGGATACCAAGAAATATACCCCTTGGAAAATCGATGGCAGCAGCGTTTGCAGGTGTCTCAACTTTACCCGTTGCTGGTACATGCAATTTTATTTGGAACGCAATATGTGGAAAGTGTAAAGAATATTTTAAAGAAATTCTCCTGAAGGATTGCGGGTGATTTTGTTAAGCATGAAAATCATAAGATGATCTGACAAATTAGAAAAAAAAATAGCCCCCCAGTAGAAACTGGGGGACTTTAACGATTGCTTGCTATATGAAAATCTTAAATATGTTAAACTTAATTTCTCTTTTACGATACTACACCTTATATTTGCAGGCTACTAACGATTGATTGCCCTTTTTTCAAATTGAATTTTTATTTAAGCCCGCCTTACTCATACAAAAGTAAGGCGGGCTTTTGTATTATGGAATCAATTTATTGACTTTTTAATGATGGTAAAAGTCAATGTTCAAACTGCAATTGCTGATTGTGTCTACATTACACGTTGAAATTTTCATGATGTCCATTAGGAAAACTACCTTCTAAAAGATTCAAAAAAAATTATTTTTCTACCACGGTTTCTGACCTGGGATCATTTTTTTTCCCTTTCCTCACATTCTTTACAGGCAATCTTTTGCTGTATCCATTAAGATTTTGGATATTGACAGTTTACATTTTTTACAATTTACTGGTAAGGGAGGTCGTTGCGCCAATGAGTTGTACAACCAGCTGCACATTCCAAGGGCAGCCAGGTAGTCAATGAAAAAACTAATTATATAGCGAAGCTAACGTGATCGGTTACTTATTTTTCTTCTCTTGTTTCTTGTTTTTAACTTCTTTCTGATTGTGTGTTACATCATTGCCTTTGGATTGTTGTTCTTCACCTTCGCGGCTGTCCATATTATCCCGGATATCAGGCCGGTTTTTATTCGCATTGAATCTTGTATTGTGGTC
>JBBJMD010000211.1:0-6290 GCA_037719925.1 Ferruginibacter sp.
TTACCAGCCCGGCAATAGCGCCGCCACCGTAAAGCGTGGATGCGCTGCCTTTAATAAATTCTACCTGCTTTAAATCAAGCGGCGCAATCTGCATCACACTAAGTCCGCCCGAAAAGCCTTGATATAATGGCATTCCGTCCCGAAGGAATTGAGTATATCTGCCGTCCAGCCCCTGTATGCGGATGTTGGCAGTGCCGCTTACGGCTGATGTTTGCTGTGTGGCAATACCGGTGCTTTCATTCAAAAGCATTCTGATGTCGCCCGGTTTCATGGAATTTTTTTCGTTCAATTCGTCCAGCGTGATGGCTTCCACCCTTGTCGGAATGTCTCGTATGCTGCGGCTGCTTCGTGTGGTTTGTATAACCACTTCGCCTAACTCTGTTTCGCTTGGCTCTAAATCAATTGTGAATATTTCATTCGGATGGGCAAGCGGAAAGGAAAATGTTTTCTGGAAATCTTTAAAGCCAACGTAAGAGAATTTGATTTGAAAACTTCCGTTCGGAATGTTTTTTATTTCTATCATTCCTGTAGTGTCTGTTGCTGTGCCAATGTTTAACGCCGGAATGTTTGCCGTAATTCCGGTTAAAGCTTCTTGTGTTCTTTCATTTTTGATGATTGCCCGAAAGGTGTTTTGGGCAAAGGTTAGCTGGCTGCTTATTACAGCCAATGCCAATAAGATATGTTTCATTGATTGTTTACTGTTTGATTTTGACTTGGATAGATACATGCAAATTTGCCCCGCATAGCAGCGCACAAAACAGTCCAAATCATATCAGTAAAACCAAATATCGCAAATAAAGACGTTGCGGCGGGTCAGGGTCGGCACCGAAAGGATAAGTGTGAGCTTTTCCGGAAAATTTTTCCCCAATGATGAATAAATGAAAATAAACAGGCAGCGCAGTCGCAATATCTGCGTGAGAAGTCTGATGTGTGTCAGACTGTGAGCAGATGAACGTATGATTTTCTGTATTGTAGTTCTGCTTGCATTCTTTAGCATCCAGTTCCAGTGAGGAAGCAAGGAAGCCAACGAATATTAGCAAGAGCAAACCATATTTTAGAAATCTTTTCATTATCCCAAAGATAGCAAATGGGTGTCAGGCAAATTTTGGCTCTTTTGCAGGTTGGCTTTGTGTGTCGGTTTTGTGCGCCTGAAAATGTGCCCAAATGTGCAGTGGGTTGTTGATGTTTAGGTGTCAAGATGAATAAGCATGTTGGACCAAAAGAACCAGCAGGCAAATAAAGGTTATGATCGGAGCGCCGGAATTACCGTATCATTGGTTGGTGTTGGCGTACTTGGCCTTTTAAAGGAAACGATCAGGATGGATAAAAGGATAAAAATGTTTTGATTACTGTTTGATGATTAAATAATTGATGTCAATATAGTTTTTTCTTAAAAAAAGGGTACCAGGAAAGTGAGTAATAATATTTGCTTCATAACCCATTAATTTATGATCCACCAATCAACTGTTGAATTCTCAGAAGCTGAAGTGGAATTAATTACAAATGATAACCCGTTAGTAACGCCTGATGTTGGAACAGAAAGAAACCCTTGCGTACCAGCTGGGGTGCGCACAGAATAGAAAATTTTACAGCCTGTTGTTGCCTGTGTTGTCTTGACTGTAACCATTCCGGCTACCAGTGTAGCAGTTCCAGAGCTACCATTAGCGCCCGATTGTATCGATACCTTTCCGAAATTATTTACTCGAAAAACTTCGTTATAACCTCCAGATGCTATTTGACTGGAAAATACAAGGTTGGTTGTGATTGGAGAAGTTCCGTTAAATGGTTTATTTTCCATTGTAAAATCTGCTGTTTGCGAAGCTGAACCATTCCAGGCAGAACCTGCAAGTCTTACTCGCGGGGAATTTTGAACGGGCACAGCTAATGTTGCCGCAGTAAGATTCCATCCTAAATAAGCGTCTGATGAGGCTCCTGCTAAATTTGCCCTTAAAGCTATATTACCCAATGACGTTGTAACTGCACCTTCAAATGTTCCATTACCCGCGGCATCTAAAATAAAAGCATTAGTTACAGCAGCGCCATCAATACCTGACTGAAACCTTAAACGACTGGTCGGCACTGTTCCTTGCGCGGGGGAACTAAACAACCACCATCCCAATTCTCTGGAAGAACCGGTGGTGGTTCCCCATCCTTGGGAGGGCAAATAAATGGATGGTCCTTGCTGCTGAGCCCCTAAGGCTGCGGGTGTGGAATTATAAAGGCTAAGGCCTACGGTACCTGTGGTCGTTTGTGGTGTAGACCCTAAAGTACTCCTGGTTACTGTTTGATAAGTTGTAAAATTATTATTAACAGTGGCTTCAACCACACCGGAAGAAGCTACTTTTTGATAATTACCCGTTGTGCTATTTCTTACAATAAAATCATAGCTACCCGCAGTAGCTGTAGGCGGTACGGTTTTTTGCCTTATACTGTCCAATAACACAACTCCATCCAATCTGCTCATTACCCCGGAACAGTCTACTAAACTATCTGATCTTAAAGTATAAGCACTATCATTAGCGGAGTTACTGTTGCCCGAAATAGTTATCCCTTTTATCTTTCTCATATAAATTGAAGACCAATAACCGGAATTTGCAAAGTTGTTACCAACTACGGTAATAGTATGAATTTTACCTAAAACATTACTCTGAATGTCAATGTCATGTACATATTGACTATACCCCTGAAAAGAATTCCCATTTACCATTATTTTACTAATAGCTAAAATGTCATCTGCCATTCGTATTCTTAAACCGAATTGCGTATATGCTTCTATGTTATTATTACTTATGAACGGAGCGGATGTTGCGGCATACGAATAAATATCTATCACACCTATTGGATAGAATTCTGATGCGACATTCATACCAGTAGCTATATGAAACTCATTACTCACGATACGTATACCCGCGGGAGCTTCAATTCTTAATTGCGTAGCTTTTCCTGACAAACTACTGTTAAACATATTTGAGTACACAGTATTACAGCCTTCATCAGGTATATTATTTCCCACAAACATGTTGTAATTAATTGGGTTTACAAATTGATTGTTCCAAACCATCCAATCAACCCCTGCGGCTATCGTAAGATTATTATAGAAGTAACCAATAAATGTATTAGACAAACGCAATGAATGTCCCCTACGAAACATAATACCTGAACCAGCACTAGGAGCTATTCCTGTACATTTAAGTGTCATGCCCTCAATAGAAACGCCATCATGTGTAATAACAAGTGCGCTTTTATTACTTGCTTTCTGTATTAATACGGCAGTACCATAAGCATACACACCAACATGTGAAACACCCTCTGTTCCCAAATAAGGCGCACCACCACCAACGCCAGTAATTTTACAGGCATAAGGAACAGTAATGGTATCTGATATTAAGTAATTTCCTTTTGGGAAGTGTATTATTCCACCATTGGCAGAAGCCATTGCGAACAAGGCACGTAAAGCAGTAGTATTATCGGTAGCACTATCACCAATTACACCATAATCTGTTACATTAATAATAAATTGATTTTGCGTTAAATTTCGCCAATGGCTGTTGCTGTAATAAAAAAATCCACTGGAACTATCCGTTTGGTAAACAAGGAGGCCTTCTGCCGGATTCATAATTGCCCTTCGCTGTACCGAGGTCATCCTGGGAACCAAAATCCCCCGGGAAGTATCCTGAACATGTAAAGCTGCGCTTGGGTGTGGAGGAATGATGCCGATGCCGATTTGGCCATTGGCAAAATTCATTGAAAACAATATAACTGCGAATAATAAGGTACTTTTTGAGAAATATTTCATCTTGGTAAAGGTGGATTCTAGTAAATATACCCAAAAATGTCAAAGCGAAACACCCAGTTGATAAGTGGGACTGACCGGTTCTTGATACCAAAGGCAAAAGCCTGTTATGGTTCGATCAGTTTATCTTTCTCTCTTAAGTACAAATCATATCATGATCAGTATTATAAGAGTTTTCTTGATTCGCAGAAATAATGATTATTAGTTCCGACATAACGCTGAATCTATAACGCTTCAGAAAATTGAGCGAACTTAGCAGTTTGTGCCCTCCTTTGCGCCCTATCAGTTAAAATGCTTACTGGCAAAGCATTATTATCCTCCCATGCCGAGTACTTTTCAGCCGATCATTTTGATCGGCTTTTTTAGTGGGTACAATATAGGTATAACATTTAATGCTGTCTCTATTGTTATTTTTGATTCAATACCTCATTAGAAAATTTCATAAGGAATTTAATACTTTTGCTTTGAAATAAAATCAACCAAACGATTAATTAAAGTCCAGGAGAATTATTTTTTAGGAGCAATGAGTAGAGATGCGGTAGTTATATTTCTAGGGCGGGACCTTCTGTGGATGCAATTAAGTCATTAGGACGAAAATTTGCCAATGGGAAGAAAGCTATCACAGAACATATTTGAATTCATATATCCATTAACCTTTTTTTACGATGGAACTACTCTTCAGGACATGTATCAAGCATTTAAAATGCGGAAAATCATACGATCAGGTAAGTTCAGACCATGTTTCTTATTCTGTAATATTTCGATGCGCCGATAGATTCGTTTGCCAGTACATTCGCGCCTGAGGGTTACAGCTTATGGCATGCCAATCCGGCGGCTCGGTATAATTTTTTGCACGGCATTAAAGCTCTTCAATCCGGCCATTGGGTAAATAATCCCCGTGCTGATTGCATTGACTATCAAATAGAAGCCGACTTTGCGGGTTTTAATGAGCCCGGACATGCCAAATGCCGCTTCTGCTATTTCTAATAAAATCGGGCATGAACTAGGGTGATGGCTGGTATGGGGGCGTGTATTTTGAGCTATGTATGCGCTGCTTTTACATCAAACGATTTTAATTATATCGTTAAAGAAGGTTTAAAAACAATACCTGAGCAAAGTGAATTTTATAAGTGCAAATGAAGTATTGACAAAAAGCGGTTTAAAATAAACAAATGGTTGTTCAACTATTATTATATTTAAATGCTAAGCAAAGGAAAACATAGTCTTGGTGAAAAATTAATGCTTGAGTTATATTTACCCAAATATATGTATGTCAGGTAAAGTGAAATCCATAAACAAAGATAGAAGAATGCAAAAAGAATTAAGATTATTATCAGCTTTTATTGTCCTATTATCTATGCAGTATAAAAGTACTGCACAAATGCCGGTAACTGTATTGCAAAAAAAATTGCAGGAATATAATATTAATCTTGAGCTTTTAAGAAAAGAACATCCTAATCACCGGAAAATGCCCACAATTGATTTCTACCTGTTTGGCATGGGCGACCGGAAAAAAATGGTGTATAAAAACGGAAACCTGGTTGATGCAGTTTCCGGTGATACGTTATATCAATGGAACATAAATAACGAGTTCATTGTTCCCTCCGAATATTATGTTTACCTTAAAACTACCGATGGAAAAGAAGTGCACATTTTTGAAAATGAAAAAGGTGTTTATTTAGAACAAGGGAGGAGCCTTAAAGAATTATCAGAAAGCTTTATTCATTTGCCCGATTTTAAAGGCCATTTTTTTGCGCCGGTTTTAAAAGTACTGCATCACGAAATACTGATAAACATCATTGATGGCAAGCCTGTACCTAATTTTTTTGTATACAAAAACCCTTGGTATCGCGATGCCACTTTGATGGCAAAAGTGCTGCAGCAAACCGGGAACCTTCATTTGATCAAAGACTGGATAATGTCCATTCGCGACCCTTTTGACAGGAACAACCATGGTATGAGCGAAGCCGATAATTTAGGCGAAGTACTCTTCCTGGTTTCACTGGTTTCCGATGTTTCTCATCCGGTGGTGAAAACCGTCCTGGATTCAACGCGGCAATTCATTAAACAAGGAGCAGATGGAAATTACCTGGAAGGTAAAACCGATTACGCCCTGCACCCGGTATTCCAAACTAAATGGATTAAGTATGGCTTGAAATCGTTGCATTTGCCTGATAGCTTTTATATTCCAAAAGCCTATGATAGTTACTCCTCCTTTTTTGGTGGGATTACAAAACCCAGCATGTTGCCGGTGCCCGTTTTGATAAAGGCAGCAGCGAGAATTATCCTTACCTCGTTTGGGCGGAAGACCATTTTTTCGGTGAGCAAAAAGGAATAGTGAGCGAACGTTCGTACCCGCTTTCCTGGGAAGCTTATGCAAGTGACGCCTATTATCCGGGCATGAAAGTAATTGATGAAAAATTAGTGAGTATGAAATTAAGCATGCCGCATACCTGGCATGCTGGCGAAATGTTTTTATTATTGATTAAAAAATAGC
>JBBJMD010000212.1:0-6290 GCA_037719925.1 Ferruginibacter sp.
GCAGTGGGTTTGAATCAGGTCACCGGGGCATTCTGCCTTCAACAGATTACCGTTTACGTAACAGGAGTAAATAATGATTCACCTGGTCAAATACTGCCTGCGTGGATATCCGCCCCGTATATCTTTGATTCATCAACCAAGCCGCCAGTCACGAGGCGGTTATCATTAACCAAAAAAAAGTATAGTAATGAAAAAGGCAGTAACCATTTTAACCGCAGCAGCAATGCTGTTTTCCTCTTTTGCTTTCGCCACCGACAGCGACAAGGTAAATGCCCGGGTAAAAGCGGCATTTTTAAACGATTTCTCGGCAGCTTCGGCTATAAACTGGGAAAAAATCAGCGATTTTTATTTTGCCACATTTCTGATCAACCAGATCGAAGTAAATGCAGCTTACAACGAAGATGGCGAACTGGTCGGCACATCCCGTCCAATGCAATCAGAACAGTTACCCATCAATGTATCGCTGGCATTGGCAAAAAAATATGAAGGTTATACCGTTTCTAAAAAAGCCCTTGAGTTAACCTTCGAGGGGTCAACCTGGTATTACCTGAGTGTAACGAATGATTGCCAGGCCTTAAAATTAAAGTGCTCGGCGAGCGGAAGTATCGAAGTAGAACGTAAAATTAAGAAGAAGTAAAAATAATATCGACGTTGTGAAATAGCCCCTTTAAAAGCGGGCTATTTTTTTGCCTCCCAGCTCCGAAGCCTTCCTGCCATTCAAAGGGAAAGCTTTGTTGCCTTCCATGGTAATTCATGGCTTCTGTGTGCGGTTTTTGTTTCATTTCAGATAAAAGGATCATATTCCTCTCCCGGGTAAATTACGGGTATATCACCGCCGCCCTGCAGGGCCTGGTAGCATTTACCATTTGGTGGTTAAAAAAAATTACTTTTGCACCCTGCAATCAGTGCAGGTACCGGGGTTCTCTGAAACCGTGAAAATTTTATCAGCATTATAAAAACAAAATATTATGAACACAGGACCTGTATCCAATTTCATAGAGCACCATTACCGCCATTTTAATGCCGCGGCTTTAATGGATGCTGCAAAAGGTTATGTTACCCACCTGGAGGAAGGGGGTAAAATGATGGTTACACTTGCGGGAGCAATGAGTACGGCGGAACTGGGACTCAGCCTGGCAGAGATGATCCGGCAGGATAAAGTTGCGATCATCAGCTGTACGGGTGCCAATCTTGAAGAAGATATCATGAATCTTGTGGCTCATAGCCATTATAAAAGGGTACCCAATTACCGCGATCTGACCCCGCAGGACGAGTGGGGCTGCTCGAGAATCATTACAACAGGGTGACTGATACCTGCATACCGGAAGAGGAAGCTTTCAGAAGGCTGCAACAGCACATTCATAAAATCTGGAAGGACGCAGAAGAAAAGGGTGAGCGATTTTCCGCACGAATACATGTACCAGATGCTGTTAAGTGGCGTGTTGGAACAGTATTATGAAATTGATCCGAAAAACAGCTGGATGCTGGCTGCGGCGCAAAAAAATATACCCATCGTTGTGCCCGGTTGGGAGGATAGTACGATGGGAAATATTTTTGCGTCGTATGTGATCAAACAGGAGTTAAAAGCCGTTACCATGAAAAGCGGTATAGAATATATGGTCTGGCTGTCAGACTGGTACAGGAATAATTCTGCCGGTAAGGGTGTTGGGTTTTTCCAGATCGGTGGGGGTATCGCCGGTGATTTTCCTATCTGCGTGGTGCCTATGATGTACCAGGATCTTGAATGGCACGATGTTCCTTTCTGGAGTTATTTCTGCCAGGTAAGTGACAGTACTACCTCCTATGGTTCCTATTCGGGGGCAGTGCCCAATGAAAAAATAACCTGGGGCAAGCTGGATATCAAAACACCAAAATTCATTGTGGAAAGCGATGCTACGATTGTTTGCCCGCTGATATTTGCCTGGATACTAGGTTGGTAGCTTAGGTGCTGACAGTATTAACCCACATTGCAGCATTTGGGCTTCCAAATGTTAAATTTTCATTTTTTTAGATTTTTTTTCTGACTATATTCCTTAGGGAGGTACGGGATAGAAACGTACAGCGCACGTATAAGGCGATTGTTCATTTTGTAGTACACTGAGGGTGTTGGTTTGTATTGCTGGTTAACAGAATTTTGCAGTTGATGTAATTCAAGTTCAGCCTTCGATATAACAAAGACAAACAGCAGTCGGGTGCTTACTACCAGTTGGTGGAGAGTTACCGCAATGTGGAAGGAAGGGTTTGTCACCGTACCATTCTCAACATTGGATTTATAGATGATGCTTACACTGCCGAACAACTTAACCAGGCAGCAAGGATACTTACTGACCGGTACGAGCAAAAGCAACCTCCGTTATCGGCGAGCTGACCGGCTACGACCCGGAAAAGATCACCAAAGACAAACTCTATGAAAGTGCATTGCGTCTTTACTCGGTGAAAGACCAGTTGGAGCAACATCTTTCACACAAAACAAATGAAATCTTTGATATCAGCGACAAGATAGTACTGTACGATTTAACCAATACTTATTTTGAAGGACAATACAGTGGTAGTGAACTGGCGAGATACGGCAGGAGTAAAGAAAAGCGTAATGATGCCAAACTGGTGGTACTGGCACTGGTAGTAAATATTTATGGTTTCATAAAATATTCCGCTATACATCAAGGCAATATGGCCGATTGTAAAAACCTGTCGCTGATGATAGACAAGCTAAGCCGCTGCACCAATGCCCGGCATCCTGTGGTGGTGATGGATGCAGGCATAGCTACCGAAGAAAACCTGCAGATGATAAGGGCTAAAGGATACCACTACCTGTGTGTAAGCCGTGCCAGGCTAAAGGATTATCATGCCATCAGTGGCAGGCTCACTGTTTTGCTGGAAACAAAAAGCAAACGCCAGGTGCGACTCAAAGCAGTCAGCAACAATAAAAACACCGATTACTACCTGGAAGTAGCCAGCGAAGACAAATATGAAACAGCCAACAGTATGCGTAGCCGGTTTGAGCAGCGCTTTGAAACAGAGTTACAAAAGATAGCACAATCCGTGGAGCGTAAAGGCGCAACAAAGAAAGCAGCCAAAGTGCATCAACGCATCGGCAGGGCAAGGGAACGCTATGGCTCTGTACAATATTATTATGATATAGCCGTAACCCTAAGCCAGGATAATGAAACGGTAACAGCCCTCAACTGGTCAAAAAATGAACAGCAGTATGCCAAAAAGGAAGCATCGCTGGGATTGTATTTTTTGAGAACAAGCCTGTTACTTGAAGATGAGGTCATGATATGGAATATTTACAACACCATACGTGAAATAGAAAGTTCCTTCCGTATCCTGAAAAACGATTTGGATTTAAGGCCCGTTTACCACAAATCAGATGCAGGCACAATGGCACATCTGCACCTGGGTTTACTGGCCTACTGGGTAGTAAATACAGTAAGGTGCAAGCTGAAGGGACATGGTATTAACAGCAACTGGCAGGAAATAGTGAGAATAGGCAACACCCAAAAAATAATCACTACTCAAGGAACAAACACGGCGGGAATAGTAATTGGTGTAAGAAAATGTTCGGAGCCAGGTGAGCAGTTAAAAAAGATCCAGTCTATCCTGTTGATAAAAGCTAAGCCTTTTGCAAAAAGAAAATCTGTAGTACACAAACCGGAACTCAAAAAAAATGAAATGCAGTATTTAACGGCTTCTCCGCCGATTTAGCTGCAATGTGGGTTAATAAATTCCTTCAACTAAACTATTAGTGTATTGCAACAAGGGCTTTCACTATCCGTTTATTTGAAAACCCAGGTTGTTCGCCTGGGTTTTTGTATTTGCATTTAAGGTTGCTGAATGTGCGCCATGTGCTATTATGGTGGATTCTCTCGTGAAAGCTATTGTTGCCTTTACTGCTTCCGCTGGCTTGCTATTAAAGTATAGTAATTATAGCACTAGTGTCCTAACGTTTTAAATATTGGTTCTTTGAAAATCTTGATAGATAAGGGTTTCATCTGATTTTAGAGTTCAAACGATTTGAGCGAAAAACTGTATTTTCCGGACCTGCCAATCGGTCATACTTTGGGGCATGAATAACGGAAAATATTTATTTGCCCAGGTCACGGCCTTTCTTGCTGTAAATGATTTCATCAAATGTGTAAAAAAGTTTGATGGAAACTACAAGGTCCTACATTTCACCTGTTGGCACCAATTAATGTGTATGCTCTTTGGTCAATTAGCAAATCGTGATAGCCTGAGTGATCTTGTAATGAGCCTAAATACCCAACGTGACAAATGGTATCACCTGGGTATGGGAACTGGTATTTCAAAATCAAATCTGGCCTATGCCAATGAAAATCGGGACTGGATCTTTGCAGAATATGCCTACCTGCTTATCGCACAAGCCAGGAAGGTTTGCACCTCCAATAATGACTTTGAGCTAAAGATAGAAGGCAATGTATATGCAATTGATTCAACCACTATTGATTTGTGCTTAAGTGTTTTTTAGTGGGCAAAGTTTCGTAAGAACAAAGGAGCTGTAAAGTTGCACACTCAATACGATGTAAAAACGGATATCCCAACCTTCATTTATATATCTGACGGATCTGTTCATGATGTCAATTTTCTGGACGTCATCGAATATGAACCAGGTGGTTATTATGTTCTGGACAAAGGATACGTAGATTTTAAGAGGCTATATCTTATTCATCAAAGCAATGCCTTTTTTGTCACTCGGTTAAAAGATAATACCAATTACCGAAGAATGTATTCAGCAAAGGTTGACAAGGCAACCGGTGTATTATGCGATCAAACAATCAAACTTAATAATCATTATGCTGGCAGAAATTATCCTGATAACCTTCGCAGAATAAAATATCATGATGATATAATCGGTAATACATTTGAATTTGTAACTAATAATTTTCTATTATCAGCATCAGATGTTGCCAGGTTGTATAAGTATCATTGGGGAGTAGAATTATTTTTCAAATGGATTAAGCAACATCTAAAGGTGAAATCCTTCTGGGGTTATTCTGATAATGCCGTCAGAGTTCAGATTTACACTGCCATAATTGCATATGTTACAGTAGCCATCATGAAAGAAAAATTAAAAATCAAACATACGAATTATGAAATTCTACAGGTTCTAAGCATAACACTACTTACCAAAATCCAGATACAGCAACTGTTTCAGGAAAATTATCTTCAAGATTTCAAAGAACTAAAAGCTAATCAAATGATTTTGCTATGATTATGTTAGGACGCTAGTATAATTATAGCTGTCCTTAAATCAGCTGTTTGCGGTTATTGCATTGTTTTTTAATAATAGTTCAAGGTTGCTTAATCCAGCTGTGAAGCCAGACTCAAATCCCATTTCTACTATTTTTTCAAGATCCGAAATGCTGGCAAATGAAATTTCAACTGTAACCTTTGTTCCCTGGTCTGTAGCCAGGAATTCATTCTTCCAATTCATACCGGGGAATTCCATAGTTGGATTTCCATCCTCGTCGCAAAATAAATCTGTTGCCAGGAAGCTCTTGTGTGTATCAATTTTTTTAAAATCAACCCGGCACCAATGTTTTGAATCATCAGGCCCCACCATTGCATACAACCAGTATCCGCCTTCACTGAAATCTAAAAATTTTGTTGCCGCTTTCCATGGCTTGGGCGCCCACCACTTGTCCAATGATTCACGCTCTGTCCACGCCCGCCAAACTTCTTCCATGGGAGCTTCAAAATCTCTGGTTACAATAATTTTTTTGTTGGGTAAATCTTTTACGATTTCCAACCGGTTGCTACTTGTCATTTTTTTTTGGTTTTATTTGTTTTAAGATAATGTTCAATTGGTTATAACGGCTTTCCCATGTTTTGCGGAACGGCTGAAGCCAGTTGTCTACTTCTTTCATTTTCTGCGGGTTAAAATGGTAATAATTCTACGGCCGTCCTGGTGCTGGTCCAATAGTTTGCATTCCGTCAGGATCCTGATATGTTTTGATATGGCCTGCCGGCTACAGTCAAAATGTTCCGCTACTGCATTGGGCGTCATCGACTGCAGGACAATCAATGATAAAATGGCCCGCCTTGCAGGATCGGCTATCGCCTGGTAAATATCCCGTCTCATTATTCATATAATTGGTATCCGCAACGTATTGGTTGCAAAGATAAGTGCAAGTGTTCGGTTGCACAAATTGTAATTATGATTTCGGGGAATATTTTTATAACAAATCGTTCATTTCCCTCCAGTGGTAGATGCGTACTTTTCCCGAAGGATGCTTCCCCGCATTATTCATAGCCCGGGCGATATCTTT
>JBBJMD010000213.1:0-6252 GCA_037719925.1 Ferruginibacter sp.
ACAAAGAAAAAGCGGAAGCCTCTGGTTCGGCGGGCGATTATGAAACGGAAAAAGCTAATTATATGCTTGCCGCCGGATACTTCAGAAAAGCCGTTTCGCAACTGGCGGGCGCGCCGGACGCGACAGTTATTTATCAGTTTCTCGGTTTGGCTTTTGAAAAAATGAAAAAATTTGACGAAGCGATTGCGGTCTATGAAGAATTCTTGCGCGTTTTTCCCGACAGCAATGAGGCAACGGCGGTCAAGTCTTTTATCTTACAACTTAAAAAACAGATGAGCGGAGAACAGTAGTCGGTGGTCGGTGGTCAGTGGTCAGTTAGCAAATGGCAATTTTGCTGAATGGAAAGAAGCCGGCGGCAGGGAAACAACTATGACCGAAAAGGAAGACCTTATCTTCGCGAATATCGTAGGCAAACATTTAAAAAGCAATGCAATTGCACTGGTTAAAAACAAGCAATTGATCGGGAAGGGCTGCGGTCAAACATCGCGAATAGATTCGTTGAGACAATCAATTGATAAAGCGCATCAATTTAATTTTGATCTTGCAGGTGCCGTGCTGGCAAGCGACGCATTTTTCCCTTTTGATGATTGCGTTAAAATAGCCCACGCTGCAGGTATCTCTTCGTTTATCCAACCGGGCGGATCTATTCGTGATAAGGATTCAATTGAGTACTGTAAACAAAACAGCCTGGCAATGGTAATTACCGGGCTGCGCCATTTTAAACATTAAATATTTTTAAACTAATCAGGGCTTCTTTGATTGGGATAAGAATTGGGATCCTGTTTAGTAGCGTTTCCCGGTGCAATGACAATAACCCCTTCCTTATCCCTTATGGTAAATTTAACCGGGGTCCCTTTTTTATCACCGGCTTTCGCGGCCAGGCCATTGAATTTTTCCTGTGCATTGATATAAGCTGCAGAATCACTGTCGGCCGAAATTTTATCTTTCTCGGAAGTTAAGGAGGTATCCGCACCACCATTATTATTTTTATAATAGGTTTCAACTGTATACGTTTTATCCCCTGAACAGGACAGTAACGATACAATTGCAAAGGATAATAAAAGGGAAAGTTTTTTCATGATAATATGATTGTGTTTATTTGTGTGGCGGTTTCCCCGCCGGATAAATATGATGTTTAGATCAATAATAAAGTTTAAAAAATAATCCTCGTTTCCAATCAAACGAAGGTCATTCAGTATAGATCAGGAACGCGGAATTACAGGACCATAGTGTACCTTTCTACCCTGAATCCTTCTTCCCGGAAACAATACATCATGAGCAGTTTCATATCCTTCATCCGATATTTGGCTAAGCATCTTGTGATCGGTCCCACATCTTCTGGAGAGGGCATATGCAACCATTCCGGCGACAATTGTTAGGGATAAACCTACTATTATTTTTTGCGAAAGTTTCATTGTACTATTTTAAACAAAGATAAAATATCAAATTAATCGGTGGCTTCTTTTAATGTTAAATTAGATGTTTTAGTAAGATGAACTACATCTGTAAGCTAATGTTTTTTTATTAGAAACAATTCACTTCCCGGGTTGTAACGCAAAAAATGGCTGATCCTGGTCAGCCACTGTAATATCAAAAACTGGCTGTTTTAACGTTGTTCTTCGTAGGAAACAATAGTACCTTCATTTGCAAGCCCCCTGCCTGCCCGGGCTTTTTTTGTTTGGGATGCATTAACAGTAGAATTGCCGTCAGTTATTGCACTCCCGCCTTTTTTACTATTAGTGGCGGTTGCCTTGCTTAGGGAAGTTTTCTTTTTGTCTGTTGCTTTGGAGATTGTTGCTTTATCATTTTTCATATAGAAAGATTTAAATTTTAAGATCCATAAAAATCATGCGAACTATGTGCCATAAAATACATACCATAATAGGCTCTTTTTCCGTGCTACTGTGCAATTTTATCACCAATGGCAACTTAATTGTAGAAGATTTTACAAGATGCTATTCGTAAGAAATCAATTCTATAAATTGTTCGTATATGCCTTTCCAGCCTGCAAACCTGGGATCCGTGCCCAAAAAATTATTATGCCATACCGTTATCATTTGCCCGTTTATTTCCTTACAAACCGAATAGTATTGCAATAATTCATTAAATGCTGCAGCAGGGGCAAGGTTTTCTTCATAAAAGGAATTGGCATCCATGAAACAAAAAGGATGAATACGCAACTGCCCTTGTAAATTTTTTTCCAGGTCGAACCAGTAAAAGGAAGACGCAACGGAGGCCCTGAAGCCGTTGATACTTCCATAACCCATGGAATAGTCATCCCTGATACCTGCCTCCTCCAATCCTCTGTAACTACCCGGTAAATCAAAACGAATATAGTGTTGTCTTGATTTTATTACCTGCACACCAGCCATTCTTTCCAACTGCTCTTTTTCTTGTTGTAATAGTACGCGGTTATCGCCGCTTTGCCAGGACGGGTGAAGCCCAACCGAATATTTTTCGGTATGCTGGCGTACCAAATCCCACATAGCTTTTTTACCAGGGAAAATATTTTTATCATAACCCGCATTTTTTGATGCCAGTAAAAAAAAATATACCGGGTGCATCTTGTGCCTGTTGTTCAATTTATGGAGCCAGTCATACGAATCAAAAGGGTCCATTGTTAAGCCTGCCAAAACTTTTATCCTTTGAAGAGAAGGGGATTTAATAAAACCACCTGCATTCCTGAGCCAGCCCTTGTACCGGTATGAAAAAGCCATGTCAATATCATAAGTCGGGATAAAAGCAAAATGGGGACGGTTAAATCTGAAGCCAGGGAACTTATTGTTAATCACCCGGATAAGTTCGCCGATCCATATATTGACCATCGGGAGGTGCAAAAAATTTTTCTTAAAGGCCAGGGAATTTTCATGAGCATACCTTCCATACATATCTTTTTTGTGCGGCAGGTATTCCTCGTAACGGCTGATAAGGTAAAACGAGGCGGAAAAAATATCAAAGGGCAGATCGCCGTTTTCTGTTTTAAAGAAGGCTGTATAATTATTTACTTCAAAACATACAATATCCTGCTGCCTGATATTGCTTTCAAATAACAAACCGTAATTGCCAATCTTTATGGAAGCATTACCGGCCACTTCATTGGTATAATTAATTGTTATCCCGGTATGCTTTTGAAATATGCTTGCCTCTTTCGTAATTGAAAAATCAAGTGCCATTACTTCTTTAAAAATAAAGTCGCAGATATACTGTAAGCGGGCAGAGGTAGCTGAAGCGTATAAAAGGAGTTGCATTACACCAGGTAATTTTTTAAGAGGTTTTCTCAACCTGTTAAGGATGTCAACAGCAGTACTATAATTTAAACCGTTCTTTCCACATTTCATTAAAGGTCTGCGGGCTAAATTCGAGGTTGCTCCGGTGTTTTTTCCATCCCTTAAATAAGCCGTTGACGACCTTGTTTTTTAACTTACCGCTACCCATGTTCATCATAGCCCGGTTTAAACTTGCCAGCTTCCAGATCTTCCAGGCCATCTTTTCGGAAAAGCTGATCAGGCCTTCCTGCACCGCCTCGCGCCTGTTGTCGAGCAACAGTTCATGCAGGTTTATTTTAACGGCACATACTTCGGTGCAGGCGCCGCACAGCGAGGAGGCATAACTTAAATGCTTAAAATCATCCATCGCCTTTAAATTAGGTGTTATCACGCTTCCGATGGGGCCGCTGTAAGTGGCACCATAAGTATGCCCGCCAACATTTTTATACACAGGGCAGGCGTTCAGGCAGGCGCCGCAACGAATACAGTAAAGGCTCTCTCTTTGCGTTGGGCTTTGCAGAATATTTGTGCGGCCGTTGTCCAGTAGTATCACATACATTTCTTCGGGGCCATCGGTTTCATCCGGTTGCCTGGGGCCTCCGACAATGGTATTGTACACGGTAATTTTTTGCCCGGTGCCATAGGTAGAAAGCAGCGGCCAGAATAAGGCGAGGTCGGTAAGGGAGGGAATAACTTTTTCTATGCCTGCAATTACAATATGTGTTTTTGGAAAGGCGCAGCTTAATCTTGCATTGCCTTCATTTTCAGTAATGGCAATGGCGCCTATATCACTGATGATAAAATTGGCGCCGGTTACCCCTACTTCGGCATCCAGGTATTTTTCCCTCAGGATATCCCTGGCCACTAATGTCAGTTCCTCGGGCGTAAGGTTAACGGGTGTGCCTAATTTCTCATGAAAAAGTTTGGCAACGTCTTCCTTGCTTTTATGCATGGCCGGGGTAACAATATGATAAGGTGGTTCGCCATCCAGTTGCTGGATATATTCACCCAGGTCGGTTTCAACGCTTTCAATACCATTTTTCATGAGCGCCTCATTCAGGTGGATTTCTTCTGTCACCATACTCTTGCTCTTCACTAATTTCCTGCAGTTCTTTGCTGCACAGATAGCTAATACTTCCCGGATGGCTTGCTCCGAATTTTCGGCCCATATCACTTTCCCGCCGCGATTGGTAAAATTGGTTTCAAAATCTTCCAGTTGCTGATCGAGGGTTTCGATGGCGCGCCATTTTATATTCTTGGCTCTTTCTCTCACAAGGTGCACATCAGTAAATTGCATTTTTCCCTCAGGTACTTTCGCATTGTATTTGCCAATATTAAAATTGATCTTTCGGCGATGTTCGAGATCGGCAGCCTTGATCGTGCTTTTGGCGATAAAATTTTGTGATTCCTCTGTCATTTCCTTTCGCGAAAACGTTTCTTATAATTAACGGATGCAATGCATTCCTTGCTGCAGCAAATCATGCATTCTTTAGGATCCCCAGTTCCCTGCCCACTTTTGTAAAAGCAAGGATGGCTTTGTCGAGGTGTTGTTTCTCATGAGCTGCACTCAGCTGCACCCTTATGCGCGCCTGTCCTTTTGCAACCACGGGAAAGAAAAAACCTATAACGTATACACCCTCAGTTAATAGTTTTGCCGCGAAATTTTGTGCAACAACCGCATCATACAACATGATTGGAACGATGGGATGTTCGCCAGGTTTTATATCAAAACCAGCTTCGGTCATTTTGCTGCGGAAATACCGGGTGTTATATTCTAATTTGTCCCTTAAAGCCGTTGTTTCGCTCAACATATTTAATACGGCAATGGAGGCCCCTACGATACAGGGCGCAAGCGTATTGCTGAATAAATAGGGCCGGCTGCGCTGGCGTAGCATTTCAATGATTGCCTTGCTGCCACTGGTAAACCCGCCGCTGGCACCGCCCAACGCTTTTCCAAAAGTACCTGTTATAATATCGATCCTTCCCAAAACCCCCCTGTACTCATGGGAGCCCCGGCCGGTTTTTCCAATGAAACCTGAGGAATGGCATTCGTCGATCATCACAATAGCATCATACTGGTCGGCGAGGTCGCATATTTTATCCAGCTGCGCAATGGTTCCATCCATACTAAATGAACCGTCCGTTACAATAATTCGGTTGCGCAAATGGGAGGACTCCTTCAGCTTAGATTCGAGCTCCTCCATATTATTATGATCGTACCGGTAGCGTTGCGCTTTGCATAGCCGTACGCCATCGATGATACTGGCATGGTTGAGCGCATCGCTGATAATGGCATCCTCTTCGCCGAATAACGGTTCGAAGAGACCGCCATTGGCGTCGAAAGCGGCGGCATATAAAATAGTGTCTTCCGTACCTAAAAAGGCCGATAGTTTCTGTTCCAGTTCCTTATGAATGTCCTGCGTGCCGCAAATAAACCGGACGCTGCTCATACCAAAACCACGCAGGTCAATATATTTTTTGGCAGCGGCCGTAACTTTGGGATGACAGGAAAGGCCCAGGTAATTATTAGCACAGAAATTTAAAACATTCTTTCCTCCAACAATAATTTCGGCACCCTGTTCACTGGTGATCACCCGCTCCTTTTTATACAATCCCGCTTTCTCAATTTCTTCCAGTTCTGTTACTATCCTGGACATAAAATGCTGATTCATACATAAATTTTATTGAAACAAAAATAGTCAAGGTATCGTGTATTTAAGCAGATTTGTTTTGGCAACATTTAACAATAATCATTTCGCATTGTAACTTTTTAACAGGTAATTTCGTTCCACCCAAAAATAACTACTGTTTATGCGTATCAAAAGATCAGCCCTCTTGTTATTCGTGCTCACCGTGTGTTCCGTCAGTTTACTGGTTTATTCATCCACACAAACTCCCACCGTACCAGTTTTGCCAGTAACTCCCGCTAAATGCCCTCCTGCAGACGCATGTACGAAGATAAATGAACCTAAAACTTTCAGCACCT
>JBBJMD010000059.1:0-19908 GCA_037719925.1 Ferruginibacter sp.
CAGTCGGTGGATATAGTTACGGTAACTGCAATCAATTCAAACGGATGCAGCACTGCTTACACAGGTATTGCTATGACTGTTTCTTGAATAATGGTAAACAGCAGAACATATATAAAGTAGAACGGGGCAGGTGTAAAAAAAGTAATGGAATTAACATATTAAACTGATTGGACTATTTCATACGCCGCAAGGGGCCAGAAGTGTCCGGTTAATCGTGTTTTATCACGGCCACGCATATGCGCTGATAATGCAATCAATTTTTTCAAAGCAAGACTTATTTTCCAAAAATAGAAGCCATCCCAGGAATGAGACGGATTTTTTTTTTGCCTAACATTTCAACTCAAATATTTTTAATCATTGGAGAACCCGCTGCCGGGCATATCAGTTTTTCGAATAAGTGCCATACTTTTTTCCGATGAATATAAAAACAGTTCAACCTTCCATTATTCCATGATGATCATCGACAAATCTGCCCTGGAGCTACCCTCAACTTCCCGGTATCCGTGCAAACCTGTTGAATCCATCCTTTAACAAGGAGCTGTCACCCGGTTTTTGAATGTATTTAATTATAAATAATAGATAGAAACTAACCTTAAAAGTTTAATCTTCTTCCAAAAACATTAACTAAGATGCGCGAGCACGTTTGTGCGAGGGCACGCTATGAAGCATCAAGGTCAGGAGCAATACAAGGAAGCTTTTATACCTACACCATCTGCCTGTCCGGTTAATATTGCATATTTGTATTTCTTTTGATAAGTGGTAAAAAATTCTGTTTGAGAAGGGAATATATTTGCAGTTATAGTTGCAAGAAGTTGAGTATCTGCTGATTTCTCCCCTGCAGGAGATCATTGTATGTGTTTGTACATGGAAGCGCTGGGTAAATGATCATGCAAACCAGGTTTTTCCTAATTAAAATTAAAACTTTTAGTACAAATCCGATGGGTTACTGATTTTTTCTTTAAAAAAAATTTAATAAAAGAGTTTTAGTATCTAAAAATACTATTAGCTTTGTAACAGTTTACTACGCAACTATTGATATATGGACTGTAAAGAAATGCCCGATACCTTAGGATTCATGATTGTTCATACGGGCAAGCTATTGTTGAAAACGATCAATGGCAGTTTTTCCGCACTTACAAAAGAAATTACGTTTGAACAAATGGGCGTATTATATTACATATCACGCAGCACCCATAAAGACATGATACAGCAGGATATTGCGGAGGTAATGGATAAAACAAAATCAGCTATTTTAAGGTCAGTTGACATATTGGAAGAAAAAGGTTTTGTGAAGCGTTTACCCGTAGCAGGCGACCGGCGAAAAAATGTTATTGAACTAACTTGCACCGGCAAAGCAGTGATAGAAAAAATGCACCATATTTTTCTGGACCGCGACCTTATTTTGAAGCAGGGAATCGAACACAAAGACCTGGAAACCTGCATGGTTGTTTTGTCTAAAATACAACAAAAATGCAAGTAAGTAAGCGGCCGGATTTTTTAAAAAAATTATAGTATACCAAATAAATTATACCTATTTTTCAATAGGCATATGCTTAAAGGACCCCTTAAAATAAAGCGATGAGTAATAAAACACTGATTGACAAGGTAATGGCTTTCAAAACCGTTGACAAATTGAAAGCAGCCGACATTTATCCATTTTTCAGGCCGCTGGAATCCGACCAGGATACAGAGGTAATTATTGATGGTAAACGGGTTTTGATGTTTGGATCAAACAGTTACCTGGGCCTCACCAATCACCCGGTTGTAAAAGAAGCTGCAAAAAAAGCCATTGATAAATATGGAAGTGGTTGCGCAGGTTCAAGGTTCTTAAATGGCACACTTGATCTTCACCTCGCGCTGGAAGAAGCGTTGGCCCAGTTTGTGGGGAAAGAATCTGCCCTGGTATTCAGCACGGGTTACCAGGTTAACCTGGGGGTAATATCCGCTCTCGGCGGACGGAATGATTTTTTATTTTCTGATGAACTCAATCACGCCTGTATCATTGACGGGGCACGCTTATCCTTTTCAAAACTATATAAATACGGGCATGCTAACATGGCCCACCTTGAAAAATTACTGGCAAGTGTACCCCTGGAAGCCTTTAAAATTATCGCTACAGACGGTATCTTCAGTATGGAAGGTGATATTACCAAATTAAACGAAATAACAGCCCTTGCCAAAAAATACAATGCAACAGTTTTTGTAGATGATGCACATTCATTAGGGGTTTTGGGCCCACAGGGGCAAGGCACGGCGGCACATTTCAATATTACACACAAAGTGGACCTGATAATGGGTACCTTCAGTAAATCCCTTGCATCCATTGGTGGCTTTATTGCTGCTGATAAAAGCGTGATAGAATACCTCAAACACCACGCGCGATCGCTGATGTTCAGCGCGAGTATATCCCCTGCCGCTACGGCAAGCGCATTAGCCGCACTTACTGTTCTGAAGGAAGAGCCCCAACGCATAGAAAAATTATGGAACAATACTCATTATGCACTGGATGCCTTTGCAAAGGCGGGATTTGATATCGGGATGACCGAATCTCCTATCATCCCAATATTTGTTAGGGATAATGAGAAAACATTTTTGATGGCGAAAATGCTAATGGATGAAGGGATTTTTGTTAATCCCGTGGTTTCACCCGCAGTAAACAGCGATTCTTCCATGATCCGTTTTTCATTGATGGCAACGCACTCTTTTAAGCAAATCGATTTCGCTGTTGAAAAGATTAAAAAAGTATCGTTCAAATTGAAAGTGCCCCAGTTAAATAAAGAAAGAGCATGATCACCATAAAGCCGGTAGCAACGAAATCGGAATTGGCCTCTTTTGTCGATTTTCCACATACATTGTTTGCAGGCGATAAGAATTACGTGCCGGAACTGCATATTGCCCAACGTGATATACTTACACCTGGCAAACATCCTTTTCACGATCATTCTGTCATCAAACTTTTTTTGGCGTATGAGGATAATAAATTAAAAGGGCGGATAGCAGCTATTTTTAATAATAACCACAATGCGTTTAAACAAGTAACCGAAGGTTTTTTTGGATTTTACGACCTGTATGATGACGCGGAAATTTCCAAAAAAATGTTGGATGCCGCAGTGAAATGGTTGACGGAGAAAGGCGCCACAAAAATAATAGGGCCCGTTAACCCTTCAACGAACGAAACTGCCGGGTTATTGGTAGATGGTTTTGACTCTCCTGCCGTTGTACTAATGACCTATAACAAACCGTATTATCTCGATCTGCTCACAGCCTACGGTTTTACAAAAAGTGTGGACCTGTTAGCATATAATCTGCCTACAAACGTCGTAGATAAAAAAACCATACAATTAAAGGAAGTTTTGCGCAAAAGGCTGCAGGAGCGGAATATCATTATCAGGAATGTAAACCTGAAGGATTTTAAAAACGAAGTGCAAAAAATAATGAAAGTTTACAATGCGGCATGGGAAGATAATACCGGCTTTGTACCTATGACGGAAGATGAATTCAAATACCTGGCAAAGGACCTTAAATTAATACTGGATAAGGATTTTGCCATGGTTGCGGAACTGAACGGAAAAGTTATTGGCTTCGCCTTGGCCATACCTGATGTTAACCAGGTTCTGATAAAGATAAAAAGGGGGCGGCTGTTTCCTACGGGGATTTTTAAATTACTGTTTGGCAAAAAGAAAATTAATTATGTGAGGGTGCTGGCCTTAGGCGTAAACAAAGAATACAGGAAAGCCGGGATAGAGGCCTTTTTTTACGCAGAGATCATACAAAAAGCTATTGATAAAAAGATATCCGGAGGCGAAGCGTCATGGATATTGGAAGATAATGAAATGATGAACAAGGGGCTGATAAAGATGAACGCCAAAGTATATAAGCTATAGAATTTAGAAAAGCAATATGAGGAAGTGTTTTGATAACAGGTGCCAGCGGATTTTAGTTACCACATCATCCCGTCAGCACTTGAAGTGGGACTGACTGTGTTTGCCGCGGTTCGGAAGAACAGCAAAATTGAACACCTGAAAGAATTGCCGGTTCACTATCTCTTTCTTGATTATGGCGATGAAGAAAATATTACCACGCAATTAGCTGATAATAAGATAGCGTACATCATTCATGCGGCGGGTGATACGAAAGCGGTCAACCAGCAAATGTATGATAAGGTAAACGCAACATACACTTTAAACCTTGCAAAAGCGGCCGAAAAATTAGGCAGCAATGTTAAAAAACTGGTTTTTATAAGCAGTCTCGCAGCGGTAGGCCCATTACCGGATGATCAAAATAAAATTACAGAAGAAACAACACCCAACCCGGTAACTGCTTATGGGCGAAGCAAATTACTGGCAGAACAATCCTTGGCGAAGGTTTCAATCTCACATGTTATTCTCCGTCCAACGGCAATATATGGGCCACGGGATAAAAATATATTTATCATGATCAGGATGGTTAACAAAGGGCTGGACCCTTATATTGGGAAAATGCAGCAGCAACTTAGTTTTGTTCATGCTAAGGACGTAGCCGATATAGCCGTGAAATCGCTGTTTATCCCCGGGGCCTCTGGAATTTATAATATTACGGATGGTAACACCTATAACCGGTACCAGCTATCAGATATTATAAGGTACGTTTTAAAGAAGAAAGCCTTGCGGTTCCACATACCGATGCCGGTGGTAAGAGTGCTGGCATTCCTGGTGGAAACAACCAATGGTATTTTAAAAAAACCCTCGGTGCTCAACAGGCAGAAACTATATGAGCTGGCCGCCCGTAACTGGATCTGTGATATCAGCAAGGCGAAGGATGAATTGTCCTTTGCACCAAAGTTTGATCTGCAGACGGGCCTTGAAGAATCGATCAACTGGTATGCAAAAAATAAATGGCTGTAAGGCCATTAGGCGCAAGACCCGGAACAAATTATTATTAAGCATCGTATAACCAAAAACATACAATATGAAACAATACATAACCCCCGCAGAAGGGAGATTGGGTATTTTGATACCGGGTTTAGGCGCGGTAGCCACTACATTTATCGCAGGTGTGGAAGCGGTAAAAAAAGGAATAGCCAAGCCGATCGGGTCACTTACCCAGATGGGAAATATCCGCCTTGGTAAAAGAACAGAGAACAGGTTTCCAAAGATTAATGAACTGGTGCCATTGGCCAGCTTGAATGACATCGCGTTTGGTGGATGGGATATATATGAAGATAACGTGTATGAAGCCGCCATACATGCCAAAGTGCTTGATCTTCCTTTGTTGACTTCAGTAAAAGCAGAACTGGAAGCGATTAAGCCAATGAAGGCTGTTTTTGACCGCTCGTATGTGTCTAACCTTGATGGCAAAAATGTAAAAACCGCCGCCACTAAGTATGACCTTGCAATGCAGGTAATGGAGGACATTGAAAATTTTAAGCTCGCCAATAAATGTAACCGGGTAGTGATTGTATGGTGCGGAAGTACCGAAAAATATATAGAATCTACAGACATCCATAGTAGTATTGAAAAATTTGAGGAGGCATTGAGAAATAATGAAAGCCTGATTGCCCCCAGCATGATATATGCTTATGCAGCGATTAAAATGGGGGTGCCGTTTGCTAACGGCGCGCCTAACTTAACCTGTGATATCCCCGCGTTAACAGAACTGGCAAAGGAAACCCAAACACCCATCGGCGGAAAAGATTTCAAAACTGGTCAAACCCTGATGAAAACTATTTTAGCGCCAGGTTTGCATGCAAGGGCACTGGGAGTAAGCGGTTGGTTCTCTACCAATATATTGGGTAACAGGGACGGCTACGTGCTGGACCATCCTGAAAATTTTAAAACAAAAGAAGTTTCAAAACTTAGTGTTTTGGACGAGATATTCAGGCCTGAATTAAATCCTGACCTGTATGGCGACATGTACCATAAAGTCAGAATAAATTATTATCCGCCACGTGGTGATAATAAAGAAAGCTGGGATAATATCGACATTTTTGGTTGGCTGGGCTATTCAATGCAGATCAAAATAAATTTCCTTTGCAGGGATTCTATCCTGGCGGCGCCGATCGTGCTCGACCTGGCCCTCTTCCTTGACCTGGCAAAGCGTTCGGATATGAGTGGCATACAGGAGTGGCTATCCTTCTATTTTAAATCACCGCAAACGCTCCCTGAGTTACATCCCGAACATGATATTTTCAAACAACTGATGAAGCTGCAGAATACGTTACGTCATATCATGGGAGAAGACCTGATAACCCATCTTGGTTTGGATTATTACCAGGAGCTTGTAGAAACGTTATGATGAAATTTCATACACTGGTTGCAACTGTACTGGGTATCGGTTACACAGGTAAGGGCGGTGGTACGGTAGCAGCAATTGTGTATTGCATTATCTGGTTTTTATTACCTGCCGGTTATGAAGAAAGTAACTGGCAGGTGGTAAGCACCATCCTTATCATATTGATTGGTACCTGGAGCGCCGGTATGGTAGATAGCATCTGGGGAAAGGATAGTAATAAAGTGGTGATAGATGAGGTGGCGGGAATGGCAATCGCACTGCTTTACGTACCAAAAAATTTAGGGTATATTTTAATCAGCCTGGTTGCATTCAGATTTTTTGACATTATAAAACCACTTGGGGTACGAAAAGCAGAAATATTGCCGAAAGGCTGGGGCGTAATGGCAGATGATGTTTTGGCTGGTTTATATGCCCTTGCTGTAGTTCAGTGCTGCATACTGATAGCTACCAAATTCGGCTAACATGAAAACATTTTTAAAGATCAACGCAGCTTCTCTCACCGCAAGTTTTTTTGATTACCTGGTCACCATTATTTTTAAGCAATTTTTACATTTCGACGAAGTAATCGCCAGCATACTGGGAACTATCTTTGGAGGCATTATAAATTTTATGATGGGGAGACATTGGGTTTTCAGATCATGTAACGCACCTTTCTTTCAACAGGGAAAAAAATACCTACTTACCTGGTCAGGAAATTTGATTTTGAATGCTGTAGGAGTTTTTTTGCTAACCAAACATGCGGGCATTCATTATATCATTGCAAAAGTAGCCACCTCACTAACGGTATCATTTGCATATAACTACCCTATTCAAAAAAAATATGTTTTTAAAAATATTGATATTGATGAGAAGGATTAAAATAATAAGGTGCTCATTCTTAATTATAATATTGTGTGCCGGATTGTCAGCATATTCACAAACAGTGGTTAAAGGTTTTGTAAGGGATGCCGCCACAATGAAGCCGATCCAGTTTGTGAGTATCTACTTTGAAGGCGGCAAAGGCGTTACAACAGGAGACGACGGCAGTTATTCCATCATAACCTATCGGGAAAACCTTACCAGTTTGAATTTTTCTTTTACGGGGTATAAAAAATCAAGTAAAAAAATTATCCCCGGTAAAGAGCAAACCTTAAATATTGAACTCGAACTATCCGCGTCTTTAAAAGAAGTCGTTGTAAAAACAAGGAAGAGAGGGAAGTATAAAAACCGGGATAACCCGGCAGTGGAACTGATTGATCTTGTAATCGAAAATAAAAACAAGAATAAGATAACGGCCTATGATTTCGTTCAATACCAGCAATATGAAAAACTTTCGCTATCGCTGACCAATAAACCTGAAAAGCTGATCAGGAACAGGCTCTTCAGAAACTATAAATTTATCCTGGAAAATATAGACAGTACGACCATCCAGGGTAAATCCGTGTTACCAGTTTACCTGCAGGAAAAACTCTCAGAACGGTATTACAGGAAAAATCCGGAAAGGGATAAAACCATTTTGCTGGGCGAGAAAAAAGTAAGCTACGGCGACTTTCTGGATGCAAATGGTGTAAGCCAGTACCTGAACAGGCTTTATGCGGATATTAATATTTATGATAATAATATAACACTGCTTACCAACCAGTTTTTAAGCCCTATCGCTACTATGGGACCTACTTTTTACCGCTATTATATTCGTGACACCGTAGAACTGGAAGGGATCAAACTGGTGAAATTATATTTTACACCACGTAATCCAAATGACTTGCTGTTCAGGGGTACCATGTTTATTACCCTTGATGGAAATTATGGTGTGCAAAAGATCAGCATGACCATCAGCAAGAATGCCAATTTAAACTGGACAAGGGAACTCAGGATAAACCAGGATTTTGAAAAAGCCCCGGATGGACGTTTTCATGTTATCAAAAGCAGCATGCTTGCTGAGTTTGCACTTTCCCAGAATGCGTCCGGTGGCGTACTGGGCGAACGGACCGTATCATTTAAAAACTTTTTACCCAATGTGCCGGCCCCTGATAGTGTCTACAACGCGAAAGACCTTGTCGATAAAAGTAACCCTGCTGCCAGCGACAGCTTTTGGATCACTGGCAGGCACAGCCCTTTAACACTTGTAGAAACCAAAGCCTACTATAATATTGATAGCCTTAAAAATATGAAGTCTTTTAAAAGATTTGGAAATATCGTAACGCTGCTATTTTCAGGATATAAATCCTTTGGCCCGTGGGAACTGGGAAACACCAATACATTCTATAGTTTCAATCCTGTGGAAGGCCTGAAATTGAAAGTCGGTGGCCGGACTACACCCAAATTCAGTAATTTCATTTATTTCGATAATTACCTTGCTTATGGTTTTAAAGATAAACAGTTTAAATACCTGGCCGCTGTTACCTATTCTTTTAATCATAAATCCATATACGCATTCC
The DNA here is from genome assembly GCA_037719925.1 of Ferruginibacter sp. GTDB lineage: Bacteria > Bacteroidota > Bacteroidia > Chitinophagales > Chitinophagaceae > Ferruginibacter. The sequence continues at coordinate 8,688 of JBBJMD010000059.1, forward strand.
CCCTCAATTACCTGAAAGTCAGTTACCAGTACGATACCAGGATACCAGGACAGGAATTACTGTTTGTCCAGGAGGATAATTTGTTTTTATCCTTCAAGCGCGGTAATAATAACAAATGGCTTTACAATAATTACCTGAAGGCTGAATATGTGCGCGAGTTTGGAAAAAATCTAAGCTATACCATAGGTTTCAAAAACTGGAAACAAACCCCCGCTAGTGATATTACCTATCAAAATGTAAACGACAATTCCCTTGTAAAGGATGTTACCACTTCAGAATTAACAGCAGAATTCAGGTGGGCGCCCAATGAGCAGTTCTACCAGGGAAAAAATTACAGGATCCCCATAATTAATGAATACCCCGTATTTAAATTTCGCTTTATGGCAGGCATCAAGGGCTTGATGAAGGGAGAATACAACTATAGGAATGTTTCACTGAGGGCTGAGAAAAGAGTATACCTGTCCCAATTCGGGTATACGGATGTAACATTGGAAGGAGGGTATATTTTTGGGAAAGTGCCATATCCGCTACTGACGATACATCGTGCCAATCAAACCTATGCTTACCAGTTGAATTCGTATAATCTTATGAATTTTATGGAATTTGTAAGTGATAAATACGTTGCCGCTAATCTTGATTTCTATTTCAATGGCTTTTTCTTTAATAAGATTCCGTTGATAAAAAAACTAAAGCTGCGGGAAGTGGCGAGCTTTAAATTATTATATGGCGGTGTTAGAAATGAAAACGACCCGGCTAAAACCAACGGCATCTTTAAATTCCCTACAGATTATGAGATAGGAGCACAAACGACCTTTGCACTGAACACTACCCCTTACATGGAAATGAGCGTGGGTATTGCAAATATTTTTAAAATTGTAAGGATCGATTTAGTAAAGCGATTGTCTTATCTTGATAATCCTGGTATCATATCCTGGGGGATCAGAACGAAAATTAGGCCTGATTTTTAGTATAAAAAGTTATTATGGCAAATGAATTAGTAAGGGACAGGCTTCAGAAGATCATCTATGTAGTGATCAACCCGTTGGTAAAATGGTTGATTAAGATTGGTTTTACACCTAATGTAGTGACTATCACGGGATTGGTCCTTAATGTTGGTGTTTCAATTATTTTTATAATGGGGGCCGAAGAAGGGAACCGCGGCGACCTCTCCTATGTTGGCTGGGCCGGTGCGCTGATTTTGTTTGCCGGGTTATTTGATATGCTCGATGGGCAGGTGGCCAGGTTAGGCAATATGAGTTCGACCTTCGGGGCGTTATTCGATTCCGTACTTGACAGGTACAGCGAACTGATCATGTTCCTGGGGATCTGTTACTACCTGGTGGCCCACCATTATTTCTTCAGCTCCTTGTTTGCCTTTATTGCACTGATCGGCTCAATGATGGTAAGTTATACGAGGGCAAGAAGCGAAGGGCTGGGTATCCAAAACAAGGGTGGACTTATGCAAAGGCCGGAAAGGGTTGTCTTAACAGGTGTGGCAGCTCTTGCCTGTGGCATAGTAGGTTTTTTTATCGGCGGCAACTATAAATATATTATTCCCGGTACCTCTTACCAATTGTTTGAAACAATGTCTTTATTTACCATGCCGATTACTATCATGGCGGTATTAACTAATATAACGGCTTTTAAAAGACTAATTGACGCTAAAAAGGCTTTAGACGAAAAAGATAAAAAACAAGGAATTTAATGGATTTCACCGAGTTGCTTTTGACAATTCCTGCACGATTTAATTAAAGGTTTACCCAGGAGAGATGTATCCCTTACCACCGAAGGGAGCAATAATATTCCATTCAACGCACACCTACCATTGTAAACGAGGTAAGTGGCTTTTCCATTTCTGTCGCTAAAAGTGCTGCATAGTACTTCACCGATTTAAGAATAAAAAAGATTGAAAATATATCACTGGAATTTCAAAGAATAATGTTCCAGGGGCGCATGGCAACAATGGAAATTTTATACTTTTGCAGCGAAAAATTTCCTATACTAATTCCCCATCAATCAGTATGATTTGAATTTGCCAGGCAACCTAACAAAAGTTGATGAACAACGAAAAAACCTTCCTATTTTCCCGTAACAGTATTTTAATCGCTTCAATTATTACTTTAACTTATTTGCTGTTCTCATTTTTTTTGATCGGCTTTAAGACAGATCAACTGGTACTGGTCGCCATTTTTATTGGCTGTTTTTTACCTCAGTTATTTCCAGGAAATTTATTACCGGGTTTGCCATATTCATTGTTTACTGGATATTGTTTGATTATATGAAGGCATTTCCAAATTATACATTCACCCGGGTGCATATACAGATCTCTATAATGCAGAAAAATCAATTTTCGGCTTTCCCTACAGCGGGAAGCGAGTAACCCTAAATGAGTATTGGCTGGAAAACGGAACAACTGCACTGATATCATGTCCGGACTATTTTACCTGTGCTGGATCCCTCTGCCCCTTGCATTTGCTGCCCACCTGTTTTTTAGGGATAAAGACCAGTTCCTGCATTTTTCTTTGACTTTTGTTTTGGTCAACCTTATCGGATTTATTATTTATTATTTATATCCTGCCGCACCCCCCTGGTATTACCAGGCCAATGGGGCTAACTTTTTACCACGCACGTTAGGAAATACTGCAGGGCTTCACAAGTTTGATGATTATTTCAAGGTAGATGTTTTCAGTTCGCTGTATTCAAAGAGTTCCAATGTATTTGGCGCGATGCCTTCCCTGCACTGTTCATATCCAATGATAGTTGTGTACTATGGGATAAAGAAAAAGTTAGGCTGGATAAACCTGTTATTCCTGTTGGTGACGGTAGGTATCTGGTTTGCGGCTGTATATTCCAGTCACCATTATGTACTGGATGTAGTGGCTGGCATAGCCTGCGCCATAACTGGTATTTTTATTTTTCAACAAATAATTTTGCGAAGCAGGGGTGTCAGGAAATTTTTAACCCTTTATAAAAAATGTATTTGATACAGATAAACCTGCACTAAATTTTCACGAAAGCTTATTAAAAAACCCGGGCACAAAAAAATGTGAACCGGGCTTTTTTTACGATTGCTTGCCAGCTATTTTGTACGCCGCTACTTCTTTCGATTACTTGTAGCATGCAGGTGTATAGAACACAAGATTGACAGCTTACGCTTATCTCAGGAACAACATTTCCCTGTACTTGGGCAAAGACCAATAGGCATCGTCTACCAGCAATTCCAATTTATCAACATGGTAACGGATATCATCGAAATGCTGGCCTTTCACATTATCGCAGTAAGCGATCGCTTTTTCCCTTGTGTCGGTAATTATGTTTGCTTTTTTTCGTTCTTCGATCATATTCTTTACTCCGGTACTCATCGCATTTATGTGCGTGCTGATCTCTTCCAAAATATTCATCTGGTTGGTATAAGTAACTTCTGCCAAACCCGCAGCTTTTAACCCACTGATATTTTCAAGCAGTATATTCTGATATTTAACTGCAGATGGAAGGATAACAGATGTTGCAAGTTCACCCATGGTCCTCGCTTCAATCTGCACTTTTTTAATATAGGCTTCCAGCATGATTTCGTGCCGTGCTTCCAGTTCTGCATGCGTATAAATATCATTGCTCTCAAAAACATTCTTGGCCAGGTCTGTTACGTAGGCGTCTAAAGCAAGTGGAGTGGTTTTCACATTGGGCAATCCTCTTTTTTCTGCTTCATTAGCCCATTCCTCGCTATAGCCATCGCCTTCAAATAATACCGTTTTGCTTTCGACAATGTATTTTTGAATAACATGCATAATAGCAATTTCCTTTTTATCCCCACCTTCAATAAATGCGTCTACGTCCTTCTTGAATTGCTTTAGCGTTTGGGCAACAATAGTGTTCAATACGGTCATATTGATAGCACAGTTTGCGGCGGACCCTACGGCACGGAACTCAAATTTATTACCTGTAAATGCGAAAGGAGAAGTACGGTTCCTATCCGTATTGTCCAGCATAAGTTCAGGGATAGTTTTATGAATATCCAGTTTCAGCATCGCCTCATCCTGTTCATCAAATTTACCGCCCACGCGTGTTTCCACCTGGTTTAATACTTCTGTGAGGTATTTACCGATAAATATGGATATGATTGCCGGGGGAGCTTCATTGGCGCCTAACCGGTGGTCGTTGCCGGCACTTGCAATGGATGCCCTCAACAGACCTGCATAATCATGAACTGCCTTTATGGTGTTCACAAAAAATGTCAAAAACATCAGGTTGGTCTTGGGTGTTTTACCCGGGGCAAGTAAATTAATGCCTGTATCGGTCGCTATGCTCCAGTTATTATGTTTGCCACTACCATTGATACCGGCAAATGGTTTTTCATGTAACAATACGATCAGCCCGTGACGTTTGGCCACCCTGGTCATTACGTCCATCAATAAAGTATTGTGGTCTACTGCAAGGTTTGCTTCTTCAAAAATGGGAGCACATTCAAATTGTGAAGGGGCTACTTCGTTGTGACGGGTACGCAGGGGGATCGCCAGCTTATAAGCTTCCTGCTCATAGTCCCGCATAAAAGCATAAATTCTTTCTGGAATGGCTCCAAAATAATGGTCCTCCAGTTGTTGCCCCTTGGCGGGTGAATGCCCAAACACGGTGCGGCCTGTCATGATTAAATCCGGTCGTGCATTGGCCATGGCGGCATCTATTACAAAATACTCCTGTTCCCAACCAAGTGTAGCGGTAACTTTTGATACATTTTTATCAAAATACTGGGCAACATCTACGGCAGCTTTGTCAAGCGCCACCAAAGCCTTGATGAGGGGAGTTTTTGCATCCAGCGATTCGCCGGTATAGGATACAAAAATGGTGGGAACGCAGAGGGTTTTCCCATTTCCGATCTCCATTATAAAAATTGGTGAAGAAGGGTCCCAGGCGGTATAGCCGCGTGCTTCAAAAGTAGCCCTGAGGCCACCGGAAGGAAAAGAAGAAGCATCCGGCTCCTGTTGGATGAGCGCGGCCCCTTCAAATTCCTCTATGGGAGTGCCATCTCCTTTTAAAGTAAAAAATGAATCATGCTTTTCAGCGGATTGATCAGTTAAGGGTTGAAACCAGTGTGTATAATGTGTCACACCTTTTGTTTCGGCCCATGCTTTTAAACCACTGGCAATCTGGTTACCCATGTTACGGTCTATTTTTTTACCGCCCCTGATAGAAGAAACGAGGCTCTTGTAGCCCTCATCACTCAAAAACTGGCGTGCAGTTTTAAGCGTAAAAACATTTTCACCGAAAATTGCTGTGATTTTTGGAGAAGATTTTACTGTCACTTCCGGGTTAGACCGCAAGTTTTCAATTGCTTTAAATCTTAATGATTGCATTAATTATGAATTTTAGAGCGCAAAATACAACAAAACAGTTTATTATTTAAGTGTTAATTATGAAAAGATCATTTAAAGCGTAAGATGTTTAATTTAAATAAATATTAAAATTTAATCATATTTGTTTAGGGATATTTAATTTATCCGTCAAAAAAAGTTAGTGATAACACTTTTTCTTTAGGCCGGATACTAATAATTTTTAGCATTCATCCTGCATCAGGCTTAAATAATAAATATTTTTTGGGCGGAAAAAAAAGGAATACAGTTGTACTTTCGCACTTTCTACACAATTATGGAAATAACCGTTACAACCGCTGAGCAACTAAGGCTTACAGCTGAAGAATTTGAATTGATCCGGCAAAAATTGGGAAGGGTGCCCAATTTTACTGAATTATGTTGTTTTAGTGCCATGTGGAGTGAGCATTGCAGTTACAAAAATTCCATTAAATTGCTCAAGACGTTGCCAAGGGATGGAAAAAGAATGCTCGTTAAAGCCGGGGAAGAAAATGCCGGGCTCATGGACATTGGAGATGGATACGGCGTAGTTTTCAAGATCGAAAGCCATAATCATCCCAGTGCAATAGAACCCTTCCAGGGAGCAGCAACCGGGGTAGGTGGTATACACCGCGACATTTTTACGATGGGTGCCAGGCCGGTGGCATCATTGAATTCTTTGCGATTCGGCAATTTAACTGAAGCCAAAACACAGCATTTGCTGGCAGGAGTGGTACATGGCATCGGGCATTACGGCAATTGCTTTGGTGTACCCACGGTAGGAGGTGAAATTTATTTTGAAAATTGTTACCATACCAACCCATTGGTTAATGCCATGAGCGTAGGTATCCTGAAAAATGGTGAAACAATTTCAGCCATTGCCGAAGGAGTTGGAAATCCCGTTTTCTTTGTTGGCAGCGCTACGGGGAAAGATGGCATTGGGGGAGCGTCATTCGCATCCGCAAATATAACCGCAGATAGTATAGAAGACCTTCCGGCGGTGCAGGTGGGTGACCCCTTCCAGGAAAAAAAATTATTGGAGGCCTGCCTTGAAGTAATAAAGACCGGCGCGATTATCGGCATGCAGGATATGGGAGCAGCCGGCATCATTTGCTCAACCGCGGAAATGAGCGCAAAAGGAAACTCGGGCATGAGGATCGATCTTGATAAGGTGCCCATACGCCAGCAAAATATGAAGGCCTGGGAATTATTACTAAGCGAAAGCCAGGAAAGGATGCTGATGGTTGTACGAAAAGGACAGGAGGCTGAAGTAATTCAAGTATTTGAAAAATGGGACCTTCCCTGCAGTGAGATAGGCCATGTTACGGAAGGAGGTGAATTGGAATTTTTTATCGGAGGTGTGCTGGAAGCCTCCCTTCCTGCATTTGAACTCGTTTTAGGGGGTGGTGCGCCGCAGTACGAAAGAACCGCTACCCGCCCAAAATATCTAGACCAGGCAGCATTGTTTAACCCTGAAAAAATTGAAATACCAGGCGATTTAAAATCAGTAGCAGCGCAATTAATTCAAATACCAAATATCGCCAGCAAACGATGGATATATACCCAATACGATAGTATGGTGGGTGCAGGCACTGCGAGCACCAATGAACCCAGTGATGCTGCCATCGTTATAGCAAAACCAACCAGTAAAGGACTTGCACTTACAACAGATTGTAATAGCCGCTATGTATTTGCCGACCCGTACAAAGGCGCGATGATAGCGGTAGCAGAGGCCGCAAGAAATATTGTATGCAGTGGCGGACAGCCCCTGGGCGTTACCAATTGCCTTAATTTCGGTAACCCCTATGATCCTGAAGTATATTACCAGTTTGAAAATGCTATCAGGGGTATGGGGGAAGCATGCACAAAATTTGATACACCGGTAACCGGTGGTAATGTAAGTTTTTACAACCAGTCGCCGGAGGGCCCGGTGTACCCTACGCCAACTATTGGCATGGTGGGCTTGCTGGATGATGTAGCCAAAAAAATGACCATGGATTTTAAAAATGCGGGCGACCTTATTTACCTGGTCGGCAAAAGCAGGGATGACATCAACTCCTCAGAATATTTACATAAGCTACATGGAGTAGAATATAGCCCCGCTCCTCATTTTGAGCTGGAAGAAGAATTTAACCTGCACAGGTCGATTGAGCAATTAATTAAGGACCAGTTTATTTCCTCGGCCCATGATGTAAGTAGATTGTTTGTAACGTTAACGGAAAGGGTTTTAACAGGAACCTTGGCTATTCCATTAGTTCTGATAAGTCCGCAAAGATGCCTATTGTTTGGGAAGCACAGAGCGGTGGTGTAACAATAAGTAATGAAAAACGGCTTCGCTGCTCATCCTGGCATCCCGGATATAAGCTTTGAAAAGCTGGGCACTGTTACGGATGGGGAAATAGTTATTGATGGCGACAACTGGGATAGCATTATTACTCAAGCAAAAATACGATCATGCCATCGGTAATTTATTGGCGGGCCATGAATCTGAACAGGCCCTCATCACGCTGTAGCCCCGTTCCCAAGGTGGCTCAAAAGGAAGAAAAATCGATACACCCCCCATAAGAAAAGGAACCTATCAGGGGAAAATGAACAATCAATTATCAAGAAAAAGCATGAATAAAAAAATTGCCATTATCGGAGCTGGAAACCTGGGAACAGCTATTGCGGAAGGACTGATCAAAAGTAAATTCTGCAAGGCGACCGATCTGATTGTCACTAAAAGAAACACCGTCACTATCAGGCACCTTGAAGAAAAAGGGGTAAATGTTACGTCCGATAATACTTCGGCTGTGCGTAACAGTGAGTTGGTAATTTTAGCAGTGAAGCCCTTCCAGGTAACTGATGTACTAAATGGATTCAAAAAAGCGCTGACTCCGAAACACATGCTGGTTTCCGTAATTACCGGTATACTATTAGAAGAGATTGAAAGCATTATAAAAAAGAAACTGCCAGTATTCCGGGCTATGCCGAATACAGCAATTGCTATTCAGCAAAGCATGACCTGCATCAGTTATTCAAATGCAACAGATGCGGAAGTAGCTTTTGTAAAAGATTTATTTGGCACGCTGGGCAAAGTGACCATGATAGATGAAAAGTTAATGGACGCGGCTACGGTACTGGGTGCTTGCGGAACTGCATATGCTATGCGGTATATACGTGCCAATATCCAGGGTGGAATTGAGATAGGTTTCGATTCTGTTACCGCTAATTTAATTGCGGCGCAAACTGTAAAAGGCGCGGCAGAATTATTGTTGCAAAAAGGTTCCCATCCCGAACAGGAGATTGATAAAGTAACCACTCCCAAAGGATGTACCATTGTCGGCTTAAATGAAATGGAGCACCAGGGATTCAGCTCTTCACTTATAAAGGGAATTGCCACCAGTTACAATAAGCTGTTGAAGGGATAAATGCTTATACTATACTACCGTGCGGCGCGGCGATAAAACAAATAGGCGAGTGATCCGAATATAATATTGGGAACCCATGCAGCCAGGAAGGGAGTGAAACTGCCTTTGGTAGCAAATACCAGGGAAAAACGCCCAAAGAGAATATACAGCACACTCAGAATAACCCCAATTGCCAGGTGAAAGCCGCTGCCACCTCTTACTTTCCGGGAAGAAAGGGTAGCGCCGATCATGGATAATATGATCACTGAAACAGGTATCGCATCACGGTTATACCGCTCCACCAGTAATGAATTGATCCCTTCAGATCCCCGCATTTCTTCTTTCCTTATCAGGTCTTTCAGTTCGGGTGTTGGCAGGCGGTCTTTTAAATATTCATCCTTTCGCAGATCAACCGGCTTAAAATTATAATTCATTAAAAGTGTAGGGTAATGCTTAACTGTTTCATTGTCATTTACAAAAAAACGTTCCATCACCCGGTTCATTCTCCATTTCCTTGCGGCAGTATCCCAGGCAATATTTTCAGCACGCAGGTTATACTTTAACCGGTTATTTTCAAATTTCTGAATAAAAAAATTAGCCCCGGTTTTATTCGTGGTATCATAATATTTAATGCCGGCGTATGAATTTGAATCCAGCCTGAAATAATAATTTTGTGGAAACGACCTCGAATCCGTGGGGGAATGATAATCAACATACTTAGCCTCAAAAGTACCCCAGATGGCGTTGGCCCTTGGCAGTACGAACTGGTAAACCACCCATAAAATACCGGCAAGAAAAATACTGCCAACCCAATAGGGAAAAAGAAAGCGCCGGAAACTAACCCCACTGCTTAGTATCGCAATTACTTCTGAACGATCCGCCATTTTAGCCGTAAAAAATATTACGGCAATAAATACGAACAAGGGAAACAACATGGCATCAATACGAGGCACCAGCCCAAAATAATAATCGGTAATGATTTTGCTGACAGGCAATTTCGATCGTACAAAATCATCCGTTTTCTCACTGATGTCTATCACTACCACGATGGCGGTAAACAATAATAAACAAAAGAAAAAAGTAGTAAGGTATTTCTTCAGTATGTAGCTATCTATTTTCTTCATTTGTTGTATCCGCACAAAACTAACTTAAATGAAGGAGCAGGAGAAATTGGGATTGGTATGTATTTGTGAAAACTTTCCTTTCCCGCAGAGCTGCCCTGGAATGTAAAAAATTGAACAGGTAAGTTCCGGGCAGAGGGCAACGGAGCTTTACTTGTGCTGGTTTTTAAAAAAACTTGTTCTTATGAACTTAATCGGCTTCAGGTGAAAGGGCTGCCGGTAATTTACACGTAAGGTCCGTTGGATGTGTTTACTGATGTGTATCCCGGATATGGAACATTTTATTACAGTGGCTTACTCCATTATTTTTACTTCGGTCCTCCGGTTTGACTGCTTGCCTTCGGGTGAGTCGTTGTCGGCTACCGGCTCGGTCATGCCATAGCCTTTTGCGGCAACCCTTTCAGGCGTGATACCCTTTGTTAAAAGATAGGCCCTCACTGTATTTGCCCTATTGGTAGACAGGATCATGTTGGCTTCCTCTTTCCCTACATTGTCGGTATGTCCGCCGATCTCTATTCGTTCATCATCCTTCCTGTTCAGGTAGTCAACCAGGTTATCGAGTACTGCATAGGCTTCCGGTTTTAAATTTGCCTTGCCGGATTCGAAAGTACAATTATCCAGGACAAATGACCTGGGGGCTTCAAACTGGATATCAACTTTAAAGCCATTTTTGTAAAACTGGGTACCCTTTAATCCCGGTATATCCAACACGTTATAACTGGTAGAATCATTGAATCCAAGAATAAAGATTTCGTATTTATCACCTGCCGGCAGCCGCAAGGAAAATTTACCCGTGGAATCGCTTAGTCCCTGGTATTCCCTGTTGTTTAATTTACTCCTGAAAATCACGATCTCGTGATTAAGCATTGAACCCGATTTGGCATCTGCGATCGTAACATCTACCGGCGCATCTTTTGGTACGTTCGCCGGCTGAGTAATTTGCGAAAACAAGAAAAGCGGCATAAAAAAAAGAAGCGACAGGTAAACATACAGTTTCTTCATAGTAAAGGTTGGGTTTATATTAAAGGTAAATCTAAAAATCATCAATCAATTTTCAATTACTATGCCATTGTTTGTTAGCAGGCCGTTACATTATGAGGCGGAAAAAAGCATACCACCGAAGCCGGTAAACGAATGCGAAGAGAGGGAAGCCGGTACCTGGTAATTATCCGCAGGTAAGATTGCAATTGTAAAGTAATAGCGGGTATTAAAGTCTTTGTTGTAAACGAATGGTCATTGCAGACTTCCAGCTTTCAAAGTCGCCGGAAATAATATGTTTTCTTGATTCGGTTACCAGCCAGATATAAAAAGCAAGGTTATGAATGCTTGCGATCGTAAGCCCAAGCATTTCTTTTGATTTCAGCAGGTG
>JBBJMD010000214.1:0-6212 GCA_037719925.1 Ferruginibacter sp.
ATGTTCACCAGGGAAACGGAACTGCAAAAATTTTTGAACAGCAGCCCTGTGTTTACACTTTTAGTTTGCATGGCGAGCATAATTATCCTTTCCGTAAAGAAAAAAGCGACCTTGATGTACCCCTGGCTGATGGAACCAATGATACTGCCTACCTATCTCAGTTAAAAATATTGTTACCGAAACTGATAAACGAAGTAAAGCCGGATTTTGCTTTCTATTTATCCGGTGTTGATATTTTGGATACCGACAAATACGGAAAACTTAACGTGTCGAGGGAGGGTTGCAGGCAGCGGGATGAAATGGTTTTTACTGTATTAAAGCAATACCAGGTTCCCTGCGGGGTTTCCATGGGTGGCGGCTATAGCGCAGATATAAAAATTATTACGGATGCTCATTGTAATACATTCGCTGGCAAAAGATATTTATAGTTTATAATATAATCACGCGATCTAGTTTCACGTAAAGAGCGAAGCACCAAAAGATGCACAGGCTTTTGCCACGCAAAGACGACAGGAGCAAAAGCGCAAAGAAGAAAACTATAAGAAAAATCTGGGCAGGGCCATACGTACGTTAAAATACTTAAAATGCGGAAGATGCCTTACATATTAAATCCTTTCTTACTTTACCCATTCTCTCTTGCGGGTAAACTTAAAGCCCCCGCCGTTTAATTTCCTTTTTTATCAGCCCGAGTTCGCGCCCTGTTTGCCCGCTCATGGAACTATTTTCACGGGCCCTTCGCATGAGGTAGGGGATCACATCTTTGATCGGCCCGAAGGGCAGGTATTTGCTTACGGAACAGCCCGCCTTTGCGAGATTAAAAGTTATGTTATCACTCATGCCAAACAATTGAGAAAAGTGAACATGGGGATGATGATGTGGAAGGCCCCTTTTATCTAATAACTGCGTTGCATACAAATTACTGTATTCATTATGCGACGCAACAATAACGGCGATCTTATCAAGGTGTTCAATTGAAAACGCTACCGCTTCATTATAATCTGCATCGCAGCTTTCTTTATCAGGTTGTATAGGCGAGGAATATTCCTTTTCCACGGCCCTTTTCCGTTCATTTTCCATATAAGCGCCGCGTACCAGTTTGGCACCCAGTATAAAATTTCTTTCAGCGGCGGCTTCATAAGAATCTCTTAAAAATTTCAAACGGTCCACCCTGTACAATTGAAGTGTATTGTAAACCACTACCCTGCCCTTATTAAAAGTATCCATCATTAAAATGGTCAATGCGTCCACAGGATCCTGTATCCAGGTTTCTTCAGCATCCACCAAAACACCGGTTTTCGTTCTACTGGCTGTCTCGCATATCCTTAACATACGAACCCTCACCCGATGCCATTCTTCTTTCTCAGCTTCGGGTAAAAGTTCCAAGGCTTTCAAATATCTTTTCATTAAAGTACCCTCCGCGTTATGCATCAGCCCATCAATTTTTTCCAATAATGTGAACCTTGAAAATCCGGTCACCTTAATACTCATGAACGGAATATTGGGTTGGGTAGAAGCATATTGAATCACGCGTATAAATTCTTCGGTTGAATGATCAAACCCCTGCTCACCATCATCGCCTCCCTCTACCCCGTAATCCAGGATTACCTGCACATTGTATTCACCCAGTTTCCTTGCAACGGTGGATGTTTCTTCCAGGGTTTCGCCTCCTACAAACTGGCGAAATATCGTTTGTTTTATAAGGGGTTTTGTAAATGGCAGGTTCCATCTAATTGCAAGGGGTGTAATTTTCAGGCCGAGATTTACGAGCCAGGGCATACCCATTACATTAAAAAGAAAATTAGCTTTTTTCAATTCACCGTCCTTTTTATATGCAAAAGCGTATTCAGTATTATCGAAAGAAATAACAGGATTTGTATCCATATGAAATCAAAAATATTTCCAAAGATAAGGAATACAAAATCCTTTATCCACGCAGCATGCATGAAGTACATAGGGCTATTCTCAAAAAAAACCAACCTGCCGGTCAATGCTTTTTACTAAATATAATTTCTATTGAAAAGGAAATTAATTTATAGAATTTGCCAAACAAATCCGGAGCCATTTTGTTTCTTTAAACACTTCATACATGCAGGCCGTCACAATCATTTTTCCCCATCAACTTTATAAACAGCATCCTGCCATTGCGGACGGCCGGATTATTTACCTGCTGGAAGAAACGCTCTTTTTTAACCAGTATAATTTTAACCGGCAAAAGTTAATACTGCACCGCGCTTCCATGAAGGTTTATGCAGACTTTTTAATTAAAAAAGAACATTCCGTTATTTATACGGATGCTACTACGCCTATGGCCGATGTGAGAAAATTGCTCTTGCATTTGCACGAAAAGAATATAACTACCATTCATATTGTTGCCGTCACTGATAACTGGCTGCAGAAGCGGATCACAGGAACTTGTAAAAAATATGGAATAGAAATAGTAGCATATCCTACACCCAATTTTTTGAATACATTGGATTCAGTGAAAGATTACTTCGATAAAAAGAAAACTTATTTTCAAACGGATTTTTATATTGCACAGAGAAAACAACGGAATATTTTAGTTGATGCGGGCGGGCAGCCGGAAGGCGGCCAATGGTCCTTTGATACGGACAACCGCCTGACGTATCTCAAAACAGCGACCCCGCCGTTACTAAAATTTGCCAAGGAAAATAAGTATGTTAAGGAAGCTAAACAATATGTAGCTATACACTTCCCGTCAAATTATGGGGAAGACAAAAACTTTATCTACCCCGTAGATTTTGATAGCGCGGAAAAATGGCTGGATGAATTCCTCGCCGAGAGGTTTACAAAATTTGGTGCCTATGAGGATGCGATCGTTTCAAACGAACATTTTCTGCATCACGCTGTATTGACACCTTCACTCAATATCGGGCTATTGTCCCCGCTACAAATAATCAATAAAGCGATGGCGGCAGCGGTAACATACGCCGTTCCGCTGAATTCGCTTGAAGGCTTTATCCGCCAGGTAATGGGCTGGCGTGAATACATAAGGATCGTCTATGAACGGGAAGGAAGTAAACAGCGCACGAAAAATTATTGGGGCTTTACCAGAAAGATTCCTGCATGCTTCTGGAAGGGTGACACGGGAATACTGCCGGTCGATAATGTCATTAAAAAAGTTTTAAAGACCGGGTACAGCCACCACATAGAAAGGCTGATGGTGATGGGTAATTTTATGCTGCTGTGCGAGTTTGATCCCAATGAAGTATACCGCTGGTTTATGGAAATGTATGCGGATGCATACGACTGGGTGATGGTTCCTAACGTATACGGCATGACGCAGTTTGCAGACGGGGGCTTGATGACGACCAAGCCATATATCAGTGGAAGCAACTATTTATTAAAAATGAGCGACTACCAAAAGGGAGAATGGACAGAAACATGGGATGGCTTATTCTGGCGTTTTATGCACGTTCAACGGGATTTCTTTTTAAAGAATCCAAGACTTGGTATGCTGATAAAAACATTTGATAAAATGCCGGAAGTAAAAAGAAACCGGCATATCGAAAATGCCGAAAATTATTTAGCAAAGCTGGATCGTCTCCAGGAAAATATGGGTTGATAGCAATTAACAAAAAGTATATCAGGGAGGAGAAACATTTATAAAAATTTTAAACAAGCCCGGTAAAAGAAGACATCATGCATTCGTATTATCTTTGCGAAAATTGTATACATGGAAAAAAAAGCAAGTGAATCATTGGTAATCATGACAGAACTCGTATTGCCTAATGATACCAATACTTTCGGGAACCTGATGGGTGGGCGTTTGATGTATTGGATGGATATTGCTTCGGCTTTAGCTGCAATGAAACATTGCGGCTCGCCGGTGGTAACGGCTTCTGTTGATAATATTTCTTTTGAAACCCCGATCAAACTGGGCAATGTTGTTCATATAGAAGCAAAGGTCAGCAGGGCGTTTCACACCAGCATGGAAGTGCACATAAAAGTATGGGGGGAGGATGCGATACATCAATCCAAATATAAAAGCAATGAAGCTTATTTTACTTTCGTTTCGCTTGATCCCAATAGTATGCCTAAACCAGTTAACCAGTTGATTGCAGAAACAGCAGACGAAAAAGAACTGTATGCAGGCGCGTTAAGAAGACGGCAACTAAGGCTGGTATTAGGTGGCAAGATGAAGGCAGCAGAAGCAGGTGAACTGAAAGCGCTTTTTGTATGATTCAGATAAGCACTATTCCGGCACGTAGTCATAAGGAAGCAGGTTGGCGGCCCTTTCATATTGCCAGTAGCCGGTATATTCAACTTCAGTAGGCTCACTAAGCACCCCGGCGTTATTAAGCCCCAACGGAGTTGTTTTAAAATTTATGATTGACTCCACACCTTTATCCAGGTCGCCCGCTATATAAATATTTCGTTTTAAAAATTTTTTAGCAGCAGGGTCATTACTGTATTGCACGATCAGTTTTCCATTAACCCTGATTACAAGATTGTTATTGCTGTCAATGTGCAGGATATCTGGTGCAGTTATGGGAATGGCACTTATCATCTTAAGCAGCGGCTTCCGCCTGTTCAAGGCTGAGCGTGCTTTCATGGGCAGAGTCTATAACCTGCTTAACTAAAAAAGTACCAAAACCCTGCTCGTACAACTCGTTCCTGATTAACGACCGGTAAAAGTGAAGCGTACTTCCATAATAGGAAGCCTGCCTGTTTTTGAGCCATTTTTTATCGGTTCCCAAATCTTCGTAGCGGGTATAACCATTCAGGTAAGTTTGACCTGTTGCATCATCATAGGAAAATTCAGCCAGGTCATAATGTATTTTATAACCCAGCATATTGTTTATGATCACTAACGGCTTATCCGCGTAAATAGCGAAAACCCTGTTGTTGTTTCCCTGAACAATGTAAAGATCCAGGTCGTTCATAACGGTACATTTCGCGGCTTCTTTGGTAATCCCTAAAAAATGCATAGAAAATATCGAGGTATTTTTTTCTAACAGTTTTCTCAGGATCGAATTTATTTGTTTGATCGGGAATCAGCATCCGCATTTTGAAAACAATTCTCTTTTTCTCTACTTGTTCAGCCGAAGGCTTATATACAAGTACTTCATACCCGGGCCGCGAAATTACCATCTCTGTATTCAACAGCCTGATGGCCTCAAAATAAAAATTGCCCTGCTCATTAGTATGGGTGCTGACGGTAGTGTTATTAAAATAAATAGTGGCACCTGCTATGGGTACATCATTTTTTTCATCGACTACCCTGCCGGAGATATTTAATTGTGCATAAGCAGGATAACAGAAAAGTATCAGTAATAGACAGGCCGGAAAATGCCATCGCTTAAGTAGGGAGTTCATATTTATTTATCGAGCACAGTCATAAGGTGGTGCTTACCCTTCAACATATATTTCTTACTCTGTTCAATAGCATCCATCACCTGTTCTAAAATATTTTCAGTAGTGTCATTATAATTAATTAAGAGTGGGTCTTTAAAAGTAACGGACAGGTCGGAGCCGGTCTTTTTAAATTTCAATCCTTTTTTAGTGAAGGCCCGCCAGTAGCCACTTATCACCACTGGCACTACAATTGGGCGGTAGTGTTTAATAATGAACGCCGTTCCCTTTCTGCCGGGTGCAAATGGCTTGGTGGTTCCCTGGGGAAAAGTTATTACCCAATTGTCCTTCAAGGCCCTTTCTATTTTTCTTGTATCCCCGGGATCGAGGCTTCGTCTTACCTCCTGGCCTTCGCCCCGCCAGGTACGCCTTACTGTAATGGCCCCCGCAAGGCTGAATAATTTACTGATCCAATTGCTTTTCATGGTTTCTTCGGCTGCTACATATTTTACCCTGGTAAACGGCCATAAAAGATAATATGGTACTCCGAGCTTATACTTCTTTCTCCAGCTTACTGCACAGAAAATATGCAGGAACGTAATTACATCCACAAAATAAGTCTGGTGATTGCTAACAAACAAAACATTCTGCCGGGGTAATTTGTGCAACTTCTCCATGCCATATATCCGCAGTTTATTAACCAGGTTTATTCCAGGATAAGAAAATGCGCCGACAATGGCATACACCAGGCCTTTAATAAAACGCGAGTCTTTTAATTTTGCAAAAAAAGTTGGCATCTAAATATTTTTAGCAGCAATCCTTACTGCAATATACGTAATAATCATTTTTATACATACCCTATTTATTTTATGCAAACCCCTTGCTTACCAACCCATTAA
>JBBJMD010000215.1:0-6184 GCA_037719925.1 Ferruginibacter sp.
TCCCAGAGGTTTTCTTGGCACCCGCGCCCTGCAGCTTCACCATGCGGGCCTTGGCTACCTGCAAAATAGTGGTGTGGAAGGTGTTTACTTTACCCAACTCGATACGCTGGAATTCCGAACCTTTGTTATACACATCATACTGGGATCAACAATTTTTTTTATTTGCGGTTTGTGGGCTTACCAATTAAAAAAATATAGCCAAATGCAGTTGAAACAGATACGACAGTTGAGCAACCTGGAAAGCGAAGCAAGGCTTCATAAACAACGGATATTTAACGAGGAGGCTTTGAAGGAAGCTTACGGCAAGGCTGAAAAAGCACGGATCGAGGCCGATGTGGCCAATAAAGCCAAAAGTGTTTTTCTCGCAACAATGAGCCATGAGATACGCACGCCTATGAACGGTGTTATCGGCATGGCATCCCTCTTAGCCGAAACAAAACTAACCAGCGAGCAGCAGGAATATGCCAGGACGATCAGCACCTGCGGAGACGCTTTGCTAACTGTGATCAATGATATTCTTGATTTTTCCAAGATAGAATCCGGCAATATGGAACTGGAAGAACGTGACTTTAGTTTACGTACCTGTATTGAAGAGGTGCTGGATGTGTTTGCAGCCAGGGCGGGCCAAATAGGATTAGATCTTGTATACGAGATAGACCATGATGTGCCGGCACAAATCATCGGAGATAGCATGAGGCTTCGCCAGGTACTGATAAACCTTGTTAGTAATGCGCTGAAATTTACCAGGGAAGGTGAAATATTTGTAGGCGTTCATTTGTTAAAAATGAATTCCGACGGCAGGCTCCAATTAAGGTTTGAAATAAGAGATACGGGAATTGGCATACACGCAGATAAAATGGATCGCCTGTTCAAGGCCTTCTCACAGGTAGATTCTTCCACTACCCGCAAATACGGTGGCACCGGGCTGGGACTTGTCATTTGCGATAAGTTGATCGGGCTGATGGGCGGGCATATTGAAGTAACGAGCAAAGAAAATGTGGGCACTACATTTACTTTTACGATAAGTTCAGTGGCAAGCTCACAATCACTGCGGACTTATGTAACCAGCCACGTTACCGGTTTGGAAGGCAAACAGGTATTGGTTGTAGATGATAATGCAACCAATCGTTCCATACTGAAAAACCAGTTGGAGATGTGGAAACTGGCGCCCACGCTGGCATCAAGTGGCGACGAAGCCCTGGCGATAATGGCAACAGGTATGCACTTTGACCTGTTGCTTTTGGATATGCAGATGCCCGATATGGATGGTTGTGAATTAGCGGCACATTGCAAAAAATTGTATGCGCAGCTACCCATCATCCTTTTAAGCTCTGTTGGCGATGAGCGCAATAAAAAATATATGGGGTTATTTAACTCGATATTGACAAAACCTATCAAACAGGAAATGTTGTGCAAGCTGCTGATCGATGAGCTAAGGGGTACACCGATAAAAATTTCCACACAGTCCCCGCCAGTAAAACAAAAACTATCCGTCGACTTTGTTAAGGACCACCCCATGCGGATATTAGTAGCCGAAGACAACCCGGTAAACCAGAACATTACCCTTAAAATATTAAATAAACTCGGCTATACGGCAGCGTTAGCAGAAAATGGCAGGCAAGCAGTAGAGATGGCCCGCCGGCAGCAGTACGACCTGATATTAATGGATGTACAAATGCCCGATATGGATGGCCTTGAAGCTACTACTATCATCAGGCGCGAACTGGAACTCCAGCCTGTTATCATCGCAATGACAGCTAATGTAATGAAGGAGGACCGGGAAGCATGCGAGCAAGCCGGACTTAATGACTTTTTAGGAAAGCCGGTAAAGCTGGAAGAATTAATTGCTGTGCTAGCCAAATGGTCCGTCATCATAAAAGAAAATGCAGTGCTTGCAAAAAACGCTTTCGTGGCCTGATATACACACTTATCCGCTTAATAAAAAAATATGAAAAATCTATTCACACGCTCACAGCCCACAATCACCGCTGCACCGGTTGACCTGTATGATTTAAGTCTACTGGAAGAAATGGATGATAACGAATATGTGTTGGAAGTGCTTACGATCTTATTGATCGAAACACCGAAAGACCTTAAACAAATGAAGGATGCATTGCAGGCGCGGGAAGCCGGCCAGGTATGCCAGGCCGCCCATAAATTAAAGAGCAGCGCCGGTATTATCCAGGCAGATAAATTCACCAACCTGCTGGCAGATATTGAAGACATGGGAAAAAAAGGGGTTATCAGCAGTGAACTCGCCGGCCTCGTTGAAAGCGCGGGCAATCAATACCAGCACATTGAAAGATCACTCAAAACACACGTAGCGTCATTAAAATAATGTTTCGGGATTTTTTTAGAAGCGGTATTCTCTCTGGAGATTTCCAGCTGTTGATAAAGCCTGTTAAATTAAAACAAACAATGAAAATTTTTTGCTATATCCTCCTGTTTTTTCTTCAGGTATTTTCGCCAAATTTGATTGCCCAACGACAACACCTGAAATTTGAACACCTGGATATTAATGCGGGCCTGTCTCAAAATCATATTATGTGCATCTTACAGGATAGCCGTGGATTTATGTGGTTCGGCACAAGCGACGGCCTGAATAAATATGATGGCTATAAATTTACGGTGTACAAAAATGACCCGAAAGACAGTAACAGCATAAGCAACAATTATATTTCAGGGATAGTAGAGGATTCAAAAGGAATTATCTGGATATCTGCCCGGGGCGGAGGTTTAAACCGCTATGACAAAGAAAAAAATAAATTCACCCATTTTAAAAATGATCCAAAAAATACCAACAGTATTTCCAACAACCTTGCCACCAGTATCAGCATAGATCATGAAGGAAATTTGTGGATCAGTACAGAAGCCGAATTGAACCGCTATGACCCGGTTCATAACCTTTTTACCCGATACCAGGTTAATGCCAGGTTTGTTTATGAAGATAGTGAGCGCCAGCTATGGATAGGCACGGATGGAAACGGGCTTGCGTTATTTGACCGGCAATCCAAAACGTTTAAATATTTCAGGCACAACAAAAATGACGCCTCCTCACTAAGCAATGATAATGTTTCCGTGATCATGGAGGATAGTAAAAAACGGCTGTGGCTTGGAACGGCCGGTGGCGGGATGAATTTATTTGACAGGCAACGTGGCACCTTCCGCCGTTTTATTAACGACCCGCAAAATAAAAACAGCCTGCCTGCCAATACCGTATTTGCTATACAGGAAGATATCCTGGGGCACATCTGGCTCGGCACAGAGAACGGCGGGTTATCTGTTTATGATCCGGTCACAGAAAAATTTAATAATTACCAGCATGATGAAATTGATGATAAAAGTATCAGCCATAATTCTATTTACTGCGTTTACAGGGATTCAGATAACAATATGTGGACAGGTACTTTTGCCGGGGGCTTAAATATCACCACAAGGAACAGCAATAAATTTGGCCATTTCAAACATACCTCGGATAAGAACAGCCTTAGTAATAATAATGTGCTGACAGTTCATGAAAATTCAGAAGGTAAAATATGGGTGGGCACTGATGGCGGCGGGTTAAATCTCTTTGATCCTCAAACAAAAAATTTTACACATTACCGCCACGAACCGGGAAATAACAACAGTATTTGTGGTAATTATGTACTGAATGCATATACCGACTCCGAGGGTAATACATGGGTTGGCACCTGGGGCGACGGACTTACCGTTTTGAACTTAAAAAAGAACACTTACCGTCACTATGAAAATATTCAGGGCGACAGCACCAGCATCAGCACCAATAATCCATGGGTCATTTTTGAAGACCGGGATAAATATATTTGGGTAAGCACACTTTTTGGCGGCCTTAATTTATTCAACCCGGCTACGAATACTTTCACCCGGTACAACGATGGTACTAACAATATCAGCACAAAAAAAATCAAGTGCATCTCAGAAGATAAAAAAGGAAACCTGTTGTTAGGTACCGATGGCGGCGGAGTACAGCTATTCAACAAACAGACCAAAATCTTTACAAGTTTAATTCATGATGAAAATAAAAATAGCCTGAGTGATAACAGGGTAACTTTTACATCGGTAGATAGCCTGGGCAACTGGTGGATCGGTACCATGGCTGGACTAAATTATTTTAATACCAAAACACAATTGTTTACAACCTATACTACAGCGGACGGATTGCCCAATAATGTTGTATTTGGCTTAACGGAGGATTCTAAAGGATTTCTCTGGATGAGTACCAACAGGGGGTTATCCAAATTCGACCCGCGAACAAAGAACTTTAAAAATTTCGGCGTTGAGGACGGGTTGCAATCTTTTGAATTCAAGATCGGTTCCTTTTGTAAATCGCGTGCCGGGATACTTTATTTTGGAGGCATCAATGGATTCAATGCTTTTGACCCCGCTTCAATAAAACCTGATCCTTTTGAACCACCGCTGCTGCTGACCAACTTTGAGATATTTAATAAAAATGTCCCGATCGCTCAAAATGAAAATGATCCTTCCCCTTTAAAAAAAGATATTTCAGAAACACGTGAAATTACTTTACCGTACAACAGTTCAGTTGTTTCATTCGAATTTGCCTCGCTCAATTATGCAGTGTCAGAAAAAAAACAGTACGCCTATATGCTGAAGGGATTTGACAAATCATGGAACGAGATTGGCACCAAGCGCACCGCCACCTACACAAACCTTAATCCCGGGAAATATATTTTTAAGGTAAAAGGCATGAATAATGAAGGACAATGGTCTGCCCGTACCATTGAGGTAGTGCTTACTATTACACCACCGTTCTGGCTTACCTGGTGGTTCAAGTCCCTTGCAGTGGTAACCCTTTTGGGCAGCATTATTTGGTTTTACAGTTTTCGCATTCGCATCATAAAATCTCAGAGAAACAAACTGGAGAAGAAGGTAGCGGAACAAACCCGGCAATTATTGCTATCTACCCAGGAGGAACAACTGGCCCGCCAGGAAGCAGATAAAGCGAACAAAGCAAAGAGTGTTTTTCTTGCAACCATGAGCCATGAGATACGCACTCCCATGAATGGGGTTATCGGGATGGCTTCACTTCTGAACGAAACACAACTCACAACCGAACAGCAGGAGTATGCCAAAACGATCAGTACCTGTGGCGAAGCTTTGTTGACGGTGATCAACGATATCCTGGATTTTTCGAAAATAGAATCCGATAACATGGAGCTTGAAGAAAGAGATTTCGATCTGCGGACCTGTATAGAAGAAGTGCTGGATATATTCGGAACTAAAACCGGTAAACTTGGACTCGACCTTATTTACGAAATCGATCACCATGTACCCGCAAAGGTAATTGGAGACAGCTTCAGGTTAAGGCAGATATTGATAAACCTGGTCAGCAATGCGATAAAGTTTACAGAAAAGGGAGAAATATTTTTAGGCGTAGAATTAGTTAGTAAACAGGATGATGGCAAAATAGAATTGCGGTTTTTGGTACGGGATACGGGGATAGGCATTCCCGAACACAAAATTGATAAATTGTTCAAGGCATTTTCACAGGTTGATTCGTCTACAACCCGTAAGTATGGGGGTACCGGCCTTGGGCTTATAATAAGTGAAAAGCTCATCGGGCTGATGGGAGGGAGGATCTCTGTAAAAAGTAAGGAAGGCGAAGGCACCTCTTTTACTTTTACAATGCTTACAATGCCCAGTTTACAGCCCATGCGGACTTACGTAACGAATAACACCGCTGTTATGGCTGGAAAACAGGTGCTGATTGTAGACGACAATCTTACTAACCGGAACATGCTTCAAAAGCAACTTGGCTTATGGAAGATGTTGCCGATACTTGCTTGCAGCGGGCCTGAAGCACTTGAATTATTGGCGGGGGGCACACGATTTGATTTAGTGCTTACCGATATGCAAATGCCCGTAATGGACGGACTTGAATTTGCAAAGATTGTGCAGGAACTTTACCCTAACCTGCCTATGATCCTCTTAAGTTCGGTAGGGGATGAGCGCAACAAAAAATATGCAACTGTATTTAAATCGATACTTACAAAGCCAATTAAACAAGAAATGCTCTGCCAGCTAATAATTGACGAGCTTCGGGGTACCCGGATATCGGTAAGTACGCTGAGGCCCGCGCAACAAAAGTTGTCTGCGGATTTTGCCCAGCACCATGCGTTGAATATACTTGTGGCGGAGGATA
>JBBJMD010000216.1:0-6144 GCA_037719925.1 Ferruginibacter sp.
GCTGATTTTCCAATCGCTTTTGTCAGGTGGTTCCTGCAATTTTTGTAGAGCTTGTACCAGTATCAGGTAGTAGGAATTATATGCATATAGGGTATTAGACTTCCTGGTGAATATCACCTGGGAAATGTCCCGCACTTTAAAGCCGGCGTTGTGATTGGCGCGTTGCAGGTTTTGCTTAGCCTGAATTATTTATATCTTTGACTTGAAAAAAAATTCATGAGTGATAACTTAAGCGATAACTTATATATCGACCTGTTAAAAAAGGTACTGATTGATTACCAGAGAATGGAATTGGGCGAAACTCCTCCTATCCAAAGAAATAAAGGTCATAAACCAAGGTACATGCTTTTGTACCTCCTGGAGCGTTTTTAAAAAATAGTTATTTTTCCATCCTGGAAAAGGTAGCGTTTAAAGGGGAGAAAAGATTAGCGGGCAGGGACTGGCCAACTTATGCGGAATCGATGATCGGTCTCAAACGAATGGACAATATTGAATTTTGTGTAAAGGATACGATTAAAAACAACATCCCCGGGGATCTGATTGAAACAGGCGTATGGCGGGGAGGTTCCGTTATTTTTATGAAAGCCTTGTTAAAAGTTGCCGGTGTGACGGACAAAATTGTTTGGGTTGCCGATTCGTTTGAAGGATTGCCCAAGCCGGATGAAAAAAATACGCGGCAGACAAAGGGGATAAACACTATACCTTTTCTTCCGTGCTGGCTATTTCGGAAGAGGAGGTAAAGTACAATTTTGAAAAATATGGTTTGCTGGATGAAAACGTGCGTTTTTTAAAAGGCTGGTTTAAGGATACGTTGCCAACTGCCCCCATTGAAAAGTTATCGGTTTTAAGGCTGGATGGTGATATGTATGAATCCACCATCAATGCGTTGGATAATCTATATCCTAAACTTTCACATGGCGGCTATTTAATTGTGGATGATTATGGTAATATAGAGAATTGCAGACAAGCTGTTTTGGATTACAGGCGAGACCACCATATTACCGAGGAGACCATCGACATTGATGGCTACGGGGTATATTGGAAAAAACTAAATTGAAGGGCACCTTTGATTCGTTCTCGTAGAAAATTGGACTGCCTGCAACACCGGGCCTTTGTTTACGATCGGAAGCCATTTAAATTTCAAAATTTGGTTTAGTGATTAATAAGTGCCAGGCTATCTCCGCTAACATCGAAGCATATTCGTGCCGGGAGTTTTCTATTATTTGCCCGGGCCTTACCCGCCCCACCCTTCCCTGTCGAGGCTCCGGTACTGAATGGCTTCTGCCAGGTGTTCTGCCTTGATATCCTGACTGCCCGCAAGGTCTGCAATGGTGCGGCTTACTTTTAATATACGGTCATAGGCCCGGGCAGAAAGGTTCAGCCGTTCCATTGCTATTTTTAAAAGGTTCTGGCTGGCGTTATTGATCACGCAGATCTCCTTTAGCATTTTACTGCTCATTTGTGCATTTGCGTATACGCCATCATGGTCCTTATATCTTTCCTCCTGTATTTCCCGGGCCTTTATAACCCTTTCGCGTATGCGCTCACTTTTTTCGAATTGCCGGGTGGAGGAAAGTTCACTGAAGGCAACCGGGGTTACTTCAACGTGCAGGTCGATCCTGTCGAGTAAGGGCCCTGAAACCTTGTTAAGGTATTTCTGAACAGCTCCCGGGGGGCAGGTACATTCCCTTTCGGGATGATTAAAATATCCGCAGGGACAAGGGTTCATCGAAGCAATCAACATGAAACTGGCCGGAAATTCCAGCGCTATTTTAGCTCTGGAGATGGTTACTTTTCTTTCTTCCATGGGCTGACGCATTACTTCCAGTACCGTGCGCTTAAACTCGGGTAGTTCATCCAGGAATAATACACCATTATGTGCCAGGGATATTTCACCGGGCTGGGGATTACCGCCACCGCCAACCAAAGCCACATCGCTGATAGTATGGTGAGGACTGCGATAAGGCCTTTTGGATATCAGCGTTGCATTTTCAGGGAGCTTGCCAGCCACACTGTGTATCTTGGTAGTTTCCAGCGCTTCCTGCAAAGAAAGGGGTGGAAGTATCGTTGGTAACCGTTTGGCCAGCATGGTTTTTCCCGCACCTGGCGGCCCGATAAGGATCGCATTGTGCCCGCCTGCGGCAGCGATCTCCAGTGCCCTTTTAATATTTTCCTGTCCCTTTACGTCACAAAAGTCTATTTCAAAATCGCTTTGAGCAAATGCGAATTCTTCCCGTGTGTTTACGATAACAGGCTCCAAAGAATTTTCCTCTTTAAAAAAATTAATTACATCTTTTAAATGGGATACTCCATAAACTTTAAGGTTATTGACCATAGCGGCCTCACGTGCATTTTGTTTTGGAACGATCAATCCTTTAAAGCCCTCCTTCCGCGCCTGGATGGCAATGGGCAATGCTCCTTTGATGGGCCTGAGGGCACCGTCCAGGCTTAACTCGCCCATGATCACATAATCGGTTAATTTTTCCGGGTTGACGAGTTGTTCGCTGGCGCCTAATGTCGCCATCGCAATAGGAAGGTCGAAAGCCGTACCGCTCTTCCGGATATCCGCAGGGGCGAGGTTTACGATCAGTCTCGTGCGGGGCATGTAAAAATTATTGTCTTTAATGGCGCTTTCAACACGCAGTAAACTTTCTTTAACGGCCCCGTCCGGCAAGCCCACAATGATGGCATCTGACTTACCCTGGTTATTGATATTTACTTCAACTGCAATCGTAATTGC
Source organism: Ferruginibacter sp. (assembly GCA_037719925.1). Taxonomy (GTDB): domain Bacteria; phylum Bacteroidota; class Bacteroidia; order Chitinophagales; family Chitinophagaceae; genus Ferruginibacter. The sequence goes on from JBBJMD010000216.1 coordinate 2,741, forward strand.
TTCTACTCCGTACACGGCACTGCCATAAGTTTTCACCAGCATTAGGTCATGATTAAATATGAACAATCAATTCAGGCAGTTGGAGGAGGGGCAACGGATACAATGATGAGTGTTTAAAGATATTATTAATCTTATGTATTTCAATCATTTTTTAAAATGCCGCACCAGCATTGAAATTCTGTAGTGGTGGGAAAGCTATTATGCATGCCTGGTAAATGCCTATGCTCCTTCACCCCAATCCCTCTCCAAAAAAGGGGCTATAACCGGATCATTATTGCCCTGAGAAAAACAGTAAGATTTTGCTTAAACGTTTACCAATAAGGCTTTTAGACCTTTCTTCTGAAGTGCCATTGGGGTAGTTCCTACAAGCCCGGTAAGGGTTTCAGGCATTTAGCCGGGCAATATCATAAAAGTATTTTTAAAGCTATGCTTCATTCAAAACACGCAGATACCCTGGAAGCCAGCCTTGTTCAAGATTCACCGGCAGATCAATTTATTTCCTGCATCTCCACCAGCTTTTTATAAAAGCCGTTTTGTATAATCAGGGAATCATGAGTGCCGCGCTCGATGATTTGGCCCTTTTGCAATACAATGATTTCGTCGGCATTACGGATGGTGCTGAGTCGATGGGCAATTACCAGCGAGGTCCTGTCCTGCATTAGGTTAATGATGGCATCCTGTACCAGCCTTTCGCTTTCGGTATCAAGGGATGATGTTGCTTCATCCAAAATAAGTATGGGCGGATTTTGCAATACGGCCCTGGCAATAGTTACCCGTTGGCGTTCGCCTCCACTCAGCTTCATTCCCCGGTCGCCAATATTGGTATCATATTTTTGTTCCTTCGATATAATAAAATCATGGGCATTGGCAATTTGCGCCGCGTGTATGATATCTTCCGGGGTGGCGTCAATGTTACCCAAAGCAATATTACTCGCGATCGTATCATTAAAAAGGATGGGCTCCTGTGTAACGATACTCATCAGGCTACGCAGCGAATGAATGGTATACTCTTTTATGTTAATCCCATCAATCAGAATTTCTCCGGTTGATACATCATGAAAACGCGGTACAAGATCTGCCAGGGTAGATTTGCCGGCTCCGGATGAACCAACCAATGCAATCGTTTTTCCTTTTTCAATAATGAGGTTAACGTCTTTTAATATTAATTTATCCTGGTAATAAAAACTTACCTCTTTAAATTCAATTTTATTTTTAAAGCCGGTCAGTTGTATAGCACCAGGTTTTTCTTCCACAACGATCGGTGCATCCAGAATATCTTCAATACGCTCGATGGCACCCATACCTTTCTGAAGATTGGAAATAGTAGTGGATAAATTTTTAGCCGGGTTGATGATCATGGCGAAGCTCACAATAAAGGGGATCAGGTCACCGCTGGCCATGTACCCCGTGCCGGTAAGCACCATTCTTCCGCCGATATATAAAATTACACACAGTACCGTTACTCCTAATACCTCGGTCAGGGGGCTTGCCAGGTCACGGCGGAGCGTAATAGTATTAAGCAGGGAGAATAATTTGTCATTGCTATACCTGAATTTATTCATCATACGCTGCTCCGCGTTGAAGGCTTTGATCACTTTTACGCCACCCAGGGTTTCTTCAATATGGGCTAAATTTTGGCCCGTGATCTCCGAATAGGTTTTTGACTGGCGTTTTAATTTTTTACTTACTTTTCCAATGATGACTCCCGTTAGCGGCAATAACACCAGTAGCAGCAAGGATAATTGAGGGCTGAGGTAAACCATGTAAAACAAAAAGGATATGATCGTCAAAGGGTCTTTTACCAAACCTTCCAGGGCCATAATAACGGAAGAATTTATTTCCCCTATATCTCCGAGATACCTGCTCATGATATCGCCTTTTTTTTGTTCGCTGAAATAACCGATCGGTAGCTTTAGTGTTTTATCATACAGCATGATCCGGAATTTAGATAATATCTCGCTGCGAACCGGTGCTGAAATATAATAAGAGAGGTATAAAAAAAGATTTTTAATAAAAGTAGCGACCACTATTACAAGGCATACAATGCTAAGGCCGAATAATTTGCTGCTGATCGATCAAATGCTGGAAGTATTTTTTAAAAGGCTCAATCGAATTGCTTTCAATCGTAGCGCTGCCCGTTTTACAAAGATAAGGTTCATGAAAGGTGACAACAAGCCAATAGAAAGCAAAGAAAATATGGTAGCAAGGATGGTGTAAAAAGATAAAGGAAAACTTGTTTTTCGGTATCCGGATGTACTTAAAAATTTTGGAAATATGCTTCATGCTGCGCTGCCTCCTTAATGTAAAGACGAAAGGCGAATTTACGTCGATTATTGAAATATGCTTGAATTGGCAAAGGTCGGTGTTACAGCCTTTTCAACATATCCACCACGCTTCATTTTTTAAATCAGGTAGCCTAGGCGGCTGTTCTGTCCCTTCTGTAAGCTGGTAATTAAATACAAGCTGGTCTGCCAGTACCAGCGTTTCAAAATAATTAAAATTGATATTCGGGTATTTTTTTAAACCAAACCCGATTTAATACAAATGAGTAGATAATATAAACAGGGAATTTCGTATTTTCAATAAGCCTTCAATTACGGTGGATGAACATTTCATGGCATCTTCAACATTTGTCCCTTTAAATAATTCATCAATGAGGATAAGCCATTTACGGCCATCTGAAACCTTGTTAACGGTCGCTTTAACACGCTGCACTTCATTGTAAAAATAACTTTCACCCTTAATGAGGTTATCTACCACATTGATATTGCTTAAGAGCCCGTCAAACAAACTCAGTTGCATAGTTTTTGCGGGAACACCCATTCCAAGATGAGCCAGGAAAACTGCGGTACCAACTGATTTGATAAAGGTACTTTTGCCAGCCATATTGGCGCCGGTTAAAAATAGAAAATTACATTCAGGGTGCAGCACCAGGTCGTACCCTACGGGCTGTTGCAATAAGATATGGTACAGACCTGCGGTGCGCAGCAAGGGTTGATCGCTTTCCACAAATTCCGGGAACTGGAGCCCGTACGTTCTTACAGCCATGGCCATACCATACCAGGCATCGAGTTGAAAATAAAGATTCAGCAGGTCCAGCATACTTCTTTTGTAATGATACCTAAGAAAGTTCCCTAGTTGCAATTGCTGGGCAATCGAAAGGTCGGCAGCCCTGGCGTTATTTTCTATGATCTCAAACTGTGGCTTCTTTATGATCTGTTCGGCCGTTAACAATAACTTTTGTAATGGTGGTGGTGCCCCGGTTGTTAAAAAGTGCCTGATCAGTAGCTGGATGCCTTTAATAAAATCAAAGGCATGGCCCACGGAATATTCAACCAGCGAAAAATCGGGCCGGTGGAATAGTTTATAACTGTAAGCAGTAAACGCAGATGGGTTGGAGGGGA
>JBBJMD010000060.1:0-19717 GCA_037719925.1 Ferruginibacter sp.
GTTAGTCCAAGGCCGGTTCCTCCATATTTCCTTGTACTTGCGCTGGAAACCTGAATAAAGCGTTCAAACACCGATGCTACCTTTTCTTTTGCAATACCGATGCCTGTATCGCTCACTGAAAATTCAAGCGAAACCGCAGAATCGTCTTCATTCAGAAGTTTTACCTTCATGCTTACTTCCCCCTTATCTGTAAATTTGATGGCGTTGCTTAGGAGGTTGAGCACTACCTGGTTTAAACGCCCGGGGTCGCCTGATAAGACCGGGCATATATTTTCATCAACATCGCACGTAAGCGAAATATTTTTTTCGTCTGCCCTGAACTGGTTTATTTTAATACTGTTGCGCAACAGGTCCTTTAAAACATAATCCGTTTTTATAAGTGTAATTTTGCCCGCTACTATTTTTGTAAGATCCAGGATATCATCTATGATTACCATCAGGTTTGATGCTGATTCTTTGATGGTTTCCACGTACTCAACCTGGTCTTCAGATAATTTCGTCATCCCCAGTAACTGGGTCATACCGATTACCCCATTCATAGGTGTCCTTATTTCATGGCTCATATTTGCAAGGAACTGCTCCTGCGTTTTCCTTGCCTCTTCCGCTTCAAATCTCGCCTTTTGCGTTTCAATCTCGGCATTCTTCCTGTCTGTAATATCCTGCATAGAGCCAATTACCCGGGTAGGTTTTTGGTTGTCATCTTTAATAACGTATCCTCTTGAATTTATATGGGAATAAGTACCATCATTTCTTAAGAAACGGTAATCACTTCCCCATGAATTTTCTCCGGCAGCAACTGCGCCGTAAATACTGTCAATTACTTCTTTCCGCTCGTCTGGGTGTAAACCGTTCACCCAAAAATTATAGGGTATCTCTTCACCTGTTAAAAAATCAGGCGGCAGGTACTGTTTTAAACCTTGACCCACCCACTTTACTTTATCAATCACAAGGTCCCAATCCCAGATAATATCATCGGCAGTTCTTGAAATGATGTCGTAGCGTTCATTATTCTCTCTCAGTAATTCGGTACTTTTTTTTCTTTCGATGCTGTGCCATACAGACTTCTCAAGTGATTGCCAGTTGTAGGAACCTTTTAATAAAAAATCCTGCGCACCCAATGCAATAGCTTTCAACGACAATGCCGTATCAGATAATCCCGATAGGATAATGACAGGGATCTTTGAATTTATCTTGCATATTTCGGTGAATGACTCCAAACCATTACTATCTGGCAGGAAGAAGTCAAGGAATATCAGGGAATAGGATTCCTGTTGTAAAAAACCGATCGCCTCAGCAATCGTAGAAGCCATTGTTACCTTTGCGATAGACAAATGAGTACTTTCAAGGTGTGCTTCCAGTAATACCTGGTCACCGGGATTATCTTCAATGATGAGGATTGAAATACTATTTTCCAAGGCTTCCATACAATTTAATTATTACGGATTTTTGATTGATCCATCTTTTATCCTCACGGGCTCATCTTACATGCTTTTTACTCCCGCTTTTTGTGACGAAGGCAATCGCCAAGACCATACAAATTTGAAGTATTTTAAAACTTTAAATTGTAGAATTGAACACTGTATTAGCGTAGTAATATTGCCACATATTTAATTGAGCCAGGTTACAATAACCTCACGAAGAAAAGCAGGAACCGCTAAGATGCGGGTTGGCGAAATGGCGGCGCGACGAAGATATTCTTTTAGGTTTATGCATACATTAATGTGGATTGTAAAAGAAAAAAAGAACCAAAATGAAAAGTAGTAGCTTATTCATATGAATTACAAAGCCAAAACTAAAGGGCGATTTTCAAATGCCGCCACACCGCCAGGCCGTGACGGTTACGATATGCCAAGCCACAGAGAGGCGGTATTTGGTAAAAATATATTAGTAAAATATTGATAAAGCCCTGTAAGGGGGACAATTGGAATGCCTTAATTAAAACCGGTAATATGATGAATTCGACAATTTAATCAATACGATGGTTTTTGCAGGTATGTCCAATTGCTGTGCGTGCGGACCGAATATTTCGCCTCCTTAAGACCCTTCCCTGTTAAGTGAAGGTTGCAAACAATCACCCAGGAACTAATGCCTGGCGCTCTCACAATATAGTAAAAACATGTTCTCCCTGGCATGTCCAATGCGTATCCCCGGTGAATTTTCAGGAAGCAACGGATGGAAGCAACACTATTAATTCGTAGGTAGTTCAGGATGGGGGAGATGTTAATATACATGAAACTTAATCATAATTTTATTCTACATTTATCCCGCAATTCGCGCCAGTTATCCGAACACTATACTTCAAAAATGCTACAACATAATAAACAGCAGCAGGATCATGAATTGAACGACCCTTCCAATTTAACTCAACCATTTTTTCCCTCAAAAAAAAGGCCTTTATTATCAGGTATCTTAATTTTTATTCTCCTTGCTTCCCTGGTAGGGACGCTGGTGTACCAAAGATTTTTAATAAAAAAAGAAAATAAAAAGCACGAAACACTTAAGGTGGTTGAAGGTGCGAAAGAAAAATTGCAGGAGCTTTTACTGCAGAGTACGTCGGCCACTAAAACGCTCTCATTTTTTATCCGGGAAGATGGCACGGTAAAGGATTATGACCTCGTAGCTTCCCAGATTATTGCCGCTAATCAGAATATTGATGCGCTCGAACTTGTACCTGGTGGGGTAATAAAATATATTTATCCTGTAAAAGGAAATGACCGGGCCCTCGGCTATGATATCCTTAATGATCCGTTGCGAAATAAAGAAGCATACAAGGCGATAAGGAAAAAGGAACTTTTTTTTGCGGGGCCGTTAACTTTAATACAGGGAGGCGTAGGAGTGGTAGGGCGTTTGCCGGTGTTCAGGAATGATAAATTCTGGGGATTTTCAGCAGTCATAATTAAAATGTCAAACTTGCTAAAAGCAGCGGGTATTGACACCGCGCATGCTGGTAATTATTACTTCCAGCTTTCAAAGATCAATCCTGAAACAAAAAAGGAGGAGTTTTTTATCAGCCACACTCCGGGAATAAAATACAGCGATTTTGTTTCCGTTGATCTGCCGGACGGTGAATGGACGCTTTCAGCAATGCCAATGGATCATAACAATGTCTCCATGGATATCGTTTTGCTGGCGGTCCTGGGATTTTTGTTTTCATTCCTTGGTGGCTGGATTGTTTTCATAGTGGTCAAAAGGCCTGATAAATTAAATGCGCTTGTAAAAGTACGTACCGCGGAACTGGAAAAAAGTGAAGAAAAATACCGCTCTTTGATTGAACAGGCTTCTGATGGAATCATAGTTTATTCTTTTGACGGCACCATTCATCAATTTAATAAAAGAGCTTATACGGAATCTGGTTACAGCAGGGCAGAGTTTGCCAAACTCAACCTTAAAGACCTAATGCTGGAAAGAAAGATCGGCATGGTGCAGTCAAACACAGATGCGCTACAGTCGGGTAAAACGGCCATGCTTGAACGAAAACTGATCAAAAAAGACGGTACCCTGATGGATATCGAGATCAATGTAAGTATGATGCCAGATTCAAACTTACTGGCATTTGTTAGAAATATAACGGACAGGAAAATCACGGAAAAAGCCCTAAAGGAAAGTGAGCAAAAGTTCTCAAGGATATTTCAATCTAACCTCCTGGCCTGGCCATCTATGATGATCTGAACAGGTTGGTGGATATGAATGAAAATTTTGCCTTCATGTTGGGTACAAAAACTAAAGAGCAACTTGCAGGCGACGATTCAGACAAGGCCTCAGCTCCAGCTATTGAAGGAACTTTATCCGGTAGCGCCTTGCCAGCACCCATCGCTGATCTGCTCAAAACAAATGCACCGTTTAAAAACCAGGAGATTGAAATAAAAAAAACGGATGACGATACCATCTTCCTGCTTGTTTCTGTAGAACAACTTCAATTAAACGATCAGCGTAACTGGCTAATCGCTGCAATAGATATTACTGAAAAGAAAAAGGCTGAATTATCACTTATTACCAATGAGGTCAAGTACAGGTCCCTGATCGAACAGGCATCAGATGGTATCGTCATCACCGACCTCGCAGGGATAATTATGGAAGTGAATAAGAGTATTTGCAATATGATGGGATATGATGAGGAAGAACTAATTGGCAATTATGTAAATCATTTTTTACCCAAAGAAGACCTTACCAGGCAACCGCTGCGTATTGATGCCCTAATCATGGGTGAAACACTTCTTTATGAGAGAAAAATGCAAAAAAAAGATGGAACTCTCCTAGATATAGAAGTTAATTCAAAAATGACGGCGGGCTATTCTCTTATAGGTTTTGTACGGGATATAACCGAAAGAAAAATGGCGGAAGCACAATTAAAGCAATCGAATGAAAGGTTTGAGCTTCTTGCCAAAGCGACCAACGACGCTTTGTGGGATCATGATTTTATTAATAATGAAACCGTGGGTAATGAAAATTTATATAATTTATTTGGCCTCGTGCAGGGGAAAGACAGATTAGACCTTGACACTTATTTTTCTCGTTTGCATCCTGAAGACAGTGAAAGGGTGGTGCAAAATTTTGGAAAAGCAATCGAAGAAAAAGCTGTTTCTATAACGAATGAATTTCGCTTTATAAAACCGGACGGCACTTATAAACATATTTATGACCGGGCATACATAAAATATGACAATGACTATAGGCCGGTAAGGATACTGGGTGTAATGCAGGATGTAACCGGAAGGATAAAAGACCGGCAAAAACTAGTGAAAGAAAAAGAGCTGTCAGACTCCATTGTCAATAATTTGCCCGGCATATTTTACCTGTATGATAATACCGGCAGATTTATTCGCTGGAATAAAAATTTTGAAACTGTTACCGGTTACACCCCCGAAGAGATCAGGAAAATGCATCCGCTCGATTTTTTTGATGATGATATAAAAGCTACCGTGGAACAAAGGATACGGAATGTATTCATGAAAAAAATGCCCGGCGCCGAGTTTCAACTGCTCACAAAAGAACGGAAAAAAATTCCTTTTTATTACAATTCAATCGCCATCGAATACGAAGGAACACCTTGTCTTGTCGGAATGGGGTTTGATGTAACAGAACGAAAGAAGATTGAGCAGGAATTATTGGTATCCAATGAGCACATGGAACAAAAAGCGCTGCAGTTAAAGACCTCCAATGCAGAACTTGAACGTTTCGCCTATATAGTTTCTCATGACCTCCAGGAACCTTTGCGGATGGTGAGTAGCTTTCTAAAAATGCTGCAACAGAAATATAAATCCAAACTGGATGATACGGGTGAACAATATATTCATTTTGCGGTAGACGGTGCAAACCGTATGAAAAAACTTATCATGGATCTTTTGGAATACTCCCGGACAGGCACCAATATGGACATCGAACCAACAGTCGATATGAACCAAGTAGTGAGAGAATCACTGAAAGTTTTTGAAAATCTGATCCATGAACAAAAAGCTGTCGTGCGGGTGGGTGAATTACCGGTGCTCCCTGCCATGAGCAAAATGCAGATGTTCCGGTTAATGCAGAACCTGGTAAGCAATGCGTTAAAATATCACGGCGAAGTACCGCCCATTATAAGGATCGAAGCGATAGAAGAATATGATCAATGGGTATTTTCAGTGCAGGATAATGGAATAGGGATCGAGCCAAAATTTTTTGATAGGATATTTATTGTTTTTCAGCGGCTACATAACCGGGATGAATTTTCAGGGACAGGAATAGGGCTTTCTATTTGTAAAAAAATAGTAGAAAGGCAAGGAGGAAAAATATGGTTAGAATCCGTTCCTGATATTGGAAGCACTTTCTATTTCAGCATTCCTAAACGATAAATGCCAGGAGCACCGGCCTGTTTGAACCAATGTTTTTTCCTTAATCCTTTAAAAGTTAAAAGATAGTCTATTGAACCAAAGAAAAACAAAGCGCTGCAAGCAGGCAACCGATAACAGGTCCAACAATGGGTATCCAGCTGTATGACCAATCACTGCCACCTTTTCCTTTTACCGGTAAAATTGCATGCATGATGCGGGGGCCCAAATCCCTTACGGGGTTTATTGCATATCCTGTAGTTCCACCCAGGCTCAACCCTACACCCAATACCAAAAGCGCTACCGGTAAGGCATCCAGGCCTCCCAAACTATTTTTTGGTGCGGTTAAAAATAAAACCCCTAATATTAAAACGAAAGTTCCAATGACCTCGGAAAGCAGGTTATCGGCCGTGTTACGCATCGCGGGCGCTGTGCAAAATGCCGCAAGTTTTAGAGCAGGATTATTTGTTTCATTAAAGTGGCGCCGGTACATCACCCATACCAGCAATGAACCAATCATGGCTCCCAATAACTGTGCAGCAATATAGATGGGCACGGCACCCCAGCTAAATTTGCCTAGTGCAGCAAAAGCAATAGTTACCGCCGGGTTCAAGTGGGATTTACTGGTAGTTGCGGCATTTACACCTACAAAAACCGCGATTGCCCATCCAAACGTAATTACGATCCAGCCACTGCTATTTCCTTTTGTTTTGTCCAATACCACATTTGCCACCACACCATTACCTAAAATCATCATCAACGCAGTGCCTGTTAGTTCTGAAAAGAAAGGAGTCATATTGTAAATTTTTAGTTTTTTAAAGACTTAAAGCTGTTACCTGGTGAAAGTATTTACGAGGGTTTATAGAAAAATGGTGATGCCGCCTTGAAGAGTATGTGCAGTAAGTACATTACCCATCATTTTGAAAGTTGCAACAAAAACGCCAGGCAATCCAACCATTATAATTTCCTTCATACCAAAATATTTATGCATTGGAAATAATATACTTTAATGAACAAGTTAATGTATTAAATATTTTTCCGCAACAACTGTAAAGTCTTTCACCTGTTCCAATTCCCAATCTTCATCTTTGCCTAAAGCGCCGGCCATCATCGAGGCCACTAAAGGCGCAGCCTCAATAGCTGCGCGTGCATCCAGTAGTAAGGCCCGGGTTCTTCTTGATAGAACGTCTTCTATGGTCATCGCCATTTCGTGTTTTACTGCCCACAGAACTACAGCTTTGCAGTAAGACAGGGAGCTGTGAATCTTTTCCCGCAGTGGCTCGGTTTCATTTATTAAATTATTTATGCCAACCGCATCGCCGCCATAAACGTAGAGCGGATCACCTGTTGCCACGCCAGCTGTGTATCCATGGATAGGCAATGACTCAGTTACACAAGGCCGCATTTCCAGTTTTGCTGAGAATACGGCGTTATCAACAGCGTGCTTTCCCATGGTACGGTAGGTGGTCCATTTTCCTCCCGTAACAGTTACGAGCCCACTGCCTGAAACGATAGTGGTATGATCACGCGGTAAGAAAGCGGTAACTTTCTTACCCTTTACTTTTATTAAAGGCCTTAGCCCCGCGAAAACACTTTTTATATCATCGCGGCCAATATCGATATTGAGATAACGGTTGATATGTTGCAATATGAAATCGATTTCTTCCTGCAAGGCCCCTGGCTCCAGTGAGATCTCATTCACCGGTGTATCGGTAGTTCCCAATACGATCCTTTCATTCCAGGGCACGGCAAATAATACACGGCCATCATCTGTTTTTGGAATCATCATTGCCTTTTGCCCCGGGAAAAATTTCGCATCAACAACAATATGCACCCCCTGGGATGGTGTTACAATCGGATGGTGGGCCGGGTCATCCAGTTGCATGATCTTATCGGTAAAAATCCCCGTAGCATTAATGACCGATTTGCCCTTTACCTTATAAACTCTTCCAGAAAGCACATCCTGTAACTCAACACCTGAAATGCGTTTACCCGTCTTTGTTAGTGCGGTAATTTTGCAGTAGTTAATAATAGCTGCGCCCTGTTCTTCAGCAGTCTGGGCAAGGTTAATAGCCAGCCTGGAATCATCAAACTGTCCATCCTGGTAAAGTACGCCCCCGTTTAAATTGTTTGAAGAGATGGAAGGCAACAAATCCTGCGTGGTTTTTTTATTAAGGATCCTGGTTTTGCCCAGGCTTAATTTGCCGGACAATGTCTCATAAATCGTCAGGCCGAGTCCATAATACCATTTTTGCCACCAATGGAAAGAAGGAATAATAAAAGATAAATTATGGCAGACATGTGGCGCATTTTTCAATAGCAATCCGCGCTCCCTTAATGCTTCTCTAACCAATTTGATATTCCCCTGCGCCAGGTACCGCACGCCACCATGCACGAGTTTTGTACTCCTGCTGGACGTGCCTTTCGAAAAATCTGACTGTTCGGCCAGCAGTGTTTTATATCCTCTTGAAGCTGCATCCACGGCTGCTCCCAGGCCCGTAGCGCCACCTCCGATGATAATGATATCCCATTGCGGAACGTCTTCCAATTGCAGTAACATTCGCGCCCGGTCCATCATTTTGTTGATCGTTGAAAGTGCGTAGTTGTTTGTAATATATATGGCCTGGTAATTTTTGTTGATGCGGAAAAGCTAAATTGGCGCCTTTAGGTGATCCATATAAAGTAAATGTTCTACGCTAACCGGTCATCAATCACCCTGCGCACGCCCTTGCAGCTATTACAGCCTTATTCCAGCCATTTAATAAATGCTTCCTGGTATCTTCCTGCATTGACACGGTAAATTTATTATCAGCCTGCCATTGATCCTGTATAGCCTCGATATTTTCCCAATAGCCAACTGCCAGCCCCGCCAGGTATGCTGCACCCAATGCAGTTGTTTCGGTGATCACCGGCCTTACCACCGAAGTATTCATGATATCAGCCTGGAACTGCATCAATAGATTATTGATCGTTGCCCCGCCATCAGCTCTGAGTTCTTTAATCGATATACCGGAATCAGCTTCCATGGCTGTTAATACATCCATGGTCTGGTATGCAATGCTCTCCAGGGCGGCACGGGCGATATGCGCGGCAGTGGATCCCCGTGTGAGCCCCGTTATGGTGCCCCGAGCATGCTGGTCCCAGTGCGGTGCGCCAAGCCCGGCAAAAGCAGGTACCACGTATACACCCTCACTACCGGTAACCTGGTTAGCCAGGTTTTCCACCTCCGCTGAAGATTTAATGATTCCCAATCCATCCCTTAACCATTGCACAACGGCCCCTGCAATAAAAACACTTCCTTCCAATGCATAATTGGTTATTCCATTTACCTTCCAGGCCACAGTTGTTAATAAATTATTAGTAGATGCCACCGGTTTTACACCTGTATTCATTAACATGAAGCAACCGGTGCCATAAGTATTTTTAACCATACCTGGCAGGATACACATCTGCCCGAATAAGGCAGCTTGCTGATCTCCTGCTATTCCGGCAATCGGGATATTGTGGGCAGAAAGAATATTTTGCGTATATCCATATATTTCACTGCTGCTGCGGATCTGGGGCAGCATATTGCCGGGTATGTCAAATATGTCCTGCAATTCCCCGTCCCATTGAAGCGTATGTAAGTTGCACAGCATTGTCCTCGAAGCATTGGATACATCTGTGGCATGAACCTGTCCTTTAGTAAGGTTCCACAAAAGCCAGGTATCGATCGTGCCGAAACATAATTCACCTTCATACGCTTTTTCCCTTGCACCGGCTACATTATCTAGTATCCATTTTACCTTGGTAGCTGAAAAATAAGCATCCGTTACAAGGCCGGTTTTTTGCTGGATCAAACGGTCGGTGCCGTTCGCTTTTAACTCATCACAAAAATCAGCCGTCCGCCTGTCTTGCCATACGATTGCATTATAAACGGGTTTACCACTTTTCCTCTCCCAAACTACTGCTGTTTCCCTTTGATTGGTAATGCCGATCGCGGCGATATCTTTCACCGATAAGCCGGCCCTGCTAATGGCTTCTGCAGCTACTCCCAATTGAGTGCTCCATATTTCGTTCGGGTCATGTTCCACCCATCCCGGCTTTGGAAAAAACTGCGTAAATTCTTTTTGAGCAAGCGATACAATGGAACCGTTCTCATCAAATACAATCGCTCTTGAACTCGTGGTGCCCTGGTCGAGGGCAAGAATGTATTGGTGCATACTGTAAAATATGGAAGGTTTGGCAATCGGTCTTTAAAAATTCTTTTGCTAATGTAGTATTATATATTTCTTAATCGGTACATGTTTATTAAATTAATGATTTTTAAATGATCGGGGGTGGTATTGCGTACATAATTATAGGAAGATCAATGCCCGTGCTGATAATGGTGATTACCAATACATGAAGGAATTTGGAACACCCTTAGCTATAATTAACTGGTTCTTTCATACCTGGGCAAGGATTCGTTTAATTGGTATAGCATATCTTTGTTCTTCCTTTCTTGCTTTCCAGGTAAAAACATCCGTTGCTGCTAAGGTAAAATCAGGTAGTTAAAACATAGTATTATTTCCTGGCATTATCAACAAATTTCGGCCTTAGCAGTTTTAAGAAATGGATTGTTATCATTCGAATAACAGGTTGTATGAAGAAAACATTTTTAATTTCGTGGATTCTATTAACTTTTATCCAGGTACATGCTCAAAAATTCCACCTTACTTTTTTTACCGGCATCGGGAATTACCATGGTGATATACAGTCCAAAAGATTTACATTTCAACAGGCAAACCTGGCAGTTGGTGCAGGTGCATTATAAGAGATAACACCTAAATTATTTGCAAGGGGTAATGTAACATTTGGAAAGGTAAAGGGAGACGACAAAAAAAGCGGTACCAATCTTGGCCGTAACCTCAGTTTTGGATCACCTGTTACGGAGATACAGCTCGGTCTCGAATATGATCTCCTGAATTCCTACGAGAGGAGCCTGGTCCCTTATTTTTTTGCAGGCATTGCCGGTTTTCATTTTAATCCATACGCAATCGATTCCACCGGAACTAAAGTTAATTTGCAACCATTGGGCACAGAAGGGCAGGGTTTTTTTATGGAAAGGACCAAATATAGCCTTAATTCAATTGCCCTTCCTTTCGGCTTCGGGATAAAACTGGCCCCTACTGAAAATATCAGGGTCCGTTTTGAATTTGGCATCCGGAAAACATTTACTGATTACCTGGATGATCTTAGTACAACCTATGCTGATCAAACAGGATTGTTGTTGAATAACGGGCCGCGCGCAGTTGACCTTGCCTTCAGGGGTGATGAAAACAAGACAGGACTGGCATACCCGCCTTCCAATACCATCCGGGGCAATCCCGGTAGCAAGGATTGGTATTATTTCACCGGGTTAGGCATCAGTTTCCGGCTATCGCCGGGTTTTGATAGGGGCAACGGCAAACAGGGTAAAAATAAAAGAAACACAGGTTGCCCCCTCAACATATATTAATGAGCTTTCAACCATTCTCCCTCCGTAGTGTTTTACATTTGAAATGAAATTTTAAAGAATGGCCTATATATCTCTGGAAGCCAGTTTAGCCGATCTTGCAAAACATGGCCAGCTTGTCCGTATCATCGAACCTGTAGACCCTTTTTTAGAAATGGCGGCTGTTCATTTACGCGTTCATGCTGCCGGGGGCCCGGCCTTGCTTTTTGAAAATGTTAAAGGAAGCCGTTTCAGGGCAGTTTCCAATATATTTGGCACATTGGAAAGAAGTAAATTTATTTTCAGGGATACGCTTTCTTTAGTGCAGCAACTGATAGCATTAAAAAGCGAGCCCGTTAAAGCACTTAAACATCCTATTCAAAATTTCAATGCCGGCCTTGCCGCTTTGAAGGCTTTGCCTTTAAGAAACCCGTTTGACAAACCGGTACTGTTTCAACAAATAAATATTGCCGATATACCACAGATACAACATTGGCCCCTCGACGGAGGGGCATTTGTAACGCTTCCGCAGGTGTACACAGAAGACATGGATGAGCCGGGCATCCTGCATGCTAACCTTGGTATGTACCGAATACAACTATCAGGAAACGACTACGAATTCAATAAAGAAATTGGCTTGCATTATCAACTGCACCGTGGCATTGGCGTTCATCAAACCAAGGCTAACAAAAGAGGCCTTCCATTAAAAGTGAGCATATTTGCAGGTGGGCCTCCGTCACACAGTGTAAGCGCCGTAATGCCTTTACCTGAAGGCATCAGCGAGATGACCTTTGCCGGCGTATTGGGTAACAGGAGGTTCCGGTATACTTATGTTGATGGCTATTGCATTAGCACCGACGCCGACTTTGTAATAACAGGAGAAGTATGGCCAGGCGAGAATAAACGGGAAGGGCCGTTTGGCGACCACCTGGGTTATTACAGCTTAACGCATGATTTTCCCCTGATGAAAGTTCACAAGGTTTATGCAAAGAAAAACGCTATCTGGCCTTTTACCGTTGTGGGCCGGCCGCCCCAGGAAGACACCAGCTTTGGCCAATTGATCCATGAAATAACCGGTTCGGCTGTACAGGATGAAATACCAGGATTAAAAGAAGTGCATGCCGTGGACGCTGCCGGCGTACACCCGTTGTTGTTAGCTATTGGCAGTGAGCGGTATACCCCTTATGCACCCGCAAGGCAACCGGCCGAAATATTGACCATCGCCCATCATATCCTGGGAACGGGACAATTGAGCCTTGCTAAATTCCTGTTCATTACCGCCGATGATGCCAATAAATTAAGTACTTCCGATATCAGTAATTATTTGCAATTTATTTTTCAAAGGATCGATCTTTCCAGAGATATACATTTCCAAACAAATACTACGATTGATACGCTCGACTATTCCGGAACGTCGCTTAACTCCGGCAGTAAAGTAGTGCTGGCAGCTTATGGAAAAGTGATAAGAGAACTGGCAACGGTTGTGCCGGAATGCCTGCAAACACTTCAGTATTTTGACAACCCGCAAATTATAATGCCCGGAGTAATTGCACTGGCCACGCAAACTTTTAAGAGCTATGCCGGCGCACAAAAAGAAATGGATACACTAAACGCGCAGCTGACCGGCCATCTAAGGGAACTGCACACCGTGCCAATACTGGTTCTTTGCGATAATGCGGGATTTATAAGTGCCAGCATGCGGAACTTTTTATGGGTAACCTTTACAAGATGCAATCCTTCGCACGATATGCATGGCATTGGCTCTTTTAATGAAAACAAGCATTGGGGCTGCAGCGGCCCGTTGGTATTTGATGCAAGGGCGAAGCCGCATCATGCGCCCCCTGTAGAAGTAGACCCGGTTACGGAAAAAAAGATCAGCCGGCTTTTCGAAAAGGGCGGAAGTTTATACGGAATAGGGTAGGAGAAACCCTCACCTTGCCAATGGAATAACAACTATTGGGATGAACGTTCCCGTTGCCAGGCATATTTACCATTTGTGTTCACAGCAATTGCTCCTACAATTTTTTAATCACTATCTTCTCGGTGTACTCGTTCAAAACTTCATTAAAGAAATTTTTAGCTGCCAAAAATTTAGCGGCCGGTATTTTGTATTGATTTAGTTCAAGCCGCGCCACCGACCGAATCGATTTTGCAGCTTCATCAAATTCGTATACCGTAGTGAAACTACCAAACTCAAAAATTAATTTTTTTGCCCTGGGCAAAGTTTCCAGTCCGAACCCCTCCACCATTTTGTAAACGGTAGTATCTGTTTTAATAAAGGGATGTTCAAAATAAAAATCCTGCGTGCGACTCTCAGCTTTAGGCAAGGCATTGCTCCAAATTTTGTAGATGCGCGGGTTAAGGAAGACTTTTTTACCTGCGGTAAATTCAGGAATTTTACCCATGGTCATGGTCATCCTGGTTGCAGTTGTTTTATCCGCCTGGTTATAATTTATTTCAAATTCATCCGGCTGCGAATACCCGATAAAATTAACCAGGTATCTCTTCTGGTCATCCTTTTTTTGATTTACGATATAATGCATCAGGTCTTGTTTGTATTCGCCGGTAGTGTTTATCGACACATCGACTTTACCCGAACCATCGGCTGCAAGATCAATCACAGTATATGTTGAAAATGTATTTTCTGAAGCTTTGCTTTTGGGTGTGGCAACAAGTTTCCCGCCGTCTTCCAGTATAAGCAGGGCATTCCTGTTTTCCGTAAAATTCCCCAGCGTGCCAAAATCAGTTGTGTTGCTTGTACATTCCAGCCAGATGGAATCCTTTTGCAGGGGCACACACAGGATCATATGATTAAAGCCCATGTAGGGGAAAGCCGGGTCAACCGGCTCTTTATTATAAGAGGCATTGATGAGGGCATGATAGCTTTCGATCCCAATGGCATTTAAACAAGCCTTGGTGTAATTGCTCAGGGCTTTACAATCCCCATATTTTTTCTTGTCTACGAAATCAGCTTCAAAAGGCTTAAATCCGCCAATACCCAAAACGATCAAAACGTACCTGCAGTTAGCCTGCAGGTAATTATAAATGATCTTAACTTTTTCCCTGTCGCTGGGTGCGTCTTTAACCAGGTCCTGAAAAAAAAGCTTTCGTTCCGGGGTTAAATTACCTGTGTTCTTAACTAATGTTCCATACCATTTGCCCAGGTTTTCCCAGCTGGTCATATCACCTGCATATCCGTCCAGTTCAAATTTATTGGGTGATAAAAGAATATGGGGATACCTGCTTTCACTACTAACGCTGCCTGGCTCGTCTTTCAGCGCAGGTATGTTTTTCACTGTCCAGGTGTAGCTCTTTACTTTTCCATCATTGCCTGTTACCGGGATTATATTGGTGTTTTTTCCTTTGAATCGCAGGTCGAGCTCTACCGGCACCATCGCCGTATAAACAGAATGCTCTACCGATTGCTCGGGTAATTGAACTGCATAAGTCGGGTAATGGAGCAGCCTGTAAATTTTATTTCGTAATCAACAAGTATCGTTACGGGATAGGAAGCAGCCGGCACTTCAATATAATAAACTTTTCCATCAGGTACAAGGCCATCTCCGGCGGTTTGCTTCAAGAGATCTGACCGCTTGTATTTCTGCACCGAATTCCCTTTGCTGTCGAACAGCTGTATCGATGCGCTTTCCAGTGACCGGAACTGATCTGTGAACTCGTGAAATATCAACTCGCTCCTCCCGTTTTCATTTAAAATAGTTACCGCTTTATGAACTTTGTAAGTGGCCTTATCAATTGATTTTATGTCAAAGGTTAACTGCTCTTCCCTTATCACGGAATACGCGTTTTTCTTAAGCTCTTCCGGTATTTTAGAGACATCGTATAATTTTTCCTGTGAAAAACCCAGGAACAGCATTAACACTGGTATGGCTGTTACAATTATTTTTTTCATAACCGGGGCCCTTTTTTATAATTGCTCATTGAAGTTGTGTTATTTTAATCATCCCCAAACAAAATATTTGAAGGCCTGGTGCTATGGGTATAAACTAAATCCCATACTGGTAAAAGTCATTTTTTCTTAAAAACGATCTGCTCATTTATCATTTCAAAAAGCTTCTTATAAAACTCCTGGAAATAAGGGTAATCCTCAATTGAATAAAACGGTTTTTTAATTTCCAACGAAATTCTTACAGCAATTTCGTTATTCTTTACTTCCATTATCCTGGAAAAAACAATGCTTGTATCCGGCATAATCATCCTGATATTCCCTGGCAATTCATCAAACTGGTAGCCCTCTGGTATTGTATACTGCCCCAGTATCATATACTTTTGATTGCTTCCAAAAAATACATCTGAAAAACGGTTGTCAGCGATAAAGGGATTTTTATCGAAGCCGGCAAAAAGGTTAGTGGTAAAGTAATGATAATCTCCGGAAGAGCTTGTTTTCGTTTTAAAATTTACGTGCTGTACAAGCGGTAGGGAATCATCCGCCTCATTTTCAATTTTCAGGCTGTCGACGCTCATGGCAGCATTCCTTGAGGTAAAGTATGTTTCAATGAAATGTTGTTTTCCCTTTTTTAAAACCGGCATTCTTTCGAGGCGGCTGTATTCCGAGGAAGTAATATTGGCATCTCCTTTTATTGATCCGTTTTCATCGATAATGCCCCTTATTATGGTGATGTTCTTAAAACTGTTGTTCTGGTTCCATAACGTTTTCCAACCCCATTCGAAGGTGCTTAATTTTTCAATTGCCAGCCCTTCCGAGAAAAGTACTTCATAAGGTATCAGGTTTGAAGGCGTGTATTTGTCCGTGGCATCCAGTACATACATATGCTTGTTAATTTCCACATAAGCCAGTACTTTATTGAATTGATCGATACCTGCGATCCCGGTGTTAACACGGCCATTTTCCCGGGTGCTTACCAGTAAAGGGTGAACATTAAGGCCTGCCTCTTTTAGCAGGTTTACCAATATAAGATTGATCTCACCGGAAGTGCCTTTTTTATCTTTCCATGCGGCCTTTACGCCATCCAATGCCCAAATACCGTGATACTCATTCCATTGCATATTCTTCCTGACATAATCATGAATAATAACCATTTTGCTGTATGGGTCCGTAGCTTTCTCCAGCAACGCATCAAGGTCGGTGGTACGTGGAATATTCTTTTTTAACTGGATGCCAAAATCTTCATCATCCATCAGGAGCTTAATTATTTCGGGCCAGGTATATAAAAGGTCCTTCCTTAGCTGGCCAGGGAAATCTGCTGACAGCATAATAGGGATAACCTGTTGCAGGTAATCTTCATCACAGGTAATATATGCTTCATCCCTTAAGGCAGGGATATCTTTCATTGTATACGCTTTTACATTCCTGTTATTTTTCTGCTCCTCTTTATTATCCACAGCCAGGGCGCCTTTCAAACTGGCTGATACGTTCAGCTCATTGGGAAAGTTCATTGTATAACGGCTAAGCCTCACGGGTATTGATCGTTGGAAATACCAATTTTTAAGTGCCATCAGTCCATTCGCATTATCGTCATATTTGTATTCAATGATGCTCCCTTTTTTCACTTCAGGAAAAGTAAAGATCACTTCTGAATATCGCTTATTCAATTTTTTACGGTAGATAAGATTTTTATCTACTTTGGTGTAAACCATATTACCGGCCGCGTCGAGGTTAATCGTTTGGGCAGAAATATTTTCAATCGATTCAATCCCATGATTCGAATAGTAACGTATTTTGATATCGGCATTGTTAAGCCCTTTATCTGTCAGTATCTTGATTCTTACATGTTTTGAAAGTTCCGTTCTAAGGTAATTGCTGGTAACGGAATTCATATTAAGGTTGCAATAAACTTCCCCTACATCAAACAATACCATTGCTTCTGCGGCGTTATCAAATGCGCATTCTTTAATTTCAAAGTCTGCCTTATCTACTTTACCATAAGCAGGAATATCTTTTTGGGCGGAAACGGTGATGCATAGGAATAACAATGTGGACACAAGAAAAGGAGTGTATTTCATATAAGGGTTGTTGGCTAAATTTTAAGGGAGGATCCCTTATTTCCTCTATAAAACGTTAAATTGAGCAGAATTAGTGTGTAATTAAATAAAACGATCAAAATGACCATTCTTAAAGTGCTGGGTGCCATGTTTTTGTTCTGCTCCTGTAACGCGCAAACTAAATCAACCACATTAAAATTAAACCCGGACGACAACACCTTGTTATGGGAAGTAAGCGGCAAGGGGCTGGATATGCCTTCTTATCTTTTTGGCACTTTTCATATGATGTGCAAAAATGATATAAATTTTAGTGAACAGTTAAAAACGGCCCTTACGAACTCGGCTGTTGTATACCTCGAAATGGATATGGACGATATGTCTGTGATGCTCGGTGGTTTGATGCTGATGCATATGAAGGACGGGAAAAAATTACAGGACTTGTATACAATGGAAGAATATCAGAAAGTAACGTCTTTTTTTAAAGACAGTCTGCATATGCCTGTCGGGTTTCTTCAAACCACCAAACCCTTTTTTCTTGCCGCCATGCTATATCCTAAAATGATGCCCTGCAAAACCGTTTCCGGGGTGGAAGAAGAGTTGATGAAACTTGCCAAACAACAAAAAAAAGAAATAAAGGGGTTGGAAACAATGGAATTCCAGGCGGCCGTATTTGATAGTATCCCGTACGAAGAACAGGCAAAAGAACTTTTGAAATCTATAGATAGCCTGGCATCTTACAAAAAGTATTTTGATACAATGATGACGGTTTATAAAACTCAGCAACTTAGCGAAATTGAAAATTTATTTAAAGACAGTGAGTTTGGGATGGAGGATCACCAGGACCTGTTATTAAATTCACGCAATAAGAATTGGGTGAAACAGTTAAATACCATCCTGAAAAAAGAGCGTGTGTTCGTAGCCGTTGGAGCTGGCCACCTCGTAGGCAAGGAAGGGCTGATAAGTTTGCTTCGCAAAGAGGGTTATACGTTAAAACCATTACTGAACAAGTAAAAAAAAGATATCCCACCGTTTATACAACTGCATGTCAGCTGCTGTTAATTCATAACCCTTTGTATCCGCCCAGGTTCTTAATGAACTATTAACTTTAAATTTTGTAATAACAAGGTAATTTTATAGAATGAACAAGGTAATCGGGGCCCTTTTAATACTTGCGTTTTTTTCTTCATGTGAAAAAGACATTAATTTTGATCTGAAGAATTCTGAAGATTTATTAGTGGTAGATGCAACTATTGAAAACGAACGGCCTCCGGTAGTCGTGCTCACTAAAAGCCTGGATTTTTTTGCTACACTTAATCCCGCTTTATTGCTTAATTCCTTTGTGCACAATGCTGAGGTAACTATTTCAAATGGAGTGCTCAGCCATAAATTAAAAGAATATGGAACAGAGCTCGGAGGGGGCATTACGGTTTATTCATATAGTATCGACACCGCCAACCTGGCAACGGCATTTTTTGGCGCCTTTAATACAAAGTATACCCTCAACATTAAAGCGGATGGGAAAGAATATACTGCTGTTACAACCATTCCGGCATTAACGAAAAAATTGGATTCCGCATGGTGGAAGCCTGCCCCGTATTCGGATGATATCAATAATGTTATTGTAATGGTTAAGATCACCGATCCTCCCGGGCTGGGAAATTATGTACGTTATTTTACAAGCCGGAACAATGGGCCATTCCTGCCCGGAGAAAATTCCGTTTTTGATGACCAGGTTATTGATAATACCACCTACGAATCGCAGGTTGATCCTGGTGTGGACCGGAATAAATTAATCTCCTTTGACAGCAATTATTTTAGAAGAGGCGATACCATTACGCTAAAGCTTTGCAATATCGATAAGGCTAGCTACACTTTTTGGAGCACATGGGAATTCGCCTTTCAAAGTATCGGTAATCCTTTCGCGCAGCCCAATAAAGTGATCGGGAACATAAGTAACGGGGCACTAGGTGATTTTTATGGTTATGCGGCATTTTATCAAACACTGATCATCCCTAAATAAAGCACGGGTAACAGGCGGGGGAGAAAAGAATGGTTACAGAAATCTAGTTTCCACTTTATCCTCGCCGGGAAACGTAGCACTTTTAAACTGTTTATGAATGCCAATATTAAACGCGGGGTCATAAAACACACACCTCGGCCCTTCTACCAGGGTAACGTAACCCCGAAGATGTAATAAAAGCTTAAACCTTAGAGCATTCATCTTAAAACCTTCTTTGCAAAAAATAATTGCTGTAATTTTGCGGCAACAAAAAACATATGGAAAATAGCGAGATAGAGAAAGTTCATTGTTTAATAATAGGTTCAGGACCTGCCGGATATACGGCCGCGATTTATGCGAGCAGGGCAGGGCTGAACCCTGTTTTGTACCAGGGTATTCAGCCCGGTGGGCAGTTAACGATTACTACCGAAGTAGAAAATTATCCCGGTTACCCGGATGGCATACAGGGCCCCGATATGATGGTTCATTTTGAGCACC
>JBBJMD010000217.1:0-6120 GCA_037719925.1 Ferruginibacter sp.
AAGCATTTTTATAATCCTGATGAAGAGAGTCTGGTAAATCACTAGCTTCTGTGGATGGCCCTAAACCTTTGATCACAGTATTTGCTCGGGCGATTTTTATATTTTCCTCGCTAACATAACCTCTTACATCCTTATCCTCAAACCATATGGTCGGCTGGCTCCAGGAAGGTTTATCGTCTTGCGTATTATGAAAAATTTTGGCAATTGCGGCTGTATAATATCCGTTGTTTTTGAAATGCTGGGGTAGTGTAACTATCTCTGGCCTGTTTACGCGAAAGTGGGTTACTAAATCGTATACTCGTGTAGCATCAGGCCGCAGGCCGGTAAGTAAACTGGTGCGTGACGGAGAACAAAGTGCTTGCTGGCAATAAGCTCTTTCAAACAATAAACCTTCAGCAGCCAATTGATCAATATTTGGCGAGTGCATCGCTTTTACGCCATAGCAACCAAGTTCTGGCCTTAAATCATCTACGGCGATAAACAAAACATTATACTTTGTTGGGGATTTAACCACCACTTCTTTTGCCAAATGATTTTTAGAAGACTTATTTCCATACCCCGAAGAAAAAATCAGGGCGGTTAACAGGACAACAAAAAAGGAATACTTTCCTTTTACGATTTTCATGATATGATTAATTGTGGTGCTTCATTGGTTCTAAAGTAAAACAGCTATAGATGATCTGTCATAAATCAATTCACAACTGTGTGGTCACCCGCTTTTTAATAAGATAATCATCCAAAGCATATTGTGAGCAATCTTTACCAATACCACTTTCTTTAATGCCGCCATGAGGTAAATAAATAGCGTATTTAAAACCGTTAACCTGAACTTCGCCAAACTCGAGTTGTTCACTTAATTTTTGTACGCGATTTAAATCCCGGGTATATATGTAGGCTACCAGGCCCGCATCTGTATCATTCGCTTTTTCTAAAATGCTTGCTTCGTCTTCAAAAGAAATTAAAGAAGCTACAGGGCCAAAAACTTCTTCCCTGTAAACTCTCATTTCTGGTGTAACGCCCTTTAAAATGGTAGGTTGAAAAAAATGTCCCACATTAAATCCTTCAGGCACACCGCCGCCACTTCTCAGGGTTGCGCCTTTCGCTACCGCATCCTCCACCATTTCAATTATCCGAATGCGGGCCTGGGCATTAATAAGTGGCCCCATTGTAGGTTCCTGATCTTTTCCAAAGCCAATTTTAATTTTTTTAACCTTTTCTATAAGCAATTCCTCAAACCTCTCTATAATATCCTGATGGACAAAAACACGGTTAGGAGATACGCAAACCTGACCGCAATTGCCAAATTTAAGAGCAGCTACATCACTTGCTGCTTTTTCTACATCAGCGTCTTTAAAAATTAATACCGGCGCATTTCCTCTAATTCCATACTCATTCGCTTTACGGAAGTGGCACTTTGCGCAATGAGCTTTCGACCCGTGGCCGAAGAACCAATCATGGTGATTAACCGGGGAATTTTGCTTTCACACATAGGAATTCCCGTATCCTCCGTTGGTCCCAAAGTATGTTAATAACTCCTGCTGGGAAGTTTATTTCAGCGCAAATCTCGCCTATCACGTATGCAGAAAGGGGCGAATATTCTGAAGGTTTAATAATGATGCTACAGCCTGCCGCCAAAGCCGGGCCCAGTTTAAACCCGAGATTTAATAAAGGAAAATTCCAGGCTAAAATAGCAACGGCCACACCAAGAGGTTGAGAAATTATCCGGTGCGAGTGGGTGTTTTCTTCATCAGGGATCATTTGATCACGCAGTCTCTTCAGTTCTTCCGGATACCATTGCAGGGAGTTCATTACAGTTTCAAAATCTTCTTCTGTAGCTTCCCAGGGTTTACCCATCTCGTACATCACACACTCACGTAGCAGGGTTTCTTTGGCAGCCAGGGCATTACGCAAACGATTCATCCAAGCTGTACGTTCTTTCAAAGATATATTGCTCCAGTACTTAAAACCTTCTCTCGCACTTTCAGCGCCTTTTCTGTATCTGCTTTAGTTGCCCAGGCAATTTCAGCTATACCTTTTTCTGTTGCCGGACATAAAACTTCATGTTTACGATTGTCAGCTGCCTCGCATAAAGTACCACCGATATATAATTTTTTATAGCCAAAGTTTATTTTCATGTGCTAAATATTTTTTTAAAATTTGTTCGTTTACTTCTACGCCCAGCCCTGGTTTATCCGGCACTTGAACCATTCCGTTTTCTACTACCAGCATTGGTGTAATTAACTCATCGCGTAAAGGATTTTCTGTTCGGTCTAATTCTAAAAGCGGAATTGGTTGATGTAACCTGCCGGGAATTGTATCCCAGTTGCTCATCAGGTGCAAAGCTGCACTTACGGCAATCCCAGTGCCCCATGTATGCGGCACGATATCTACTCCAAAAGTCTGTGCCATGCAGCATATTTTTTTTACTTCGGTAAGGCCGCCCGCCGAGCAAATATCAGGCTGTGCGATATCTACGCTTTTAGACTGAAATAAATGTAAAAAACCATAACGTAAATATTCGCACTCACCGCCCGCAATAGGGATAGAGGTTTTTTTTCGCAAATAATAATAGTTGGCATACTCTTCCGGGGATATAGGCTCTTCAAACCAGGCAATATCAAACCTTTCCATTTTTTTTGCCAACTGCAAGGCTTCTTTTAAGCAAAAGGCATGATTGGAATCGACCATTAATTCAATATCATCGCCAATAGCTTCCCGCACAGCCTGTATATTTTTCAAATCTTCTTTAATGCCTATCCCAACTTTCATTTTCATTGCACTAAAACCCTGCTTTTTATAATCAGCGGCCTCTTCAGCAAGTCTGGCACTTAAATTTGCGCCTTCAGAAAAATACATGCCTGTGGCATAGGCTTTAATGTGCTCCCGTTTACGCCCGCCTAATAATGTTGAAACAGGTAGGTTTAATATCTTTCCTTTAATATCCCAAAGGGCGATATCTAAAGCGCTTATAGCCGAAAGGAAAACACCTCTCCTGCTATAATCCAACGAGCGGGCATACATTTTTTGCCAGAGGTTTTCAATTTCTATAGGATTTTGACCTAATAAAAGCGGCTTAAAAAATTCTATCCCTTCTTTTATCATGTAAGCAGGGCCATAACCTTCCCCCCAGCCGTAAGTGCCGTCTTCTAAGGTTATTTTAACTAAGCAAATAAGTCTTTTTTCATATTCCCATTGAGAGAAATAGAAACTTTTTTCAAGTTGGTGCAAGACTACAAAAGACTCAATTGTTTTAATTTTCACTGCTTTGCTTGCTTCCGGATAATTGATTATCAATGTTTCTTCCGCAAATACCTCAGCAGCAATAGTTTGTTCCATGTGTTTTATTGATTTATCTTTTTTACCAATTTCATTTTTTCATATAGGGGATCTTCTACTTCTTTTAGATGATTTAAAAGGCGCAATTGTAGTTCTTCCTGTATTTTTTTATATGCTGGTTTATCTATTTGATTAATTATTTCTCTCGGATCTTTTTTCAGATCGTATAGTTCATCGATTTCTCCCACCGGATTCCAACAGTATTTGTATTCTGGTGTACGGATGGTTCGCACGCCAAACCAGGAGCCATTATACCATTCGTATCTGTAATATGCTTCATCAGGAGTATTCCATCCTGTATTTCCGTTTTTAAGAAGCGGGAAAAGTGAACGGCTATCCAGGTTAGGCTGTGTTGGTTTCAATCCCATCCATTCTACTAAAGTTTGATTTATATCTATAAGGGAAACTTGTCGGTCTATCTGCTTAGGCGTTATTCCGGGTGCTTTTATGAGTATCGGAATACGCATAAGTTCGTCGTAGCTGTAGGCCATTTTATCATATAATCCGTGGTCGGCAAGCATGCTGCCCTGGTCGCCCGCAAAAACTATAAGCGTATTTTGCCAATTGCCGCTTTTTTTTAAAGCGTTTAACACCTCGCCTATAGCTTGATCAAGCAAGCTCATATTTCCCTGGGAATAGGCGATGGTTTTTTGCCAATCTTCTTTTCTCATGTGTCCGACATCGTGCCATGGCCACAATATTTCACGTTGTCCCGGTGGCTTGTTCTCAAAAGGGTCTGTTATGCTGCCGGGTAATTCAACTTTCCGGTAATCGTACATAGTGTCAAACGGCTTTGGAACCCGATAGGGGGGATGAGGTGCATGAAAGCTGACTGTAAGAAAAAAAGGCTGATTTATTTTTGTTGCTTCTTCCAGAAAGGCTACAGCATCATTAACTTCTTTTTTAGGTTGCGATTCTTCATACCCTCCTTTAGTTAAAGCGTAATAATGCGGTTTTTCTACATCTGTATTACTATTGTAATAATTTTTTACTGCTTGAAAATCAGGTTTTTTGCCAAAACCTAAATTATTCTCCATACCGGCACCTTCGGAAAATCGGTTGGCGCCTCTTTTAATGGGGCCAAGGGCACCTAAATGCCATTTACCAAAATATCCCGTCCAATACCCTGCTTTTATAGCCCATTCTATTAGGGTAGTGTGCTTTAAATCTAAACCCAAAAGGCGCGAATGCCACAATTGCACATTGTCATCAAGCCCTGTACGGTGGCCTAACCGCCCGGTAAGCAATGCCGCCCTTGAAGGTGAACAAAGACCGGTAGTAGTCATGGCCATTTTAAAATTGACCGACTCTTTTTCAAGGGCATCTACATTTGGAGTTTTAGCAGGGCTGCCTGCGTATCCTAACATATCAAATCTCAAATCATCACAAAGAATAAATAATACATTTTTGCGGGCATTTATTCCGCTATTTGCGTTACTGTTATTTTTATTATTCTGGGCCTGAGCTCCCTGGCAGGATAGTATGGCCAGGATTAAACTAATTTTTAAAAGTTTTATAATACTCATTTTGCTATACAAAGATTGTATCAGAATATTAATTTAAGCGGATAAACTATTTGAAAACCCCAGTACCATACACGCTATAATTAAAACTCCTACGCCAAAAAGCATGATCCGAAAGGGTGCTGCGGCGCCTTTCCATTCCCCGGCGCGGTAAGCCCAAATATTGCTGATGATTAAGGCCAGGCCTAATAGCATCGGCCAGCCAATAACAGGGCCAAGTTCCCCCATTAACGCTGCCCCCTGCCCGTAAACACCCAATGCAGCAAACCAAAAAAAACCAGTCAGAACCGCCCAGCCAATGGCCTTCCCTGAACCGGGATTTTGGTAAGATTTCCACGACTTATTTTTGAAAAGGAGGTATAAAGAGTAAAGAATATTCATTACAAAAGCACCCAGCAATACTACTACCCACGCTGCCAGACTTGCGTTACGGGCTAAGGCACCCTGCGCCTCGGCGGCTTCTGCTACTGGTGCCGCTTTTGTAAACCCAACGTTTAAGAAAGCAGAAAGAACCCCGCTTGCAATAGCAATGAGTAGGCCTTTTTGAAAATTACTTTTACCAGAAGTAACATCCCCTGAAGTGTAAGTTGGTAATTTATCGCGTTTTATACCGGCTATCGCCGAAATAATTACTCCAACCAGTAAGAGTAGTACCCCTAATATTATATAGGGCACTGCCGGGTTAGAACTAAAGTTGTCCATTTGTAAAAGAGGAATTATTGACCCCATAGAAGCAGCCAAGCCCATAACTATACCATAAGTGATAGAAATACCCACATAATTTACACTTACACCGAACATTATACCGCCAATGCCCCACAGAAAGCCGAATAAGGCTGCCATCCAGATAGCATTAGATGGTGCCGCCATAATGCTGGCTATTAAATCGGGTACTGCGAGGGTTGCCCATAGCCAGGGTAATATAATCATCGCTACAAGGGCATATACTAACCACCATGCCTCCCAGGCTAATGGTTTAATGTATTTCATGCCCAATCCAAATGTGCCTTGAAAAAAACTGGCAAACAAAATAATGCTAAGTGGCAGAAGTAAGCTGGTGCTGGAGCCCATCATTTAAAAGGGTTTAATAGTTAACGAGAAAAAGGTAGCCATACTGCCATTTCTGAAACGCCCCGGTTACTCCACGAATAATATGGGATGAGTTGAATGTCTACAGGGTTTGATGGGCTTGCTTTGGCTTCCTGGTAAAGTGATGTATTCCAGGTAGCACTATTTTTTATACTTAGGGCCTTACCTTTAA
>JBBJMD010000061.1:0-19644 GCA_037719925.1 Ferruginibacter sp.
AATTTATTGATACAGTAGTCATCTGAAAATTTACTGTTGCAGGCGCAAACCCGGTGGAATGTTCCTGATATCAACCGGGGAAATTGAAAGGCAAAAACCTTATCTTAAATATCGAAAGAATACCACGACAGGTAACAGTCGACAAATTGGAAAGATAGTGGCCCGACAACTTTTTGAGAGATAATATTATAGTAAATTCAGTTTTTCCGGGTAGGATTTCATCACCAGGAAATAGTTTATACAATTGTGTCTGTGAAGCTAATCGACTCGTTATGCTGTAAAGAGATGATGGCAATTACCTTCTTTATTAATTCTTACTAAACAAAAATATATATCATGGATATTGAACAAGTAAAAGAAAGGAAATTCCTGCTGGAAAAAAGTATCCTTCAGGGTATAAAAAAATTTCAGGATGAGACCGGCCTGATCGTCTCTAAATTAGAATTGGATACCAAAACTACCAAAATAAGCCCGGGTCATAAACAAGTGACCGGTCAAAAAATAAGCGTTACGATCAAAATATAAAAACGGCTACACAATCAAGGAATAGAAAATGTTGCTACATCTCAGGCAACGGGTAACTGTTTGGCATACTGCTATCTTGAAATCGGAATATCCATCGAAGTCGAATAACGCGGCTTCAAAAATTTTGCAAGCTTTTTAGACGGATATTTGGTGAAATTACAGGAGTAAAATATTGGTAAATTCCTTCATGGACGCTTTTAGAATGCTTAAACCAACAGATAGTAAAATGTCTTTTAGGCGGCCTTGCTACTAAAAATTACTTTACCAAAACGGTTCATTACATTATTGCAACCCGAATGGATAAACAAAATGTTTATTTTAGCATAAAGCGCTCCCTTGACAGAACCCTAAATATCAATCCTTAAAATTCAAAATAATTAACAGCATGAGTGCAATAAAAAGAACAAGTTTTGCACCACTACTTTACATAGCAGGAGGAATGAATGATATAAGTTTCTATGAAAAAGCCTTTGGTGCTGAGGAATTGCGGCGATGGACAAATGATGATGTTTCGATTCATGTTGCCGAACTATCTATAGAAGGTGCAAAAGCGCTGGTAAATTTAGTCCGCAGGGTATCAATGCAACAACTGTTTTGATTGGCCTTTTTGTTTTAGATGTAGACCAGACCATATCGAGAGCAATTGAGGCCGGAGCAACATAAGTATCCCCTGCACAAAGTTATGACTACGGATATCGCCAGGGAGAAACAAAAGATCCATTTGGACATGTATGGATGATTGAAATGAAGATATAATGGCTACTGCAACAATACATTTACAAATGCAGAGGTATGTCCAGCGACAATCAGATCGCCAACAGCTTTTATTAGGGCTGCTCCTTAAATATTTTTAGATTATGTTCTTCTCCTGAATTTTCATTTATTCAATTTAGCAATTGTAACGGGCAAAACCCATTTTGAATTCCTGCCTTCGCAAATACAGAAGGTTTTATTCACCATTGTGAAGTATCCTGGTTTTTCCCGGCATGGTAACAAACCAGCACTACCCCGGAATTGAATTTTTTTACTGTATCGAGTTCCAGGCTCATATCGTTTTCCAGCGCTTTAAATAATTGCTGGCCATTGCTTAAGACTACCGGGTGTATCCAGAGTAAATATTCATCGATCAAACCCCAACGCATCAGCGCCGAAACAACTCTGCCGCTTCCGTAGATGATAATGTTCTTTCCCGCGCGTTTCTTCAGCTTCATTATTTTTTTCCGGTCATTTAGCTTTGCCAGTCTCGTATTATTCCAGGAAACACTTTTGAGCGTACCCGAAAAAACGATCTTCCGGTGGTTGTTCATCATTTCGGCAAAAGGAATATCAGCGCGTGGGTAAGAGGGTTCATTAATTACATACGGCCAATATTTCGACATTGCATTATAAGTTACCCGGCCCATCAGGATGGTATCTGCATTGCTTAACTGGAGACTTGCGTGGTCTGACATCTCTTCATCCCAATACCTGAAATGCCAATCAAGTTCATAGTCAGGACCGGCCATGCAACCATCCAGTGTTACATTCATTGATACAATTATTTTCCTCATCTTACTAAATTTGGACCGCCCATTAACCCCTTTTTAATAAATAAAAGTTAACGACGTACAATGCTTCAATTAAAAAAGATATTAAATTAACCGAAGTTTTTCTAACGCTAAATCATCCGGCGAGGTTCGCCTGTCCTGCATTAACGGTTGAGCCGTGGTGCAAGGGTGATTCATAAGCTGAGCTATTGCTTTTAGACTGAATGCCTTTTAACTTTTTGTGATAAAATATATAGGAACCTGCAGCAAGCAATAGTGGAAGCGCCATAAATATCCAGCTACCGGCTGGCTGTCCCGACGCGATGATCGAATAAGTTGCGCCCAACAGATCAAATACCAAACCGGCATAGGCCCATTCTTTGATCCTGGGATACCCGGGGATGAGGATGGTTATTACACCTAACACTTTAGCCACGCCGATAAACGGGATGAAATACAACGGGTAACCCAGGTCTTCATGCATACCTTTAACGGCGATAGGGCTCGACAGGATATCCGGAATTGCTGACATCGCCATTAGTATTGCAAAAAGGGATGTAAAGATCCAATAGATGATTTTTGTCTTTTTCATGTTGATCATTTTAAAGTGTGGTTATTGATGATGTTATTTGATTTAAGTTTTACTGAACCAGCAGTACAATGCTTTCGGGTAGGCTGCTTTCCCAACAAATGTAAATCATCCAGGGAAGGCTGGTAGGGTATGCAAGTGACTTAAAAAGGGTTGTTTGCGACTTTTGGTATTTATTGTAACTTCACCGGGTGCATTAAACAACCGGCCGATTCTATACCCCTCCAGGAAATTTTGAATACCCGTAAAAACGAAAATTACTTTATATGAAGCATGTAACGATCCTTGTGCCTAATGAGGCCGTAATGGCCAGCATTGTCGATTCCAGGACGATGTTTGCCGGAGTTAATGATTTTTTAGCCATTGAAGATTTACCACCTTTGTTCAATGTACAACTCGTTGGACTTTCAAAACAGGTAAGGATGCACGGGGGCATATTTTCAGTTCATACCGATATGTTGTTACCAGACCTTAAAAAGACCGACCTGGTAATTATCCCGGCATTAAGTGGCGATTTAAAAAAGGCGCTGATAAAAAATAAAGATATTATTCCGTGGATAATTAACCAATACAACAACGGCGCCGAGGTAGCAAGTCTTTGTACGGGTGCTTTTTTGCTTGCGGCTACGAGGTTATTAGATGGAAAAGAATGTAGCAGTCATTGGAAAACAGCTCCTGAATTCCGGGAAATGTTTTCCGCAGTAACGCTTGTCGATGGAAGGGTAGTAACAGAACAACAGGGTCTTTACTCAAGCGGCGGAGCAACCTCTTATTGGAGCCTACTTTTACACCTTGTTGAAAAACATGCTGGCCGCGAGATGGCAATTACGGCTTCTAAAGTATTTGCATTGGAAATAGACAGGAAAACGCAATCTCCTTTTATGATGTTTAACGGTCAAAAGAAGCATGAGGATGAACCTATAAAACTGGCCCAGGAATTCATTGAAAATAATGTACCTGAGAAAATATCGGTTGAAGAACTTGCAACAAAATTCACCATCGGAAGAAGGCATTTTGAAAGGCGTTTCAAGAAAGCCACCAATAATACGCCGATTGAATACATACAAAGGGTCAAGATTGAAGCTGCCAAAAAATGGCTGGAAAGCAGCATGAAAAATGTTAGCGAGGTAATGTATGAAGTAGGATATGGTGACAGCAAGGCTTTCAGGACTGTTTTTAAAAAAATCACCGGTTTGTCGCCCGCCGATTACCGAAACAGGTACAACCGGAAGGCAGCCGTTGTTTAAAAGTACCAGGTCAATTGGATCTGTGATCACTTTGCAGATATTTTACTACATCGGCCAATTCTTGTTCGGTCATGCCTCGCAATCCTGGTTCGGGCATCAGGCTTTTTGTTTGCTTCTGCCTGGAGCGTATGTTCGCTAACGCGATTGAATGCGTTTTCCCCGTTACATCTTTAATGATAATGGCTCTCTTATTATTACTAACCATGAAGCCAAAAAAAGACCCGCCATCCTTTGTATTGATCAGCCATGGTTCATAGGCTGCCATTACCCCGGCGCTTGGATTTATGATGGCATCGAGCAAAGCTGTCTGGTCAAATTTTTTACCGATCATACCCAGTTCGGGCCCTACATTGGTTCCTTCCTGTCCGATTTTATGACAGGAAGCACAGTACGTGGTAAATACTGTCTTTCCCATTTTGGCATCCGCTGCAAGCGAAGCGATACCTGGTATTGAATAATTTTTTTTACCTCCCGGCTGTTTAAAATATTTCCCGGCCTGCACGCGCACGGTTATATCAGGGTTGTTGAAAATTGATTTTTCCATAAAGGGTACCAGGGCTGCCGGAAATCGATCTTCTGAAGCAAGCCCGATCAATAATTGACCGCCAATTGAATCATTTGCCATTTTTTCCAGACGCCCTTTCCGGGCATCCAACGAAATATGCTCGTCGGTTACTCCTTTCATTATTGCCTTCATTACTGCAAGCTTTCGTTCAAAAGCTGTATTAAAGCTGATATTTTTCCAATTCAACAGGGCATGCCAATCGTTACCCTGCCGGAATGATAACCAATATGCTGCCTGGGTTCTTACCTCCGTCGTAGTATGTTTGCTTAATGTGAACATAGCTGCGGCGGCTTTTTTATTATGGATAAAGCCGATTGCAGTAATGGCGGCCCGCCTTTCTTTGGGAGTTAGCATGGAATCAGTTGCGCGAAGAAGAAGATCATCCAGCGCATCGGGGGGATGAAGGCGCCAGGCAAGGGTACTCATTTGCTGGTCCCATTGCAGCGGCGTTTTATTGAGCGCAAGCGCCATTTTTATTTCAGGATACATTTCCGCTTCATGGCCGGCTACGGTGGCACCGATGGCTTCCAGGTACCAGCGGTCAGTGCCATCATATTTTTTGATGAGCTCAAGAAGTACGGGTTTTGCACTACTAAACGGAATATCGCGCAGCGCAATTATAATTTCCCTTCGTACAATCGGAGATGGATCATGTTGCATGCTGACGGCGTAAGGCAAAATAACAGGTACAGTTGCACGAAGAGAGCGAAAGGCCGTGGCCCTTGTAATTTCATCGCTGTCTTTCAGGAGTTCCGCAGTTGCCAATATGCCATTTTGCCCTAACCGGGGCAATAGCCAAATTGCTCTCGCTTTAATATAGGGGTTTTCATTATTTAATAAGGAGCGGACCGGTTCAATGACAGCTTCTCCCTGTTTTGTTAATTCGTTGAAACCAAGACCGCGTACATTGATCGCGGGATTCTTCAGCGCTTCAACCTGGCCTTCAACAGAAGTGAGATCGATAACGGGCGTGTGAAGTGTTTTACCTTTTGGCGTGATCCGGTATATCCTCCCATAACCTTTTTTATCCTGCATCTGGTGACCGCCAACTACGGGATCATACCAATCTGCCACATAAACAGCACCATCAGTTCCGATCGCAACATCGCTTGGCCTGAACCATTTTTCCTGGCGACTGTTAGCAGTGCTGTCGTTCCATACATACAAGGATGTATCCTGGCTTAAAGATGTAATAAAATTGCTTCTTTCAGCCGGAACGAAACCCGAGTTCACTATTTTAGAATGATAGCCGAATATCACGTTTCTGCCCGCATCGGCACTTAAAACCATTCCACGGTATGACTTGCCCAAAGCGTCACCCTCATTAACAACAATACCTGTTGGCGCGCCTGCACCGCTGCGATCTCCGGCCGGCATAACACCCGGGTCTTCCTGGTGCCAGTGTGCGGTAAAAATATCCTGGTCGGGCCGCTGATCTGCCTGCCAGCCCGGGTGCCGTCAGTGCTGAAATACCCGGCATTTCCCCCTTCCATCAGCCATGAAGTGCGGCAGGCGGCCAGTTCATCGTCATTATCATTTTGCCAGAAATTACCATAAGAATCCATCGTTAGCTCATAGGCATTTCTAAAATTATGCCCTAATACTTTTAAACCGGAACCATCCGGCTGAACCGATAAGGCCAATCCGCCCACCCATACTTTTCCATCGTCACTTTTCATATTGCCCTCATTCTTATCATTATAGGGTGTGCCGCCGGTATAAAGGCTTCCCGACCGTAATGTCCAGCCTTTTTTATCCGTAACAATATGAGGCCCCGCGTTGCCGGTGTTGAAATACCAGTGGCCATCCGGCCCGGCTATTAAAGCATGAAGAGAATGGTCATGGTCTTTTCCGCCAAAACCCTGCAGCAAAATTTCCTTTTTATCAGGCTTGTCATCCCCGTCTTCATCCGTATATACAATAAGGTTGGGTGAGCAGGAAACAATTGTTTTATTACCTATCACCGCAATGCCTAACGGTGAAACAAGGCTGGTATCTTCCACAAATATTTTTGATGTATCAGCTTTGCCATCCCCGTTTGTATCCTCTAGTATCATTATCCTGTCACCCCTGGTATGATGAAGAATGTTAGTGGAATCATTGTTGAAATTCCTGTAATTTACCGCTTCAGTGATCCATATCCTTCCCCGGCTGTCCACGTCCATATTGGTGGGGTTATAAAACATGGGAGACTCTGCCCATAAAGTAGCCTGCAGGCCGGCTGGTAAATACAAGCCCTGGTTTTTTAAAGCGTTGCTATCCGGTAATGCTGCTACTTGTCCGGAAGGTGAGGGTTGCGTACAATCCACGGTAGCTATTATAAGTACGAGGAAAATTAAATATTGAAATTTTTTCATGTAATGGTTCATTAAAAAGTTGGTGCCAGGATATTTAATTTATTGAAAATGAATGACCCTCAGTAATTACCCGGGATGTAAATGCATTTTTTTCAGGTATAGCAACTGTTAATTTTCTTTTTAAATTACAAATACAACCGGGAGCATAAATATCGGGAATCCCTGTTGATAATTGGTGAAATCAGTTGGGTTATTGTTTAGATAAGTTTTGAACCCTGTAAGATTCAAAAGTATACAAAACCTGAATCATAAATTTGCAGCGGACCGAAGGAGAATTGAAGGCATATTGATCATCCTTTACCGGGCACTCATAAAAAAAATGAAAGCGCAGATTCGAGGCGGGGCTACCTGTTGCCAATAATATTCATCAATCCATCTTTATAATG
Source organism: Ferruginibacter sp. (assembly GCA_037719925.1). GTDB lineage: Bacteria > Bacteroidota > Bacteroidia > Chitinophagales > Chitinophagaceae > Ferruginibacter. The sequence continues at coordinate 7,196 of JBBJMD010000061.1, forward strand.
GCTACCGATCGGGATGGTAGCCTGAAGCATATTTATAGAGTTTCCATTAATGCTCCTGATATAAGGTATGGCAGCAATATAAGATTTATGAACCCGTATAAATTGTTTAACAGGCAATATCTTTTCCATCTCGCCCATGGTTTGATGCGTTACCAACCTGGATTCAGTCGTATGGATTTTCAGGTAGTCCTTCATCCCCTCGATATAAATGATTTCGGAAAAATTTACCTTAAAAAATTTGCTATTACTTTTTATAAAAATGTGATCGGCAGTCAAACTATTTTTTCCATTTGCGGGCATTGTGGATAGCCTGCCATCAATAATTTTATTGACGGCCCTGGAGAAACGCTCAAAAGAAACCGGTTTTAGCAAATAATCAATTACATTGAATTCATAACTTTCCAGCGCGTATTCCGCATAGGCAGTGGTGAGCACCACCAGGGGCGGATTTAACAATGACCGTAAAAAATTCAGGCCTGTCATACCCGGTAATTGTATGTCGAGGAATACCAGGTCAACTTCATGCTTAGTTAAAATTTCGGTTGCTTCCAGTGCATTATTACAGGTAGCCACCAGTTCAAATTGCCCTGTATGTTGCAGGTGGTTTTTAATAACCTGCCGGGCAAGGATTTCATCCTCCACTATGATACACTTTATCAAGTAAGCCTCGGTTTAATAATTAATGATACCGTAAAGGCATTGTTACTTAAAATTACATCAAGCGTGTGAGAATCAGGATAGAACGTTTCCAGGCGCTGCCGCGCATTTTTCACCCTCAGCAAATTTTTTCTTGCATCTTCGTTCTCGGTCTGGATGATATTGAGCGCATGGGAATCCGGGTATAATAATTCCAGCAAGCTTTTGCTGTTCGTAAGTCCTGTACCGCTGATTCTTTTTGCCTGCGTTTCCAGGTCGATATTTGTATTATTGATCACATTCAATACGATCTCTCCTGAATCCACTTTTATCGTGATATAAATAAAGGAACCCGTAAAGGTATCTTCAAACGCATGTTTAAACCCGTTCTCAATAAAGGATATAAATAAAAACGGCTCTATCATGATGCCGTCGGTTTTTCCTTCAACAGAAAACCTGATATCAGCATTGTGCCTGATTTTTTCAATCGCAATATAATTATGGATAAATTCTATTTCCTTGTTTAAAGGAACTTTATCTTCTGTACAATCATCTACCAGGTAGCGCATCAGGTCGGCTAATTTAATCACCATTTCAGGAGCTTTATCTGATTTCTGCAGGCTAAGTGAATAGATACTATTCAAAGTGTTAAAAAGAAAATGCGGATTTAACTGGGCGCGCAGGTATTTGAGTTTGAAAGAGGTGTTATCTTTCTTCAGGTTTACCACCAGGTCCTTTTCATCTAAGCCTTTTTTTATAAATGCGATAGCGGCAGCGAGGGACATATAGATTATTATCCATACACTTTCCCGGGTAATGGTACCTAAATCATACATAAAATAATTTTGTTCCTGGGGCGACAGGCTGAATTTCAAAACTATAACGTATATGGAAAATACCAGCAGGTGAATTACAATTAAAAAAAAGGTGCTGACAAGGGTAAAGAGAAAGTGCCGGTTTTTAAATAAGAAGCCAGGCACTACCACCATTGAATAAAAAAGATAAGCGGGTAATATAATAGCGTTAACAATCAATAGTATAGGCCACATTTTTACATCGCCCGGAAAAAAACTTAGGCTGTTGACGAGGGGAATCATTAATCCTAAAAGAACCCAATAAAAAATCTCAATTTTATTGGCGTGTTTTCGAAGCCTGTCGTTGTCAAATTCCATTTTAAAAAAATTGCAGTGTAAAATATGGAAGCCTTTTATCGCTATTCATGACCTGCAGAATAAAGTTAATTTTATCAGGATAAACTTTGAAAACATTTCGACCAAATAACTAAATTTTTCGATGAATTTGGTCAAGGCCCGATATGCGATTACCGGGAGTTTTAGTATAAATCCTCGTTTATAAATGTGTACCTATTATGCGATTAATGGAATTGCCTGAGTTGTAAATAAAGAACATTGTATCAGCATAAGGCAAGTTTTTATGACGTTGGGCAACACATTTGAACGAACTTGGAACTTCATAATAAGCAAGAGGGTATGATTCGAATAACTATTTTTTTACTATTGACAGGATTCATGTCGCATGGCCAGGATATTCAATTTCACATAAAGGCAAGCCCGGATAAGAAGTACCTCGTGGATCAAAAGGCAGGGCTGTATTTATCAATGGCTCCGATACATGGCGACTATCTTACGCACTTACAACACCGGAGGTTAAACAATACCAGGCCAACCGTAAAGCCAAAGGCTTTAACGCGATCCTGGTACAGATAACTCCCGACACACAATTATTTAAAGACAGTCTAAACGCTAGGCCGTATGGTGCGAACGCGTTTTTTGATCATGATATCAATAAACCCAATGAACAATATTTTGCCCATGTTGACAGCGTTTTAAATTTGTGCCTTGAAATGAATTTTGCCGTATTTGTGGCCCCATTGTACCTTGGGTGCTGTCATGACGGCTGGCTGGAGATCATTCAACAATACCCGGATGGAGTAAAGAAAAGCAGGGAATACGGACAATGGTTTGCCAACAGGTATAAGCATCTTCCGAACCTGGTTTGGATAAGTGGAGGCGACCACAATGCCGTGCTGGAAGCGTTCGCCTTCGCGGAAGGTCGCGTCTGCCGACACCACCCACCTGCACAGTTTTCATGCACACCCGGGAAAGTCCTCCGCGGAAAGATTTCCGGGAGCAAAATGGCAAACCCTCAGTTTTGCGTACACTTATTTTCCGGCAATGGAAACAGATACCAACTGGCAGTACCACCACGTTTATACGATGTTATACCGCTAAGGGTTGAATAATTATCATATGCCGAATATATTGGCAGAAAGTGCTAATAAAGATGAAAGGAACGCTACTACTCAAATTATCAGGCGCCAGGCCTGCTAGGTAGCTCTTTAGTGGATCAAGCGGTCATATTTTTGGCAACAGGGAGTATGGAGTATGAACAGTAACTGGAAAAATGCATTGAATACGAAGGGTACAGAAAGCATGCAGATATTTCCGTCGTTTATAAAAGAGATACCCTGGCATACTATGAAGCCTGATTGGGCACATTCGGTTTTTATAAGTGGCAGGGGTTACTTCAATGCCACCATTTTTCCCGGAGGCGAAGATTATGCCACAGGCGCCGTTAACAAGGATAGCACAGTAGCTGCTATTTACAGAATGGTAGGAGTAAATATGAAGAGATTCCGCTCAGCAGTTAGTGCGAAATCGTTTGATCCTCATCAGGTATCTATAAAATTGTTCCCGGGGTTTTTAAAAACAAGGGAATTTTCTATTTCAAACCGCCTTCATTCACCCAATGATAAAGGTTTTGATGACTGGGTGCTGATGATCGTTTCAAAATGACCAAAACAGGAAGCTGAGTTGAGCATTGGTTTAAAATTTGAGGGAAGAGCTGTCAGCGTAAATAAAAGACTTCCGTTAAAGGTATTTGCACCGGCGAATTGTCGGGGTTCGTTTCCATGATGTCTTTCATATAAGCCCACCATCTTTGCTGCACTGGTTCCTGTGGCAAATCACGCAGTTTTTTTACATCATCTATCCCCAGGTACGCAAATAAAGTACCTGTTTCTTCATCAAGGAAAATAGAAAAGTCTTTTACGCCCTGCGCCTTCATTAAAGATTTCAGATCGTCCCAGATCGCCTCATGACGTCTTTTGTATTCTTCTTCAAAACCTTTGAAAAGTTTCATTTTAAAAGCAACCCGTTCCATATAAATTGTTTTAATGTTTACATTTTCTACTACTGCTATTATGCTGGTGGTATATTAATAAGTATGAACAAGTGTGTAATACATGGAGTGTATAATAAATGCTATCATTTGTTGACAATTTACGATTAAGATAACACAGATAAATTTAATTGCTAAAAATCGCGGCAACATTAGGGTAAGCCGCAAAGCTTTTAATATTTTTTTTGAAACCGTCAAAATCATGAGTAGCAATACCGGGGTTACCTAAATGATCCAGTATAAATTGGTTTCCAGGACATTGTTGAACCAGGGAAATTGATTCGGCAGCCTGTGCTATTGCGGCAGATGCGATATAGGTATGCCGTAAAGCTTGGGCCAGTTTTTTTTTGCGGACCTCCCAAATTTTTAAAAAAACATTTTTGAATACATCTTCGGCGATAGCCGGTACTTTCACAAAACGTAGTGCATAATTGTAGAGCGCGGCATGGTGCCGGTTATAGAGTTCAATGAAGGCACTGCTTTTTCCACGCTGCAAATCCTTTACTAATTCCTGTTCATCATATGTCCGGGGTGTTACAGACATGGGCTAATAATTTAGAGAGGGGGTAGTAAGGTTTATAATGTGACGCTGGGAGGAACAGGAAGGCACCGGGGAAAAGAATAGCATAGCAGTCGTAGTTTAAATTGGTCTTTACAGCGTGAAATACGTGTGGTAAATCTAACGGACAAAACCAAACCAAACAATCTTGTTATTAAAGTGTAGAAGATCGTATCAGGAATGGGCAATTTGCTATCGGTCCCTGGCAATCGTTAGAATGGAAGTCCACTATTAATGTTGTTACTTTTCTTTTGTAACGTGGTTGTGCAACGAGGGCCCCCGTTAATGCAGGTATTACCGTGCTGGGTTACCACAACATTTTTAATCATTTAGTCAGGGACATTTATGGTTGTTGAAGTTCAGTGATCTCCATAAATGCATAAGCAATGATGTGGCATACGGTCATGTGGGCATCTTCCACCCGTCCGTAATGTTCATCGGTTACGATTAATACCGTATCTGCAAGTTCTGCCAGCCTGCCTTTTTTATTACCCACCAGTGCAATAGAGTGAATATCGTTCTGCGCCGACCATTCAAGTGCCGTCACAAGATTGGGCGAATTGCCGCTTACACTCATCACAAAGACAATATCACCAGGTCTTGCCAGATTCATCAACTGCCTTACGTAGACTTCATCATAAGAATAATCATTGCTGATGGCTGTCATCCAGTTTGTATTGTCATTGAGAGAAAGGCAACGAAAACGCTTATAAGTTTTATCGGAGGAGCCTTTTCCCAAGTCGGTAACAAAATGCGATGCATTTGCCGCGCTGCCCCCGTTTCCAAATACAAATACCTGGCGGTCATTATCCAGCGCCTGTTTAAATAAATTTATGATATCGGCCAGCTTCCCCTGGGGCAACCGGTCCAGTGTTTCCTGGTGTAACAACAGGTATTTTTTAATAAAATCTTGCATAATTAAATTTTTAAACAATTGAATGTTGCCGCGCCAGGACAAGTGAACCCACCGGAACCGCATTTTCTTTTAATGCCGCGAGCAGAATATCCGGACCCGGTTTAAAAGCGTTCATAATATAATGATCCAAACGATCTGAAACTGCTTTCCGCAGCATTTCACCGGTATGAGAAAAACCACCCCCAAGGATGATAACGGCAGGATGAAATAAATGGACAACATGAGACAACCCTAATGCGAGGTCATCAATCGTTTCCTCAAAAATATGCAAGGCAGACAAATCCTGTTGTTCAATTGCGCGTATTAAAATTTTAGCCTCCGCACCTGGTACTTCTTTTGCCAGGTCCGCCAATTTACTTTCGGGATGACTGGCGGCTGCTTTGATTATTTTTTCATTGATGGCCCAACCGGAGCAGGAGGATTCCAGTATGCGCCCGGATTTATCGAGGCGGATATGACCAAATTCTGTTTCACCCGGTGTAATACCATGATATATTTTTTGCCCGGTTACAAGGCCGCCTCCAACCCCGCTTCCAAGTGTCACATAAAAAACAATTTCCCTGCCGCTCCCTGCACCATAGATCGCTTCGCCCAGGGCAGCTACGTTTGCATCATTTTCTATAACCGCAGGAGCACCTGTTAGCCGGGTCAGCCATCCGGCTAAGGGAAAACCGGACCAGCCTTCGATATGATGAGAGGTATAGACCGCATTGAGATGGCGGTCGACAGGGCCACCAAAACCCACGCCGATTGCGGCTATCTCTCCATTTTTCCAAAAATTCAATGCTTCCCTGATTTGATCCAGGATCCCGGCTGCCCCTTTTGCACGATCGACTGTATAATAGAATCGCTGGTCTATCCGCGCCTCTTCATCTCCCGATACGATCTGAAGTTTGGTACCACCTATTTCAATGCCAATGAATTTTTTCATGTTTTAAAATAAAGAAGTAATATTAATATGCGATGGGAAAGCCGGTAAAGATATAAATCTACTTTAAAAAAAACTTTTTCGCAGCTTACAAACTAAATAGTATTATATCGGGATTTAGTAATTTACTATCGGAGAATACAGGCATATTAAAGAACTTAGACAAATATTGTTTAAAGACAGTATTCTTAACCACATGTATTGTTTTAGTTTTACCATTTCGGTTACCTGGCCGGGGAATAGTAAATTTAAAATCGATGGCACAAGAATTCTCAGATAAATTCCAGGCATCCTGTAACGCAGCGAAATATAAATCACAGAACAGGAAACATCAGAAACAGGTAAAAAAACCGAATATGCCTAACCGTTATATCACACCTCCAAATGTTTTTCATTTGTCTTTTGGAATTCTCTGTTTTTTATTCGCATCCTGCCAATTGCCGGTAAGGGAAAAAAATGGCAGGGCGGTTTCATCCGTAGCCGGCACTTTAAATACGCCAGATGCTGTGAACGAAGAATATATCATGATCACGGCTGCTGTAAACCTCCCGTTGTACGTGCATCACGAACAAACAGCTTTTAAAAACTGGGGCAGGCAAATGGGTGTTAAAACCACCGTCTTAGGCAATGAAGAGTGGGATGTTCAAAAGATAGTAGAGATCATCGAACAGGTAATACACGAACGCCCTACCGGCTTACTGATCAATGGCACCGACCCGGGGCTGGCTACAGCTATAAATAAAGTAGCCGATGCAGGGATACCCGTGGTAGTGTACGACAGCGAAATTGAAGGCAGTCATCCCAATTGTTTTATCGGCAGTGATTGGTACAGCATGGGATACAAACAGGGGGAGAGAGTGGTGCAGTTAACCGGCGGAAAAGGCAAGGTAGCCTGCCTGGGAATATTAGGAATGTCCAACCAGGAAGCGGGTATGCAGGGCTTACAGGATGCGTTAAAACAATCTCCGGGGATAACTTTTATCGGTAAATATAATGATGCCGCTAACCTGGAGACTGCCGCAAAAGTGACAAGTGATGTCATTACAGCTAACCCCGGCATTACTGCGATATGCGGGTTCACTTCTGCTACTGGTCCGGGTATCGCGTTAGCTGTGCGGGAAGCTGGAAAAACGGGCAAAATTAAAGTTACTACCGTAGACTTTGAACCGGAACACCTGAAACTCATCCAGGATGGTGTGATACAATATACCGTGGGACAGAAGCGGGAATTATTTGGAAGTTATGGCGCACAGCTTTTGTTTGACCGGGCACATCGAAAAAATTTATTCAGTAACAATGATCCTGCCGCTGGTGTGAATCCTATGCCGGTGCATGTTAACACCGGTTTAATCGAGATCGATCAATCTAATGTGAAATATTTTATTTATTAAGAGAATCGGGGCTGGATACTGGATACTTTACCTGGAAGAAATATTGCTGTTAGTGAAGTGAGAATTGAGGTTTAACTATTTGTGATGTAGCATTATGAAAAGGTAGAAATAGTGGAAATGTTTTTAAATGTTTCAGAAATGCAGCATAAATTTCCAATATTATAGTATCCGGTTCCAGGAAAAAAATAAAAGCCGGTTTTAAGTACCAGGCGGCATCCGGCATAAACCATCTAATATCCAGGTAACCAGCACAGCATCCACCATCATCCATCAACCATCTTTCTTATGACATCCAATGAACTGTTATATGGTTTCGAAGGGCCGCTGCCGGAACAAAAAAAATTAACTGCCGGCCCCTTCACCATGATCTATGAAAACGGGTCCATCCGGCATATCAAATACGGGGATAATGAAATTATCAGGATGATCCATATGTCCCTTCGCGATAAAAACTGGGGAACTTACAAACCAATTCTTGAAGAGGAAAAACTAGATATCCTTGATCATTCTTTCAGCATCCGGTTCCGGTGCAGGTATGAAGAAAATAAAAACACCTGCTTCGTATGGGAGGTGGTCATTAATGGCAGCGACGAGGGTAAAATAGATTTTGCTATCTCCGGCACGGCGATTACAGATTTTTGGAAAAACAGGGCCGGTTTTTGTGTGCTGCATCCAATAAAAAATACGGCAGGTCAGCCGTTAAAAATAACACATGCCGACGGCTCAGTTGAAACTTCTTCCTTTCCGTTAAACATTGCTCCACAAAATCCTTTTGTAAATATAAAAAACTTACAGTGGAACCACAAGCAGCATCAATACATCATAGAAACTACCGGCGATACCTTTGAAATGGAAGATCACCGCAATTGGACCGATGCTTCTTTTAAAACTTTTTGCACCCCGTTATCACTTCCTTTTCCTGTACTCGTTAAAAGGGGCCAGGTGATTGAGCAAAAAATTAGTTTTTATCCTGCTGAAACATTGCCCGCCATACAGTCAATTGTTACAGAACTCCCTGTAACTATTACAATGGAGGAAGAGGTGCGAAAAAAGATGCCCGGGATTGGCACCTCTGCATCCACTGAAATTAAAAAGTTTTCTGAAAAACTTATAGCCGTTTTGAAAGAGATAAAGTATGATCACTATTGCATTGATATCAAAACTGCAGCGGAAGGATGGAAGCAGGATTTAACCGAACAGCTCTACATTGCCCGGCTGATGGGGCTTCCGCTCTTCGTAATCATCTACCCCGGGACCGACTACAACCAAGACCTGTCAGCATTTACAGAAATGATTACCGGTTATGAAACCTCAATTAAATATATGCTGATTCTTGGATCTGATGAACCTGTTACAAGCCAGCAAATCATAGATTGGGCGGGATGGAAAGTGAAAGAACTATTTCCCGAAGTGCTGCCTGGTATTGGCACCCCTGCTAATTTTACGGAACTAAACCGAAACAGAAAATCAATAAATAATATCGATTTTGTGAGTTATGCCATCCATCCACAGGCGCATGCATTTGATAATTTATCATTGATCGAAAACCTTCAATCGCAGGGCGATACGGTTTCTACGGCAATGTTACTTTATCCTGGTGCCCGTATATGCATTTCCCCCGTCACTTTAAGGCAAAGAATCAATCCCTATGCGCATAATAAAGCAGACCGCGAACTAACGAACGAACAAAAAGCGGACCCCCGCCAACGCAGTTTATGGGGAGCAGGGTGGACAATGGCAAGCATCAAATACCTTACAGAAGCAGGCGCCAGCTTTATAAATTATTTTCAAACCGCAGGAGCGGAGGGGATTTGCGGTGCTGAAGGGGAGTTGTATCCTGTTGGCGCTTTGCTCAGGTTAATTTTACAAGAAGAAGCTACCATCATAAAAACAGGCAGTAATGAGCCGCTTGTTTGTACCAGCCTGCTGCTGGAAACCAGCCAGGCCCGGTATTTATTTTTAGCCAATCATACCAGTGAAACCCAAACTATAAAAATCCCCCTCCCCATTACCAATATTGATAACATCGGGCTGTTTCCATCAAAGATCAGTCATTCAAAAATAGCGGCTACGGATAAGATAGAATTGGCCCCGTGGCAGGTTGTCAGGCTCAGTTAGTAGGACCCGGCCGCTAAAAATTATTGGTGCCTGGTCTTTACGCAACATATTTTTCCTGTATTGTAGCATCAAAACTGTAATGGTATTCCGAAGGTGTAACATGCATGAGGGCTTTAAAATGCCGGTTAAAATTGCTGATATTTCCATACCCGCATTCATAGCATATCTCTGAAATATTTAATTTTTCCTGCAGCAATAACTTGCAGGCATATCCTATACGCACCTCAGCCAGGAATCGGGCTATAAGTTTTTGGTGTTTTATTTTTGAAATACCGGCAGAAAGCTGATTGTGAAAGAAATACATGGGCCGCTATTTTTTCGAGGGGAATATCTTCCCTGAAATTGTTGATCATAAATTCATATACCTTGTTTATTTTATTGTCTCTTTCGTCGCTGTGCTGCAAAAAACCCGGGCTACTCAAATAATTTACCTCCTGGCTAAAAGCTATTTCTTCCAGCACACAAAGCAACTGCAATATTCTCCGTACTCCTTTTTGTTCGGCCATATTCAACAAAATACTGGCTGCCTTATCCGCCACGGTGCCGCTGAACTGCAGGCCCCGCGCTGCCTTTTTTAGCAGGCCGGCAATCGGTAAAAATTCTGTTTTTTGCCAGATTGAATCACCCAGGAAATTCCTGTCAAATTGTATTATAAGGATTTGGGGAACCTGAGGTTGATTGTTTTCATAATATTGTTTATCCCTTTGAATGGTGTGCGGCAGATTTTCGCCAAGCAATAGTATTTCGCCTTCTGTGATGCTTTAATACTATCACCGACAAACCGGGTTCCTTTTGCCTTTTTGAAATACATAATTTCAATTTCGGGGTGATAATGCCAGGGGTTCCTGGGAGGAATGTCGTCGGTTTTTATGACAAAAGAAGTGTCCGCAGGATTATTTATTTTTATAAATGTTGCTTCCATTTGTGATCCGGTAAATTAACATGAACTGATAATAACTCTATAACATCCGCTTTTTATTTTACGGGAAACAACATACGGTTAAATGTTTCACACTTGAAAATTGCGTTCTAACCGTAAGCTAATCTGTTTTCTTTATCAAACAATGCCGGGCAGCCGTTTAGAGATTGTTTTTAATATTTAAAAGGATTAATAACTATTAAAACACCTGCCTAAAACATACGCTGGTTATTATCAACAGGATGCCGCAACAAGCGGCCGTACCTGATAAAATTATAATAAAAATAAGTTGTTTTACGGTTTTGTGATTAAAAATCGGGCAGGATAGTATTACTATCAGATAAACAAATTAAAATTATACGGCCATAAATGGGGTAAGTTTGATAATAAAAAGCTAATCAGTAACGGTTAATTTAGGGGTTCAAAATTGTTGTTACTCCTGGAACCAGCGCACATAATTTTATTGGTGCCAAATGACAGAACTATTGGTCATAACAGGTAAGGATGATTTATTGGCTGGCGTTCCCTACATTAGTGAAACATTACCGTTCCGGTTTCGCATTGCTTTCGAAAGGGTGTTTCTATCAGAAGATGATGATATGGCACCCGGGAAAATCCTTTACCCTTTTATGAACAACTGGCCGCCATCCTGGTGATCCACCACCTGCAATTCTATTCTATATGGTTAATTAAATTAGTTAATGAGAGCCCTGGTAATAAATGAGCCATTTAATATGAAGGTTGAAAATCGGCCCAAACCTGTGCCCGGGCACAATGAACTGATGGTGGAAGTAACTGCAAGCGGGATCTGCGCCGGCGACCTGTATTATTACCTGGGAAAACACCCTTACGCTTCCTATCCACAAATCTGCGGTCATGAGATCAGTGGGATTGTATTGGATGCAGGTGATAACGTTACCGGGATCAAAGCAGGTATGGCCGTAGCAATTGAACCTTTTATTGCCTGTGGCTGCTATTACCCCTGCAGCATCGGTAAAACAAATTGTTGCACCAACTTATGTATCATCGGGGTACACCGGCCGGGAGGATATGCTGATTATTTGACTGTTCCCGGTACACATGTACACGAGGTTCCGGCAAATCTTGATATTGCAAAAGCCGCCCTCGCGGAGCCTGTCAAGATTGCGCTTCACGCCTTTGAACGTGCACAGCTTATGAAAGGAGAGCAGGTGCTGATCGTAGGCTGCGGTGCCCTTGGTATTTTTTGTATAGAGGTAGCCCGGGAAAAGGGAGCGGTGGTCTTTGCCTGTGATACCAACAGGCAACGGCTGGCAATTGCAAAGCAATTAGGAGCCGAAACTATTCTCTCTGACGGGCAACTTATAAATAAGATCGGCGAACTTACCCGCCAACAGGGTTTTGCAGTGGTAGTGGAAGCTACAGGGGTTGCCACGTCTATGAGCCAAACCGTTGATATGGTAGCTTCAGGGGGCCGTATTGTTATTGCAGGCCTGGTGAATAAAAGGGACGGGTGTAACTTTTGAAGGCCTTGATTTTACACGCAAGGAACTGACCATTTTAGGAACAAGGACCGAAGTAAAATGCTTTCCGGAAGCAATACAGTTACTGCTGGATAACAAAATTAAATTTGCTGAAATGATTACCAGGATAGATATGTGGCAGGCTCCCCGGATCTTTGATATGCTGGCCAGGCATCCCGAAAAAATACATAAGGGGTTGCTTGTAAGGAATTGAAGTTATCACCACCGGCGACGGCAATACGGCGATGGAAAAATTTGTCGAATTTCCGCCCGATTTAG
>JBBJMD010000218.1:0-6089 GCA_037719925.1 Ferruginibacter sp.
ATAATTCCTTCCCTGCAATAATATTTTTGGCCGCGAGCATGGCGGTCATCATACTATGGTCCTGGTTGTTGTATTTGTGCATGCCGTTCCTGCCCATCAGGTAAAGGCCCTGGTAGTTTTGCAATCCTGCTTTAATTGTTTCAATATGTGCCGCGTAAAAATGATCATATACCGGGTATGCTTTCTTTTGCCTTACCACATAGCCATCGGTAATATCTGCCGCATTCGCCAGTCCTATCTGCTCAATTTCCTTTTTGCCTAACCCGATCAATGTTTCGTCACTGCTGGTCCACATACCATCGCCTTCAAAACAAAAGTATTCCAGTCCATAGCAGGCCATCGAAGGGTCGGGCACCATAAACGGGCTCCATGATTTGAAGTTTTGCACTCTCCCCACCTTCACAGCCGGATCGTGAATATAAATCCAGTTATCATCAAATTTATTCTGGTCCTTTAATATCAAAACAACTGTAATGAAATCCCTGTACTTTAATCGCCTGGCGGCTTCGATTGCGGGCGAAGGCAAGGGCGGTGAAATAAATGGCACCAATTGCGCCATGGCGGTTGATGATAACACATAATTAAAATTATCAAACGTTTTTCCTGTATTAGTTGTCACCGACCAGGTGTTGCCGGACATTATGATCCCATTCACACCTTCATTCATCATGATTTCCACTCCCATCCCGCGGCATTTTTGGGCACATACTTCCCACATCATGCCGGGGCCATATTTAGGATAGCGAAAGGTATCGATCAATGTTTTTATTATCTTGTCCTTATCAGCGTTTTGCTTAGGTTTTATTAAAGCGTTTTTGATTGCGCTGCTGAGTGATAATCCTTTAATGCGCTGGGCTGCCCAGTCGGCGGATATTTCTTTACACGGGATGCCCCACACTTTTTCAGTATAGGTTTTAAAAAAAATATTGAATAACCGTTCACCAAAATGATTGATTACCCAATCTTCAAAATTCAATGGATCTTTGACCGGAAACGCTTTTGCTTTCAGGTAACTAAGTACACATAATGCCGATTCCATCACGCCAAGTTTCGTCAATGCTTCCGTAGCGACCAGCGGATAGGAAAAAAATTGTTTGTTGTAATAGATCCGCGAACTCCTGGGCCTGTCAAGCATGTCTTCAGATAAAATTTCCGTCCAGAAGTCTTCCACCTCTTTACTTTTGGAAAAAAACCGATGCCCACCGATATCAAATAAATAGCCCTTATAGCTTTCGGTTCTTGAAATTCCGCCTACATATTTTGGGTCTGATTCAAATACGGTAACCTCCTGCCCGGCCTTTGCCAGTAAATAAGCCGCAGTTAAACCCGCTGGCCCTGCGCCAATGATACCGATCCTTTGTTTCATAAGTGGCTGCAAAGATATAGGGTGGCCCACTAGGAAAAAAATACTTACAGGGTCCGGAAAAGGTGGAAATGCCTTCTCTTATTCGGGTTTTGATGATTGAAAACTATCGTTTAATATAGTTTATAGATATTTGCACTATCAACCGTTATAGAAATGGCGGTTTGGGTATAATAAATCATGATGGAAATATTTATATTGTTAGCATTAATATTAGTGAACGGCCTGTTTGTAATGAGTGAGATCGCCCTTGTAAGTGCAAGGAAAGGCAGGTTGGAAAGCATGAGCAACAAAGGTGACTCCAAAGCAAAAGCTGCCCTGTATTTAACAGAAAACCCCGACAAATTTTTGTCTACCGCGCAGATTGGAATTACCCTTATTTCAATATTAACGGGTGTTTATTCAGGAGAAAAATTCAGCAATCATTTAATTCCATTTGTTGAGAAGATCGCGTTTTTAAAACCTTATGCCAATACTTTATCTACTGTGATTGTAGTGGTGCTGGTTACTTTTTTATCTATAATTTTAGGCGAACTGGTACCCAAAAGGATTGGCCTGATCAGGGCTGAAAAAATCGCGCGCTTCGTTGCGGGCCCTATGAATTTTTTATCTTCCGCGGCCTACCCGGTAGTTTGGTTGCTGAATACCATAACCAGTATAATTTTTAAATTATTCAATATAAAAGATTCGGGTGATAATGCGGTTACTGAAGATGAAATTAAAGCCATGATTTCTGAAGGCAGTGAACATGGCACCATTGAAGAAGAGGAAAAAGAGATCATTGAAAGGGTTTTTCATCTAGGCGACAGGAACATTACCTCCTTGATGACCCACCGCACCGAAATAGTATGGTTTGATATGGAGGATACGGTGCAGACAATTACCGATCAGCACGACCAGATCAATTATTCAACCTACCCCGTCTGCGACAAAACTGTAGATGATATAAAGGGGATCATTTATATAAAGGACCTTTTAAAAGCTCCCCCGAGCACCGTATTAAGAGAGCTTGCCAAACCCGCTCTGTTTGTGCCGGAAAATAACAGTGCTTACAAGGTGTTGGAAAAAATAAAGCAAACAAAGATCCATAGCTGCTTTATAGTGAATGAATATGGCACGCTTGAGGGATTGCTCACACTGAACGATATTCTGGAAGCCATCGTAGGCGATGTTCCGCAAAGCGGCCAGGATGAATACGAGATCGTTGAACGCGCGGATGGTTCCTACCTGGTAGACGCTCAAATAACTTTTTATGATTTCTTAAGCCGGTTTGAAAAAACTCAATGGATGAATGAAGGGGAACATGAATTTGATACCATTGCGGGTTTTGTGTTGCATGAACTGGAACGGATCCCAAAACCTGGTGAAACATTTGAATGGCGGGGGTTTGCGTTCGAGATCGTAGATATGGACGGGCAGCGGATCGACAAATTGATTGTAAAAATTTCTGAAGATTTAAAAGAAAGAATGGAGGAGTAGGCTATTGTTCCTCGTTCATTTCAGTATTCATCATTCTTCTCGCGATTAATATAACTCATTAAAATTCAAAGCTCGCGCGGTCGGCAGGGTTATTCAAGCTCCTGCTTTTTCGCTGACCATTTACCATGATATGAATAATTCCCATTTGCTGGGGCTTAAATTCATAGAGGATGTTATTGATAACTTCTATTTTTACAACGTGGGCAATATTAGCGGCTTCATAATAACTTACAATGCCTTCCTCCTGCTGCTCAAATCCTAAAAATTTTAACGTGGCAGTTTTGCCCTCCGTAATAACGGAAAAATGCTTTTGAATATACTCATTCACCAATGGATTCATCGCGGATCTGAAATTAACATCGAGCAGATCGATTTTTGTATTGTATTCTTTTCGTAAAACTGTTTCAAAATCATCTGTAAAGATCTTGCAACTGATCTCAAGGGTTTCGCTTTTTGCATTGTGCCCGATCTCGGTTACCGATACAAAAAGCGGGTGTACGCCATTGCTGAAGCCGCTTAATGCAAAAACAATTAACCAATTATAAAGCATAAAATTATTTAAAAATAATTAGCTGGTGAAGCATCGATTAAAGATATTTGCAGGCAAAATTAACTACAAACGGCCAACTATTTTTAATGAGTAATTTCGCGTTGTATTTTGCAATGGGCTGGCACCATATAATTAGTTTGGACGCCCTTGACCACATTTTGTTTATTACTGCATTGGCTGCAATTTACCTGGCCGGCAACTGGAAACAGGTACTTATATTGATAACCGCATTTACTTTAGGCCATTCACTTACCTTGGCATTAAGTGTTTATGATGTGATCCAGTTGAATGGAAAATGGATAGAATTCCTGATTCCCTGTACTATTATCGCCACCGCCTTCCTTAATTTCATGGTAAAAGATTTTCATCCCCGGTCGTTAAGGATTAATTATTTATTATCCCTGTTTTTTGGATTTGTTCACGGGATGGGTTTTGCGAATACGATCCGGTTTATGTTGGCGAAAGACCAGGAAATTGCTGTTCCGTTAATAGCATTTAATATAGGTTTGGAGGCAGGGCAGATCCTTGTGGTAGCCTTTATTTTATTTATTAGTTATTTGCTGGTTAATAAGGCGGGCCTGAAAAGGAGATGGTGGGTATGGAGTTTATCGGCACTGGCAATCCTTCTTGCATTTAATATGGTGGTAGGCCGCTGGCCAGGCAATGATCAATAAAAGACGGTACCAGCTTCTTGTGAGTAAACCGGTTGGTGAATTGATGTTTTTAGTGCCCCTGCACCTGAAATGAGTCCGGGTAAAAATAATATAGTCCGTCAGCTCCAGCCTTTTTTTAGATTTTTGAACTATGATTTGGTAATTTTATTATAAATAAACGTTGATGAAAAAATTTAATGTTTTGCTTTTTATTTTTTGTAACTGCCTGGTTGGGGCTGCACAGGATATTAAAAATAACCCCGGTAGCAACCATGGCAATCGTTTTGAACAACTGGGCACGATCCTGCCTACTCCCAATGAGTACCGGACAGCGAGTGGTGCACCCGGCCCAAAATACTGGCAGCAGCGCTGTGATTATGATATCGTTTGCCAACTTGATGAACCAAACCGTAAGTTGAATGGCAAAGAAACCATTACTTATTACAACAACTCCCCAGACGCGCTATCGTACCTGTGGTTACAACTAGATGAAAACCAGCATAGTACACAAAATAACGCCGGTTATCAAAACAATACTTTTATGCCTCAAATCATTACGGAGCAGGATATTGTGAAATACAGCGGGAAAACAGACAAGGAATATGGGGTTAATATTTTGAAAGTAACGGATATTGCGGGCAAAGCGCTGGCCATTACAATCAATAAAACGATGATGCGGGTCGAATTGCCCCGGTTTTGAAACCAGGTCACAATTTATCTTGAAGGTAGAATGGAACTATTATATTAGTGACCGGCTTCGATTTGGCGGCAGGGGTGGTTACGAAAATTTTCCGGAAGATGGAAATGACCTGTTCACCATGTCTCAATGGTACCCGAGGCTTTGTGTATACAGCGACTTCCAGGGTTGGCAAAATCAGCAGTTTGCGGGAAGCGGTGAATTTACTTTGACATTTGGTAATTTCAAAGTGGCTATAACTGTACCGGCCGACCATGTAGTAATGGCTACCGGCGAAGCGCAGAATTACCAGCAGGTTTTATCGCCCGCCCAATTTTCACGCTGGCAGAAAGCGAAAACAGGAACCACCGTTACAGAAATCGTAACCCTGGAGGAAGCAACGGCGCGGGAAAAGCAAAAATCAACCCAAAGCAAAACATGGATTTTTAAAGCCAATATGGTGCGCGATTTTGCATGGGGCAGCAGCCGTAAGTTTATATGGGATGCCATGCCCGTTAAAGTGGAGGGAAAAACGGTCATGTGTATGAGTGCCTACGCTAAAGAAGCGTATAACCTTTACCGTAAGTTCAGCACAAAAGCCGTAGCGCATACTATAAAAACCTATTCAAAGTTTACCATCCCTTATCCCTACCCGGTAGCTCAAAGCATCGAAGCTGCTAACGGCATGGAATACCCGATGATTTGCTTTAATTACGGCAGGTGCGAAAAGGATGGCACCTACAGCGAAGGCACGAAAAATGGCATGCTGGGTGTAGTGATCCATGAAGTAGGTCATAATTTTTTCCCTATGATCATCAATAGTGATGAAAGACAATGGACCTGGATGGACGAAGGCTTAAATTCATTCTGTGAATATTTATCAGAAGAACTGTGGGATAATAAATTCCCGGTCAGCAGGGGGCCCGCCTATAAGATCGTTGATTACATGAAACTGCCCAAGGACCAGTTGGAACCGATCATGACCAACAGTGAAAACATTATTCAATTTGGACCGAATGCATATAGCAAGCCAACTGCAGGTCTCAATATCCTGAGGGAAACCATTATGGGCAGGGAGATTTTTGATTATGCTTTGAAAGAATATTCGAAACGCTGGGCGTTTAAACATCCCACACCTGCCGACCTTTTCAGAACTTTTGAAGACGCCAGCGCTGAAGACCTGGATTGGTTTTGGAGAGGCTGGTTTTACGCTACCGATCCCTGTGACATTTCTCTCGATACTGTAAAATGGTCGAATCTTAACACCAGTGAGGTTGCGGCTTCCCCACCCCCCCGTGTAACTACTGTTACCCAGGCTGTTCCGGCTCCTTTACTAAATAAATTCGAGGACATCTCTAAAACAAGGAA
>JBBJMD010000219.1:0-6043 GCA_037719925.1 Ferruginibacter sp.
GGTTTCAAACGATAAAACGAAGATTTTTTAATTATCTCGGACAATAGTGATTTTTTATTCTATTTTCTCTTAATATATCGCCTCTGGTGAATGATTGCCTTTGACCGGGTCAACTTGTTTGCTTCGTTTTAGTAATTTTCTTATTGCAGCTATATGGCTTACAAGCACAATAGGCACGACAACACTTGGCAACCAAACAAAAGGAAAAAACGTAACCCCGATGTTGGGTTGGTCGATTGCAAGTTTTTGAAAGGGTGTTTGTGCTGATAATACCGCAATCACCAGGATATTAATCAGTAACCCCAGGCAGGCAAACAGCCAGGGTAATGGTTAAAATCCGGAAACTAGGGGTATTGAATATAATAACTTTTTGGATATTCTTATGATTGCTGATGAAGGTTTGTATATGCGGAACAATAAAAAATAGGTAGATTTACGAACAGTAATCACTCCAAAAGTTCTTTCCAACATGTTTGACCTTTAAACGGCCATCAAATGAAAATCTTCATTGTACCGGTTGATTTTTCTACCACATCCACCAATGCGGCTGAATTTGCAGGAAATCTTGCTTCCTTCTACGGTGCCGAGATCTGGCTTTACCATGCATACCAGGTCCCTATTGCCTTAAGTGAATTTGCTTACCCGTTTGTTGATGTTGCTGACATGCAAAAGTCGGCGGAACATGAGCTTGGGTTATTAAAGGAAAATATACAAAGTAACCTAAGCCGAACACTCACCATCCACACAAAAACGGAAATGAATGTATTGCAATTGGGCCTTAGCAATTTTTGTAACACACTGAAACCGGATATGGTGATAATTGGGCTTTCGGGCAGTAATGCGTTAACCCGTTTGATAGTAGGTAGTAATACAATTACGACCATCTACGGCCTTGCATACCCGGTATTGGTAATACCACCAAAAGCCGAATTTATCCCGGTTCGAAAAATTGGCTTTGCCTGTGAATACCAGCAGGTAGAAAGAACTACCCCGGTCTCATTGCTTAAAAAAATAGTGACCGATTTTCATGCAGAGTTACGTACTGGATGTAGATCATCAAAATCTAAAATAAAAACAGGCAAGGGCCACCCGTATTTTTTGATCAATGACCTCAAATACCAATACGAATTTCATTCTATTGAAACAGGCGAAATTACGGATGGTATTCATTGGTTTATCAACAGGTCGAAGCTGATTGGCTGGTGGTAATTCCTAAAAAACACAAATTGCTGGAAAATATTTTCAGGCGAAGCCATGGAGAATTAGTTTACCGCATATCCCGGTCTTATGTATCCACGAATGAGGTTCATACCCGAACTGCAGAAGATGTTTGTTCAGGTATATACAAATTTTTACCCATTATTCAGGGTAACATACCAATAAAGGGATAGGGGCGGGTAATTCTATGCGTGCCGGAATTATAAAAAGCTTCGGTCCGCAGGGTAAGATTGACTTTTTCCTTTTCAATCACCAGCCGGTCCTTTATTTTAAAATCGGGTGAAGCAGGGAGGTTTTCTTCCAGGGCGAGTCATTGTACAATTTGGATTTCACTATCCAGCCCAAAAGCCATCCCAAGAATATCCCGGGTAATATTGCCTATAAGCCCGGATCCTGCAGCTTATTTTAATTATAAAAAGGGTATGGAATTCCATACCCCTGACCCTTGTTGTATTTCAGTTGTTTTATTTTTTCAGTTGTTCTATTTCTTTTTTGAGCTGCTCTATTTCACCATGTAGTTCCTGGATAGAAGCAACCAACACCGGTATCAGGCTTGCCTCGTTGATGGTATGGATAGTCTGGTTACGATAAGTGTTCTTTCCATCTGTAGCTAACAGTTTTATTGCTGACCATACCCGGAAACAACCCATTAATATTTTCAGCTAAAAAACCATATTGCCTTCCTTCCTTTAAACCAAGCGCCCTAAAATTTTCTGTATCATATTCAAACACCCTGGGCTCAAGCTGCAGCAGGCTTTTTAAAGGGCTAACAATAGTCGTGATGTTTCTTTTAAGCAGATTGTCAGAAATAGTTTGCCCGTAAACGGTATGGACAGCAATTAATAAAATCGGGATCAATAAGATTTTTTTTAATGATTGTTTTATGTTGCACATAAGATTAGTTATTTATAATTAATAATGATTACCTGCCACCTGGCACTGCAATAGTGACTCAGCTGTGCGTTCATGTATTAATTATAAATTCAGGAGGAGGAGTAAGGAGGGGTAAACAAACCTCCTTAAGAAAATCCACGCTGCCCGCAGGCATTGTCAAAGAAGCGGCGTATTTAACATAAGCAGGCTGGACATTATAAAAATGAGCAAGAAATTCCTTGGTTTCATGCTGTTTTTCACCGTTCTTTTCGTTGTTCTTTTCGGCCTCAGCAATAAGCTTGATCTCCTGGCGGTTATCTTCATTGAGGTAACCCGCTAATAAAGGGAACGCGTTTTCAAGTCCTCTAAAAAGAAAAAGGATAAGCAGCAGGGAAACAGAAAAATATTTTATTAGAGGCAGGTTCATTGGCATTATACAATCAGCATCGTTAATTGCAAAAATACGCAGGGATTTCTATTTTATCTACATAACGGATTACTGTTTTTTTGTTTTAACAAATTCATTAAAAGCCAGCAGGCCAATTAAAATTCAGCACTTTTCGGATACCTCGGGAACGGGATCACGTCCCTGATATTTCCCATGCCCGTTACAAACTGAACCAGGCGTTCGAACCCCAGGCCAAAGCCTGCATGCGGGCAAGATCCAAATCTTCTTGTATCCAGGTACCAGTTCAGTTCTTCGGCAGGTATATTCATTTCTTTCATGCGGTCCATTAATTTATCAAGCCTTTCTTCCCTTTGGGAGCCGCCAACAATCTCCCCGATGCCGGGAGCCAGGATATCCATTGCCGCCACAGTCTTTTCGTCATCATTCATGCGCATATAAAAAGACTTGATATCTTTTGGATAATTGATCAGTATCACGGGCTTTTTAAAATGCTTTTCTACTAAGTAACGCTCATGTTCACTCTGCAAATCTGTACCCCATCCTTCGATCAGGTATTGAAATTTCTTTTTCTTATTGTGGTTACTTTCTTTTAAAATTTCAATAGCTTCCGTATAAGTTAAACGCTCAAAATCATTGTTGACTACAAAGTCCAGTTTTTCTGGCAGGTTCATTTCACTCCGCTCCTGTTGTGGCTTTTGTTTTTCTTCCTCATCTAACCGCTGGGCTAAAAATGCGATGTCATCCTTGTTATTTTCGACCGTGTATTTTATTACATATTTAATGAATTCTTCGGCCAGGTCCATGTTGTCTTCCAGGTCATTGAATGCTACCTCCGGCTCGATCATCCAGAATTCTGCGAGATGGCGGGAAGTGTTACTGTTTTCCGCGCGGAAGGTGGGACCAAATGTATAAATATCACTAAAAGCCATCGCAGCTAACTCGCCTTCGAGCTGGCCGCTTACGGTCAGGTTAGTGCTCCTTCCAAAAAAATCTTCTTTATAATTGATAGTGCCATCAGGATTCTTGGCCGCCGTTCCATCAAGGGGCAGGCAGGTTACTTTAAACATTTCACCTGCACCCTCGGCATCACTAGCTGTAATGATTGGTGTGTGCAGGTACACGAATCCTTTGTCATTGAAAAATTTATGAACTGCAAAAGCAAGCGTATGACGGACCCGGAAAACAGCACCGAATGTATTTGTTTTAAAACGAAGGTGAGCGATCTCACGCAAAAATTCGAGGCTGTGTTTTTTTGGCTGCAAAGGGAATTTTTCCGCATCGCTGTCGCCAAGTATTTCAATGGCGCCTGCTTTTAATTCAATTTTTTGTCCTTTGCCTAAAGAAGGAACCACTTCTCCTGTAACCTTTATGCATGCACCGGTGGTAATGCGCTTCAGGATCATATCATCAAACAAGCCGAGGCTGGCCACCACCTGTAAATTGTTATTCGTGCTGCCATCATTGAGCGCTATAAACTGGTTATTACGGAAGGTGCGTACCCATCCCATTACCGTTGCCTGGTAGTTGGCCGTATCACTTGAAAGCAATGCCTTGATCCTGACTCTCTGATTAAACATATTCCATATTTTAAGGACGCAAAGATAGCCAGCAAATGAATGAGGCCTTATTTTTTAATAGCTGTTTTTTCAGGAGACTGGTTCAAAGAAAAGGGTTTATTTTTAAAAAGAATCATCCATTAAAATACCGCTTATCCTGGTAAAATACCCTGGTCCTATTTTCCCATAAAATACCAGTTTGGTTATCTTCACCAAATGAAAATAGCTTTCTTCTCCACAAAATCATACGACCGGGAATTTTTTGACCGTTATGTAAGTACACACGATATAATTTATTTTGAAGCGCGGTTAACACACCAGACGGTTAACCTGGCAACAGGTTGCAACGCAGTCTGCGTTTTTGTAAACGATCAGCTCAATGAACCTGTTACAGGCGAGTTAAAAAAACTGGGTATAAAGCTGATCGCCTTAAGGTGTGCTGGTTTTAATAATGTTGACCTGGGGGCGGCCAGGCTGCATAATATCGCTGTGGTAAGGGTTCCGGGTTACTCGCCTTATGCTGTTGCGGAACACGCGCTGGCATTGATCCTTACATTGAACCGCAAAACCCACAAGGCTTATAACCGTATCCGGGAAGGAAACTTTTCGCTGGAAAGGCTGACCGGATTCGACCTGCACGGAAAAACAATCGGTGTAATCGGAACCGGGAAGATAGGGCAGGTTTTTTGCGATATCATGCTGGGATTTGGCTGTAAAGTGCTTGCCTTTGACTTGATTGCCCACCAGCCAACTGCTGCAAAGGGAGTCCACTATTTGCCCCTGGTAGAAATATTGCAACAAGCAGACATCATTTCACTCCATTGCCCTTTGAACGAGCAAACCTTACACCTGGTAAACCAGCAAACCATCGCAATAATGAAAGACGGTGTAATGCTGATCAATACAAGCAGGGGTGCACTGATTGAAACTTCTGCCGCCATCGATGCCCTCAAAACCGGGCGTATCGGCTATCTTGGCCTGGATGTGTATGAGCAGGAATCAACCTTATTCTTTAATGATCTCTCTGAAAACATAATCCAGGACGACGATATTATGCGGCTGATCAGTTTTCCTAATGTATTGATTACCGCACACCAGGGATTTTTTACAGAAGAGGCATTAACCCAGATCGCCCGGATCACGCTGGCTAATGTGGGACGATTTTGAGTTGGGAAAAAAACTTGAAAACGCCGTAACATAAGTATTATTTTCATGTCAGAAACTTGCCGGCATGTTAAAAAATATTCATTAAAAGGATGGGTATCGTATTAAAATTACTCCGGTTGTTTAATCATTTAGATCAGTTTCTTTAATAAGATTGTAAGTAGCTTGCATTATTAAGTTTGTTGCTGTTGCAAATCGATCTTTATAATATCCGTATTAATTCAAGACTTAATGGGCGAAGTAAGTGCCAAATTGCCCAATCACCCATTATAGCTTAAAGGGCGCTCTTTTATGCGTTCTGAACCGGGCAGCACGGTTGTTGAGGCAAGCGGAGCGGGCATTACCGTTGGTGTACGAACCGCGTTCTAAAACAAAAAAATTATATTTTTAAAGAAAATCTGCGTAATATTGCGTTGGAATATTGCTGATAAGGTCTTTTCCAATCATTCGCTGCGTCAGACAGTCCCATTCCATTAATATAAATTCTCAATTACTTTTGCAGATTTTAAGACTAGATTTTTTGAAAAAAAATCATTTCACTTTTTTATGTATGACATTTTACAACTGAACGATATGCTCGTTCCTGAGTTGCAGGATATAGCAATTCAACAGAATATCTCCAATTCCAAAAAATTAGATAAGCAGGAATTGATTTATCGAATTTTAGATAAGCAAGCAGTTATGAGTAGCCCAGAAGTTAGCAGCAGTGAAGGAGAAAAACCTAAACGAAAACGCATTATAAAATCGCCTGCCGAACCAGCAGAGCTTGCCTTACAGGATGTTCCTAAAGTGGACATTATTGAAGATAAAACAAAGATTGAGC
>JBBJMD010000220.1:0-5985 GCA_037719925.1 Ferruginibacter sp.
TAACAGTGGCAGACTGAAGGCGTATAAAGCAAAACAAAAATCCACGCATATAGCGCTTGAAGACACCGATGCTTATGCAGTTATCATGTACAAAAACGGAAAATCATCAAAATCTGAATTTCAGTTTGGTAATTCTTATCTATCTCAAAGCAGCAGAAAATTATTTATATCACCGCAGGTTAAGGCAATAACAATTTACGCTGTTAATGGAACTAAAAGAGAGCTAATATTTTAATGAGCATAAAAAAACTCATACTGCTAATTCTAATTACAGCCTGTTGTATTTCCTGCACCAATAAAAAACTTTGTTTGATTGCTTCCTTCATCACAAACAGGAATTGATTTTATAAACAAAGTAGAAGAGAATGATACACTTAATGTGTTGGAATATATGAATATTTATACAGGCGCCGGAGTTGCCGCAGGCGATATAAATAACGATGGGCTGATTGATTTATATTTCAGCGGGAATCAAACAAGCGGAAAACTGTATCTGAATAAGGGCAATTTTAAATTTGAAGATATTACCGATAAAGCTGGCTTGCTAACCAACAGATGGTGTACAGGGGTAAGTGTTGTTGATATCAACCAGGATGGGTTCCTGGACATATATGTGAATGTTGCAGGTAGCCCCAAATTTGGCAGCACAGCAAATCTTCTTTATATTAATAATAAAAATGGAACTTTTACTGAAGGGGCAGCGAAGTATGGAATTGCCGATACAAGATTAACGATGAATGCCTCTTTCTTTGATTATGATAAAGATGGCGACCTCGATCTATTTTTAATAACCAATCCCGCAGATGAGCGGGTAAGTTATGTAAACGTAATTAGCGAAACGGACAGTGCAAAACAGGTACCCGGTGTAGATATTCTTTACAGGAACAATGGCAATGGCACATTTACCGATGTGTCGGAGCAGGCGG
Organism: Ferruginibacter sp.; assembly: GCA_037719925.1. GTDB lineage: Bacteria > Bacteroidota > Bacteroidia > Chitinophagales > Chitinophagaceae > Ferruginibacter. The sequence continues at coordinate 927 of JBBJMD010000220.1, forward strand.
GTATTATAAAAGGTGGCTACAGCCTTGGTGCAGCCATTAGCGATGTAAATAATGATGGTTATCCGGATATTTATGTAACCAACGATTTTCTCACCAGTGATATACTTTATCTCAATAATGGCAATGGCACTTTTACGGATAAAATCAAAGAAAGTTTAAAACATAGCAGCTTTGCATCCATGGGCTGCGATGTAGCCGATTTTAACAATGATGGACTTGCTGATATCTACACACTCGATATGCTGCCAGAAGATAATTTCCGAAAAAAAATGATTATCCCCAATGCCAGCTACGATAAATTTCAACTTTTGCTCCAAAGTGGCTATGAGCCGCAATATACCCGAAATGCCCTGCAGCTTAATAATGGCGATGGCTCATTTAGTGATATCGCTTTTATGGCAGGGGTAAGCAGTACAGACTGGAGTTGGGCCACCCTTTTTGCCGACTGTGATAATGATGGTGATAAAGATCTATTAGTTACCAATGGGTTCTATCGTGATTTGGGCAACCTGGATTATATTAATTATCAAACCCGGCTAAATAGTCCTATGGGCAACCAGGTGGCCAAACGCAACCAAAAGCTAAAAGCCATAAAAGACCTGGCCAAAATACCACTACAAGACTATCTGTTTGAAAATAACAATGACCTTACGTTTACAAAACGCTCTACAGAATGGGGTATTGGCCAACCTGGTTTTTCAAACGGAGCATGTTATGCAGATTTAGATAATGATGGAGACCCTGAAATAATCATTAACCAGTTTAATGGTGCAGCAAAAATATACCGGAATAATACAGAAAAAGTACGAACAAATAATTACATCAGTATAAAGCTAAAGGGCTTATCGCCAAACCTGCAGGCAATCGGGGCTAAAGTATATCTCTATAATGGGCATAGTTTGCAAATGCAGGAGATGAACCCTTACAGGGGCTTTGAATCATCAGTAGACCCTGTGCTTCACTTTGGAACCGGTCAATATAAAACTATTGATAGCATTAAAATCATTTGGCCCAATGGAAAGGTTGAACTTAAAAAGAATATCAATGCCAACCAACGCCTAACCATAACCTATGGATCAGGGAATGATGGCCCATACAAACAACAGGCTACACAAAACGCTGAAATAAATAAAACAGGCTTATTTACAGGAACAACAGGTACGCACGGCCTTACTTATAATCATATCGAAAATGAATTTGTTGATTTTAAAATTCAGCCCTTGTTGCCGCACATGCATTCTCGCCTTGGGCCGGGGCTTGCCACAGCCGATATTAACAACGATGGATTAAGTGATCTGTATATAGGCGCCGGAGCAGGTTATCCCGGATGTTTTTTTATACAAAACAAAGAGGGTAATTTTACAAATAAGCCATTGAGTCAAGACAGTTCTTGTGAAGATATGGGTACGCTTTTTTTTGATGCAGACAACGATGGGGATGCCGACCTATATGTGGTAAGTGGTAGTAGCGAATTTTCACCTACAAACAATTTGCTGCAAGACCGGCTGTATATAAACGATGGGAAAGGCAATTTTGAAAATAAACCCAATGCACTGCCAAATACGGTATCAGCAGGATCGTGCGTAGTTGCATGCGATTATGATAAAGATGGCGACCTCGATTTATTTGTAGGTGGCAGGATAAGCCCGGGCAGTTATCCTTTGTCTCCTCAAAGTTATTTGCTAAAAAATCAGCGCGGTATATTTGTAGATTCGTCGGCGACCGAATTGCCTCAATTGGGCAAAATGGGAATGGTAACTGCCGCTTTATGGACAGATTATAATAACGACGGCTGGACGGACTTGATGGTAACCGGCGAATTCATGCCTGTAATGTTCATAAAAAATAATTCCGGAAAACTAAATTTCAAAAGCCCGGTTATCCTTCCTCACTCATCGGGCTGGTGGAATAGTATAACCGCAGCAGATTTTGACAACGATGGCGATATAGATTATGTAGTGGGAAATCTTGGGCTAAACAGCAGGCATCATGCATCAATCAAAGAACCACTTTGTATCTATGCCAAAGATTTTGACAAAAACGGAAGGCTCGACCCCATTATGTGCTACTATGTTCAGGGCAAAAATTACATTTATCCAAGCCGCGATGAAATGATAAAGCAAATACCTGCTGCCAGGGGCCGGTTTCCAACCTATAAAGATTTTGCTTCGGTTACTTTTGAAGAGGCCTTTACTTCAGATGAGCTAAAAGAGGCAACCATTGTAAAAAGCGAATGTATGGAAAGCAGTTATTTTGAAAATAAAGGAACCGGTGTTTTTGAAAGAAAAGCACTGCCCCTGCTTTGCCAGGCATCACCCATATTTGGCATGCTCACCGGCGATTATAATAGCGATGGTAATTTAGATATTCTTATAACAGGCAACTCCAATTCCACCGAGGTATCAACCGGTGCGTATGATGCCATGAATGGTATATTGCTTGCGGGGGATGGCAAAGGAAATTTTGCAGTACAAAATTCTATGCAAACAGGTTTAAGAACGCCAGGAGATATGAAAGGAATTGCAAGCCTGAAAAATGCAGACGGATCCTTATTGCTTTTGGCGGCTGCCAATTCAGGGCCCCTACAGGCATTCCGTTGCGCAATAGCCGGGCAGGAGTTGTATGAAGCTGGCAACACAAGCGAGTATGCAAATATTACATTGAAAAACGGAAAAAAAATGAAGCAGGAATTTTATTGGGGAAATACCTACCTGTCTTCATCAGACCGTTTGATTTGGTATGATAAACAAAACACAACAATGATAGAGTGTTATGATGCTCATGGAAACAGAACTAAAATTGTAAAGAAATGAAAAGGATGCTGACGGTTGTTTTGATTTTGGTTACAGTTAGTAGTTGCAAACAAAAAGCAAAAGACGCCGACATAGAAAGTTTTTGCAAAGCCCGGTTTAGCGAATGGAACAAAAAACTTACCTATGTAATTATGACCGACATATTTTCCCCACCAGTTTGCAGTCGCATTTATGTATACCCCAACATAGCTGCTTATGAGGCGCTGCTGCCCCAAAACAAAGCGTATAAAACGTATGGGGGCAGGTTAAATGGTTTGGGAGCATTACCCCAGCCACGGGCCGGGGAAGTAATTTGTTATCCTCTTGCGGCAGTATTGCATTTACATCGGTGGCTGCAAAATTAGTGTTTAACGGTGATGCGATAGTAGCGCAGGAAACGGAATACTTGCGTCGTTAGACAGTATGGGTATCAGAAAGAACTTTTAGAAAACTCATTAAACTATGGCAGGAAAGTAGGCAATTACATTTGGAATGGTCAAAGAAAGATGGCTATAAAGGCGCACAGCTTTAGGTGGTTATATTGTAAAAGAGACTCCAGCCGATGGATACCTACTCTCCGGATTATCTAGATGCAATAGAAAATAACTGGGGAAGGTTGCGTACAATGGCATTAGATTCTGCATCACAATTCGGCCCTTCTATACCCTATAGTACGTAAAAATTCAGAATTTTAAAGAGTGCTACCGTGTTTTTCTGTAACAAACCCCAATCTTGGCGATTCTGCTACGGCCTGGTATTGGGACGATAACCCCAACACTTCAGTTACAGACGGGCATATCACCTATTTTATTCAAAAAAATTCACCGCCTGGCCATTGGATACATATTGTTTGCTCAGTAGCAGACAAGGAAAATTATGATGCTGTTAAAACAGCCAATATTTTATCAAAAACAGCCATTGCTTTATATGATGCTTTTATAGCCTGCTGGGATGCAAAATACTATTATAACTACTTAAGACCAGAAACTTTTATCAATAGAAATATTGATAAAGACTGGCAGCCACTTATTCAAAGCCCAGGGTTTCCGGAATATCCCGGCGGACATAGCACCATATCTGCAAGTGCGGCCACGGCGTTTACAAGGCTGATTGGGGATAAATATGCGTTTACCGACTCTTCGGAAGTGCCATACGGAAGGCCGATAAGAAAATTTACTTCATTCTACCAGGCATCGGATCAAGCAAATATTAGCCGCTTTTATGGAGGGATACATTTTTTGCCATCTTTAAACACTGGTGCAAAATTGGGAAAAGAAATAGGCAATTATATAATGGATAAGTTGGAGTAGATTTTTATTGTACCAAACAGGACAGCAGTTTGAGGCGACCGATCACTAAGTCTGTTAGCAGGTTAACTACTATCATCCTGATTAAAATTGAAAATTAGAAAGCTATTCAAAAATTCCTCATAATTTTAAAAACGGGTAAGCTCTAAAAAGTGCCTGATTGTTGTCGTTGTAGGAACAGGCCGCGGCCTGATCCTACAAATAAAACCGCTATTTCCATCGGTCGCAAAATATCGTTTGCGCATTTATCCTGGCAAATCATAAATTGAGGCGGCTCATTGTCGCTTGCACAATTTGTCCGGCGCAAAGTCGCAACCTTAGAGAAGACTGATTTAAAATTTCCGACCTTATCATCTTATTAAAAAAGTGGAAATATGATTGTAAGGTCTAATGATACGGAAGATTTATTCCAGAAATTTCCCACCATTTTATATGTGATGACCAGCCGCTTGGTCCTTTATGCGCAGGATTTAACGCGGGCAGCGATGCTTTTTCATTAACACTGATTGTCCATGAGCCAATTACATTTTTTGAAGAAATTTTTTCATTGAACCAATACTTCGTAATAATTTTCCTTCCATGTTTGCTGGTGATACCGGATACTTATAGCAGTTTTTGTTATAATTCCTTTTCTATAACCAAGTGTTTGCAGACCTTTACCGGCGTGGCTGTTATCATTATTAGCTTTAATTACAGAATTATAACCGGGTATCATTAACTCCGGGATGAGATCGTTTTCGCTTATCTCGATCTTTTGAAAAGGCAGATTTTCAAAATCAAAATATCCTATCTCATCAACTGCATGAACATAATTATTAAAACATATCAAAAATGGCTTTCCCCAAACAAATCTTGGAGAAGAATAGTACAAGATATTTATTCCGGAAGAATATTTAGCAGATTTTGAAGTAAACCATATTGAAAACAAACCGAAAGAATGGGGGATAGAATTAGTAGAAA
>JBBJMD010000062.1:0-19321 GCA_037719925.1 Ferruginibacter sp.
GCTGAAGGGCAACGCCCCGATCGTGGACGACCGCCGGGGCGGTTTGGGCTGATGTAAAAGGTGATAATCAAAAAGAACTTGTTGTAACAGGCGAATGGATGCCCACAAGAATATTCAGCTATAACAAAGGAATCAATAAGTTTGATGAATTAATTCAAACTAACCTGCAAAATTTGTCGGGTTGGTGGCAAAGCATCACTGCTGCTGATGTAAACGGCGATAATAAAACAGATCTTATCATTGGTAACATCGGAGAAAACTTTTATCTGCGGCCCGAAGCCGGGAAGCCCGTAAAATTGTGGGTGAATGATTTTGATAACAGCGGTACGCCCGACCAGTTTTTGACGCGGACAATAGACGGGAAAGATATGCCTGTGTTCCTGAAAAAAGAGATCACGGAACAGTTCCCTGCCTTAAAAAAACGTAATTTAAAACCAAGTGATTTTGCAGGCAACACTATACAGGAACTTTTTGATAAAGAGTTGGTGGTGAAATCGGATATAAAGGAATTTAATTATGGAAGTTCTGTAGTGGCGATAAATGATGGCCAGGGGAGGTTTACGGTAGTAGCTTTGCCTGCCCCCGTGCAACTATCAAGTGTAAATGCAATATTGGCCACCGATATCAACGGCGATAAGAAAATCGATTTAATTACGGGAGGAAACTTGTTTGACTTTACACCCCAGTTTGGACGGCTGGATGCCGGTTTTGGAAACGTACTGCTTAACAACGGCAAGGGTGCATTTGCCCCGGTGTCACCCAAACGATCCGGGTTAAATTTACCCGGAGAGATAAAGGATATTAAAGAAATAGGGGGTAAGGGTAAACGGTATATCCTGGTAGTGCAAAATGATCTTTACCCGGCTTTATACGAGGTAGAAAAGTAAGTACCGGTATTTACCAAAGTAGATTCCAAAGGTTGCAGAAATACTTATGATCTTAATCCGGTGTCCCACTCAATGGAGCATATGTGCGGATTTTATTAAAGACTGTACCCGGCCCTGGACACGCTAAAACCCCCGGCGTGTACGAAAAGGTTATACGTCAACAACAAGTTCACCTTATTTGTTTTGGTTAACTAACCGGTACCTTTTGTGAGACCAAAAATTAAAAATAGCATACCTGAAAAATTATATTGAGTGCCTGCATGATCATTACCGTCCGACATATCTCTACCTTATGGTGCTTGCTCTACTGCATTTGTATTATTTCATGTAATAATAGGAACAATGTCAACGGGCCGGTGTTATTTGAAGTATTGCAACATGATAAAACAGGGTTGGATTTTAATAACCGCTTAACAGCTACCGAGAGTTTCAACATGTTCAATTACATGTATTTTTATAACGGTTCAGGTGTGGCAGCAGGCGATTTTAATAATGATGGAACGGTAGATTTGTTTTTTGCGTCTAACCAGGCCGATAATAAATTATACCTGAATGAAGGCAGGCTGCATTTTAAAGATGCAACCAATGCGGCCATGATTCCACAGGATAAAGGATGGTCAACCGGAGTATCAGTAGTAGATGTAAATAATGATGGCCTGCTGGACATTTATGTTTGTAAGGTCGGAAAATTTGCCACCTTAAACAGTAAGAACCAATTGCTGGTATGCAAAGGAATAAAAAACGGGATACCTTTTTACCGGGATGAAGCGCTCCAATACGGATTGGATTTTTCCGGCTTTAGCACACAGGCTGTTTTCTTTGATTATGATATGGATGGCGATCTTGACATGTACCTGCTGAATCATTCCATGCATCAAAACAGCTCTTTTTCCCCCAGGGATAAATTCGACAATACTTACAGCGAGCTATCTGGCGATCGCTTATTTAAAAATGAAGGCAATCATTTTACTGATGCCACCAGGCAAAGCAGGATAAACAGTTCCCAGATCGGGTATGGCCTCGGTATAGCGGTTAGCGATATTAATCTCGATGGCTGGCCGGATCTATATATTGGCAATGATTTTCATGAGAACGATTACCTCTATATCAATCAAAAGAACGGGACATTCTCCGAGGAAAATAACCGGCAGTTGATGCATACCAGTAAATTTTCGATGGGTGTGGATATTGCAGACGTGAACAATGATGGCTACCCCGAAATAATTTCCATGGATATGCTTGCGGCAGATCCTTATATTTTGAAACGTTCATTGGGCGATGATGATTACGATATTTTTTTTAGCAAAATCTCCGCGGGATATAATTACCAGTATTCAAGGAATAATCTTCAATACAACCGGCGCAATGGGGTATTTAGCGAAGTAGGTTTATATGCCGGTATTTCGGCAACTGACTGGAGTTGGGCACCGCTCTGGTTGGATTTTGACAATGACGGTTTAAAGGATTTGTTTATAGCCAACGGCATTCCGAAGAGGTTGAATGATATGGACTATGTAAATTTTATTTACAATAATGAAATCCAGGATAAGATCCGCAACAACGACCTGAAAGATAAGGATATGTCGCTCATGGAGAAGTTCCCCGAAATAAAGATTCCCAATAAATTTTATAAAAATAACGGTAACATGCAGTTCCGGGATGTGGAAGGTGGGGTAAAAAATGACCTGCCGACCTACTCCAACGGCGCGGTATATGCTGATTTTGACAATGACGGCGATTTGGATGTAGTGGTTAATAATATTAATGATCCGGCATTATTATACGAAAACAAAACTGTTAAAGAAGCCAATAAACTTCCTGCAGGGATAAAGCTAACGGGATCTGAAAAAAACAGGTTTGCCGTTGGCGCCAAATTGATTTTTTTCGCAGGTGACGAGATAACAACCTACGAAAAAAATCCTGCGAAAGGATTTATGTCCAGTATGGAGATCCCAATGCATATTGGGTTTGCACAGGCCACCGCCGATTCGGCGTTTTTGATATGGCCTGATAATTCCTATGAAAGAATTACCGGTGATACCTCATCGCAACGTTCCTTCACTTTTAAAAAAGGGTTGCCCCAATTCGATTATAAAACCATTACCGATTTTAGAATAAACAAGACAAAAGCAATCACTGATATTACCAGGGAGAGCGGGTTGAATTTTTCTCACAAAGAAAATGCATTCAATGAATTTGACAGGGAGCAGCTTATGCCACACATGCTTTCAACCGAAGGACCGGCAATTGCAGTAGCTGACATCAACAAAGACGGACGGGAAGATGTTTTTGTCGGTGCTTCGAAAACGGCTCACAATGCCATTTTTTTGCAGCAGCCGAACGGAAAGTTTATAAAAACCATGCAGCCCGCAATGTATAGCGACAGCATGTACGAGGATGTGGATGCAACCTGGGCAGACATGAACAATGACGGTAATATCGACCTGGTGATAGCTACGGGAGGAAATGAATATTATGGGAATGACGAGCACCTGCTCCCCCGTATTTATTTAAATGATGGTAAAGCAATTTTTACGAAACTTATTGGGGCATTCAGCAATGAATATATAACTGCTTCCTGCATAGTGGCAAATGATTTTAACGGGGATGGGTTTATGGATTTGTTTTTGGGAGGCAGAACAACACCCTGGAATTATGGAGAGGTACCCCGCTCTTTTTTATTACAAAATAATGGAGCAGCAAATTTCATTAATGTTACGGAAAAATACGCGCCCGGGCTGGCAAAAATTGGAATGGTAACCAATGCCGTTTGGTTCGATATGGATAAAGACCAAGACAAAGACCTTATTGTCACCTGCGAATGGGGAGGCATTACCGCCTTTATAAATCACCAGGGCAGCCTTACAAAAAAAGAACTGACGGATAAGAAGGGCTGGTGGAATTTTGTGCTTCCGGTTGATGTAGATAAGGATGGTGATGTGGATTTCATTGCAGGCAACCTCGGATTGAACAGCCGTTTGATCGCATCACCCGCCCAACCGGTGCGGTTATATTTTTATGATTTTGATGATAACGGCAAAATGGAACAGGTTCTTACTTATTATGTACAAAATAAGGAGATCACTTTCGCAAGTAAGGATGAGTTGCAAAGACAAATACCTATATTAAAGAAAAAATATTTTTATGCCGAGGATTTCGCGAAAGCCAGGTTCAAGGATATTTTTCCTTCTGATAAAATTGACAAGGCAACCGTTTCCACAGCCGAATATTTTGCAAACTCGGTCCTGATTAATAATGGTAATTTGAATTTTTCTATACAGGCCCTCCCCTGGGAGGCCCAATTGACAACTTATCGGGATGCCGCAGTTGCCGATGTGAATAACGACAGCCTGCCCGATATTTTGTTAGCAGGTAATTATTACAGTAATAACATCCATGCCGGGCGAAACGATGCCGACTACGGAACAGTATTGGTTAATAAAGGAAAAGGAAATTTTACCTGTGAAAATTTGAACGGGGTTATCATAAAAGGCGAGGTAAGGCATATACGCCACTTAAAAATCGGCGATCAACCAGCTTTTGTGCTTGCTAAAAACAATGATAGTACAATGGTGTTTAAATTCGCAGCTCCCCACGCTAAACATTGTTTCCTCCCTCAAAACACCGGTAAATAAATTTTGGTTATCCATTTACTGGTATCCTGTTCCTGCAACCGGTCCGTTATCAATGAATAAAAAGGCAAGGCCGGCGATTTAAGCTTGTAATCTTCCAGGTAGTATTCCATTTGTTGAAAGGCCCTTTTATTCGTTTCAGGACCTCCTTCAACTTCTGTAACTAACAAATTACACCTGCCGGGTAATCTTTTTTCCAAAATATCTCCTGAAGAAGGAAGTTTTTTATCAATCGGCAATGCAACCATATAATCATAATTTATACTGTCGGCTGCACGGATATTCATCATCGGGAAACCTTGCACGATAGCGCCCCTGGCAAGTGCATGGGTTTTTAATTTGGCAAACAGGCCGTAGAGAAACGAGGTAGTGGGATATCCTTTGCAACTGCCTGCAAATGCGATTAAAATGCTGTCTGTAATGAGGTGATTTTTTATTCGAATGCCATAAATATTTTCTGGCTTTGAATAAAAGGTATCCATTGTTTGCAAAATGATTTTCATGTCCTTTTGTATTTTTTTTGCCTCCAGGTAGGATCGAAAACGGTCAAAAGGATTGTAGGAAGTAGTTAGTGAGCCCACCCAGCCCATTTTAGTTGAATCAGTAGTAAATGAAATTAAAAACAGGGAGGTATTTAATTCGTATTTCTTTGTGTTTACAGCTATTGGTAAAACTGTAATGTTGCCGCTCGTTATTTGATAAGTCCGGCCATTAAAGTAAAAACCACCGTTGCTTACCTTTCCTGGCCACCACCTGGCTACACTGTTTTTATCGGATAGCATCCTGTGTATGCCTGGCCTTGTAGCCTTAATAAGTAAACTTGCCCTGAGGCTGATCGTGTTGGGAATAACAATATATACCGCCAACACGGAGAACAGCATGCCGGCTAAAAGAACAAACAACCATTTTTTCATCATAAACAATAAACCCGCTGTAAACACTCGAAGTTTCGGGTGCAATATAAAAAATACCCGTTAACCAGGGCTCATCAGATTCCTTTTATTCGATTAAGGAAATTAAAAGCTGTTTGTTTTATAGTAATTTCACTGGCACAAACCAACTATATGAAACGATTGATTGCCTGCTTTTTCCTGGTTAGTTTTTATACCATTTCCCTGGCCCAGGATCCCTGGAAAATCAGTACTGCCAACATTGATCCGGCCCGGTATTATGGTGTTACCGTGGGAAACGGGATGCTGGGAATAGTAAGCAGCCCCGAAGTTTTTAAGATCAAGGACGTGGTGTTGGCAGGCGCATATGATCTTTACGGCCGCGGGCGCGTTAGCAATTTTATAAGAAGCTTCAATTTGCTGAATATGAATATGCAGGTTGATGGTAAAATATTGGCCAATAATAATGTTGGCCACATGCAGCAATCACTGGATATGAGGCACGCAAGCTTTACCGTATCGTTTGATTACAGCGATAAGGTTGTGGTTAGCTATACCTACTATTCATTGCGGCAGTTGCCGTATTCCGTACTAATGGATATAACTGTTACGGCAAAAAAGGATTGCACAATAGGGGCTGAAAGTAAAATGGAAGCTCCCGATGCGTTAAAAGATGTGGAGAATTATTATAATGAAATTGACAGGCCGCACACGCTCATCAGCCTGTTGACCTCTTCGGCAAAAAGCCCAACAGGTAAATTGTTAATGTGCGCTTCCAATGCGTTTATTTTTAATGAAGCTCATGGTCACGAGCCAAGGGTAATACATGAAATGTGGGATAATAACCTTCACCTGATGAAGTTTACGAAAAAATTAAAAGCCGGTGAAGTTTACCGTTATTCGATTGTGGGTTCGTCCATCACATCTGCTCATCATGATGACCCCCTGAACGAAGCCGAGCGCCTCACCATATTTGCCAAATTACAGGGCCGTGAAACATTGATCGAAATGCACAACAAGGCATGGGACGATCTATGGAAAAGCGATATCATTATTGAAGGAGATGCGCAGAGCCAGCAAGATGTGCATAGTATGCTTTACCATCTCTATTCTTTTGTAAGAGAGGGGTCAGATAACAGCCCTTCACCAATGGGACTGAGTGGCCTGGGATATAACGGCCATGTATTCTGGGATGCCGAATTGTGGATGTACCCGGCTTTATTGCAGTTGCACCCCGGGTTAGCCAAAAGCATGATCGAGTACAGGTTTCAACGGCTTGATGCCGCCAAAAGAAATGCATTCGGCAAGGGATATAAAGGCGCAATGTATCCCTGGGAAAGTGCCGGGACAGGCGTGGAAGAAACACCTGTATGGGCGCTCAGCGGGCCGTTCGAGCATCATATTACCGCCTGTGTGGGTTTTGCCGCCTGGAATTATTATGCGGTAACCCAGGACAAGGACTGGCTAAGGGAGAGAGGCTGGCCGATTCTAAAAAACACCGCCGACTTTTGGGCAAGCCGTGTCGAAAGGAACGGGCCCGGGAAATTTGACATTAAAAACGTTGTAGCTGCCGATGAATGGGCCGAAAACGTCGATAACAATGCGTTCACCAATGCTGCCGCAAAAGCGAACTTGTTGTATGCTGCAGAAGCTGCAAGAATATTAGGTGTTACGGCCGACCCGGACTGGATGAATGTTGCCAGTAATATTCCTATTTTAAAGTTGGCTGATGGTATTACCAGTGAGCACCTGGCCTATAAGGGAGAGGGTATCAAGCAGGCTGATGTAAATTTACTTGCCTACCCGTTAAAGGAAATAACTGACAAAACACAAATAAAAAAGGACCTGGATTATTATTCCGTACGCGTTCCGGATGAGGGAACCCCTGCTATGACCCAGGCCATATTCGCTTTGCTGTATGCACGGCTCGGCGATAATGAAAAGGCTTTCCACTTTTTTAAAGATTCCTATGTTCCTAACCTGAATCCCCCATTTAATGTTATTGCGGAAACAAAGGGTGGCACCAATCCTTATTTCGCAACAGGGGCCGGTGGTATTTTGCAGGCGGTATTAAATGGTTTTGGCGGCCTTGAAATAACACCGCTGGGGATCATTCAATTAAAATCAAGCCTACCAAAGCAGTGGAAAAGTCTTACGCTTACCGGGATCGGACCAGCCAGGAAGACTTTTACTGTAAAGTAATTACCGGATTCCTTCTTTTGAAAAATTTAAACTTTAGCAGGTGGAAAGGGTGATTTGCAATACTCCTTACAAACCCCTGGACACTGCCAGGAAATTCCGCAACGAAAGTCCAGCTTCAGTTTGATGCATTACAAATACAATAAATAGCATGAATATTTTATTCGAAATACAAAAAAATAAAGTATTTTGCAAGTCTGATTTATGAAACGACTATCTGCTATATTACTTTTGGGAATTTTCTCCTTCAATCTATTTGGGTATAAGCTGATTGCCTCTTTTCTCGAAAACAGGGAAAATGAAAAAATGGAACTCGCGTTGGATCAAAATAATTACTCCGATGACCAACTGATCTCTTTTAAACAGCCTACTAATTTACCTTATTATCAAAATTCCAAAACATTCCAGCGCATTGATGGGGAGATAGAAATAGACGGAATTCATTATAAATATGTAAAATCAAGGATTTATAATGATTCCCTGGAATTGCTTTGTATTCCAAATACTGGCAAAATGAAAATACAGGCGGCAAAAGCTGATTTTTCGAAGCTGGTGGCTGATTTTCAACAGACTGATAGCAAAAAGAAGTCCCCTTCTGATTCAAAATCATTTAAGAAAGCGATCGGTGATTTTGAAGAAAATCAATCGGACCTTGCAGTTAATCCTGAAAATAACACCGCTGCTTTTTTTATTTATAACAACTTTTTGGTAACTAACCATTTTACCTTGTCCGTTGAGCAACCACCGGATAACGTTTAATTTCTCCCCACAACAATTTTTTCCGACTGCCGGATAGCCACGGCCCCACCGCCAGGGTTAGTGTGTGATTTCTTCCACGTCCTTTAAGGATATGTCAGCAGCAGTATTAGTCCCACGGCAGTTCACCTTTCTTACTTTTCTATTTATGAAAAAACTATTGATTGTAATAGTTGCATTTTGCTCAGCTTCTTCGTGTACGCAGGATAAGCCTGTTATAAGAACATACTTTGCTGATCCTTTCTCTTTTTGCAAAACAGTGAAGGAATTGAACGAAGTGGTAAAATTCAATAATTTTTCACCCATCGTTGCCTCCCGGAATTACACGTATGCCAGCATCGCAGCTTATGAATGTATTGCCGCTGCCTATCCTGGTAAATATCATTCACTCGCAGGGCAAATTAACGGGCTAACTTTTATGCCTTCACTGGATACAACCAAAAAAGTAGACGTTGAGTTTTCTGCCCTGCTTGCCTTTTGTAAGGTAGGGGAGGCGGTTACTTTCCCGGAGGGCAGCATGATGGAATTTGTGGACAGTTTAAAAACCCTTGCCAATAAAGAAGGAATGCCCGAAGAAATGTTCAATAATTCGGTGGCTTTTTCGGATACCATCGCGAAAACAATTTTGGCCTGGAGCAAAACAGACAATTACCTGCAAACAAGAAGCTCGTCTAAATACACGGTAATCGACACCCCGGGCCGCTGGGTTCCTACACCGCCAATGTATGCAAGTGCCGTAGAGCCGCATTGGAATGAAATAAGGACCATCGTCCTGGACAGCGCAACGGCATTTACACCAAAACCGCCGATCCCCTTTAATATGACAGATACGAACGGACCGTATTATAAACAGGTGATGGATTCTAAAAAGGCGATCGATAGCCTGACGGATGCCCAAAAACATATTGCCATGTTTTGGAACGACCGTCCCGGGGAATTACATGTAAGCGGCCATGTGCAATTTATGACGAAGAAATTCTCACCGCCTGGCCATTGGCTGAATATCGTAGGCATTGCCTCCATAAAAGCAAAAGCTGATTTTGCCAAAACGGTTGCAGCTTATACGCTAACGTCCCTGTGCATTTTTGATGCATTTATCCAATGCTGGGACGAAAAATTCAGGAGCAATATGGTAAGGCCCGAAACGGTGATTAATAAATACATCGATCCGGAGTGGCGCCCCTATTTACAAACGCCACCTTTTCCGGAATATACCTGCGGACATAGTACCGGCTCTGCGGCTGCCGCTGAAGCCCTAACCAAATTGTACGGGGATAATTTTAGTTATACCGATACAAGCGAACTGGAATTTGGTATCCCAAACCGCTCCTTTACATCCTTCCGGCAGGCAGCGGAGGAAAATAACCTTGCAAGATTTTATGGGGGAATTCATTTTCACTAAAGTTGCCTGGTAAGTACAGAGTATGGAAAAAAGGTAGGAGACTTCATCGTGGATAAAATAAAGATGGAAAAAACCCTCAATTAACGGCGGTATCCAGGCAATGGTTTTCAGGTAACAGGCAATTTAAACCTCATGTAAAAGTGATAATGACCAGGCTTACCCGAACTTTTCGCCAGGGTGACGCGGCTTTCGCAGATTATTCCATTACCTGGTCGTGCAGTAAAATTCTGATACCAATACTAACCGGGTTTACTGATGCATGATCAGCATGAATTATAATTCGTACCCTATATTATTTTTAAAGGGGAATTGCAGATGCAGATTGGCCCCTGGTATATCTCTTTCGCTTGTTGAAAATTAATTTTATTACAGGCGAACAAATGAACTTTTAATATTGAATCGATCATATAACCAAAACTTAACTAACAGGTATTATGAGCAGAAGAATTAAAATAACTGCACTTTTTTTCTTTTTTATCCTGGCAAAACACATTGCATTTGCTCAAACCGATCTGGACGCGATTATGATGGGTAAGAACCGTTTGTGTGTGGGCCCGATGTACAGTTACAGCAGCTGGAAAAACTATTGGGAAGGCACACGGAAAAGAGATAACCGGAACCTGGGGGCCGTGTCCACACAAATGTATAGCGTAATGGGCGCTTACGGCGTCACCTCAAAACTAAATGTTCTTTTTGGGGTACCTTATGTTAAAACCAAATCATCCGCAGGTACCCTTCATGGCATGAAAGGTTTGCAGGACCTGAGCCTTTTTGTAAAATGGATGCCTGTTGAACAGGATATGCTCGGGGGGGTCTTTTCGATGTATGGCATTGGCGGAGTATCGTTTCCTTTAACGGATTATGTGGCGGATTTTCTCCCGCTTTCAATTGGCCTTCGCAGCAAAACTGCATCTGCCAGGGTAATGGCCGATTATCAAAGGGGCAGTATTTTTGTTACCGGGTCGGCAACCTATGTCCTGCGCGATAATATAAAGATTGATCGTGATTATTATTATACCACCCAGGGGCACCTGACCAATGAAGTAAGTATGCCGGATGGTGCCAATTATAATTTCCGGGCAGGCTTAAGGAATGAACGCCTGATCGCTGAAGCAGTCTTAAATATCTGGAAAACATTGGGGGGTTTTGATATTACCCGCAACAACATGCCCTTCCCTAGTAACAAAATGAATGCAACCACAGTGGGTGTCAATATTAAATACGTGGTTCTGCCCCGGGTTAATGAAATCTCCCTCGTGGCAGGCGGTAATACTACCATAGCCGGAAGAAATGTGGGCCAATCCACTAACTTCTATGCTTCTATATTTTATGTATTCGATTTTAGCCGTAAACCAAAAACAACTTCTGTTCAACCCGCCAAAACGAATTAAAATGAAAAAAGTATTATTTTTATTCTCTTTATGTATTGTTATAATCGCGGTTTCTTTTACCGGTTGCAGTAAGGATATTGTTGCCAGAACTGATAATGCCCCTTCCCTGATGCCTGCCAGTGCCGACCTTGATGCCGGTACCTGGAAGCCGATCCTGATCACCGCGCCGGATGAATTTGCAGTGGTTCCGGCTGCTGTTACCACACCAGATTATAGCCCAGGTGAATGAGATCAAATCTTTCCAGGCCAGTCTTTCCATGGAAGAAAAAGTTGTAAAATACTGGAGTGCGGGTGCCATCCTGAGATGGAACGAAATTATGAGGGAACTGGTGGCCAAACATAATTTACCCCCTTATCAAAATGATGACGGCAGCTACCCTGTACCCAGCGCCAGTAACCCCCTGGCTTACCCGCAGTTTCCTTTCGCCAATCCACCTTATGCTTCCAGGGCCTATGCATATGTAAGTGCTGCGCAGTATGATGCCCTTGTGTCTGCCTGGCATTACAAAAAATTGTATAACAGGGCTGCCCCCTATAATGTAGATGCTACAGTCAATGTATTAATTCCCAGGTCTGAGCTGCCTTCATATCCTTCTGAAGATGCGGCTGTAGCAGGCGCTGCGGTGGAATTACTAAAATTGCTTTTTCCCGGCGACCAGGATTATATCCAGCTTAAAGCCGCAGAGCATAAAAGGGCCCGTATTATCTCAGGCGCTAATGTACGCAGCGATATCGAAGCAGGTGAAGCATTGGGAAAATCGATAGCCCAGAAATTTGTAACCCGTGCGATGGGCGACCGGGCAGGTGTTGCGGGCGGTAATCAAAGCATATGGACCAAACTCGAAACTGATTGCATTGCCCGTGGAGAAACACCCTGGTACAGCCTTGAATTTCCCATACGCCCGCCAATGTTACCAGTTTTTGGAAAAGTAAAACCCTTTTTGTTTGATTCACTCACGGCTGTTTCCCTGCGCCCGGGCCCGCCTCCACCAGTGAACAGTAAAGAAATGAAAGATGAAACGAAAGAAATCTATGAGTATGTCAAAAACCCTACCCGGGAGAGGACAAAGATCGTTCATTTTTGGGCTGATGGAGCAGGTACTGCCACACCTTCCGGCCATTGGAATGCAATTGCCGCGGATGATTTTATTACCAAAAATTTCAGCGAAGTCAGATGGGCAAGGAATATGGCACTGATAAACATGGCATTGAATGACGCCTCTATCGTATGCTGGGATACAAAATTTTTCTATTTTAACCCGAGGCCTTCCCAGCTGGATCCAAACATTAAAACAATCACCGGCATACCCAATTTCCCTGCTTATATTTCCGGCCATTCTACTTTCAGCGGTGCGGCCGCTGCGATCATCGGGCATATAGTCCCTGAACGAAAAACCGAATATGAAAGAATGGCCACGGAAGCATCGATGTCGAGAATGTACGGCGGGATCCATTACCGGGTGATTGTACAACAGGGCTCATGGTAGGTAAGCGTGTGGGAGATTACGCTGTAGAAAGGGCTAGAACTGATGGGGCAGAATAAAAAACTGTCATCAATATTGCAGTAGGATACCTGCTTTGCTGAAGCAGTTACTTTTTTTTATTATATTTCTTACCAGTATCAGCGATGAGATTAAATTTTCAAAATAAAATTCATTACATACTCCGCCTTGCTGTGGCAATGTGTTTTATAGGCCATGGTATATTTGGTATTATAACCAAAGCCGTATGGTGTAATTATTTCGGTGTGTTCGCTATCGGCCGGGAACTATCTTTCCAGCTGATGCCTCTTGTAGGGTTTATTGATATCGTACTGGGAATAATTATGCTGGTATACCCGGTAAGGGCAATCCCCGCATGGCTGATCTTCTGGGGAATACTTACTGCGGTATTAAGGCCATTATCGGGCGAGCCCTTTGCAGAGTTTATTGAGCGTAGCGGCAATTTCGGTGCCCCGCTTGCGCTGCTCCTGCTATCGGGCATCCCCACAAATGGCAGGGGATGGTTTAGGCGCATCGATCCTTTCATAATGCCCGATCCCACAACAACTGCGAACGTCGCTACTTGTTTGAAACTTGTAGTATTTCTTCTCTTATTCGGTCACGGCTTGTTAAATGTGATAGGGAAAGAAAGCATATTGAACCAATACCGGTCACTCGGCTCTTCCAGCCCGGAAGAGCTTGCACTCATTACCGGCCTCGCGGAAATCACGGCGGCGTTTTTTGTGCTCTTCAAACCTTTCCGTCCATTATTATTGGTGATGTTTTTTTGGAAAATGGGAAGTGAAATGCTTTATCCTCATTATGCCTTGTTTGAATGGATCGAACGGGGCGGTAGTTATGGGGCCTTGCTGGCTTTATGGGTAATAACTAAAGGTTATTCGATACCTGGCTTCGTTCCCAGCCGGGAATATACATTGCTCGGGAATGCAGGTGATTTTAAAACTTAGCTAACAATGGGTATAAAGCAACATCAATTAACAATAAACTTTTAACATGCCACATATTCCTTTGGAAGAGCATTTACCCGGTATTACCGGGCTGTTGGAATACAGTAAAGACACTGCCGCTCCCATCCGGGAATTGACACAGGTATTGCTTCGAGGGCCGTCAACATTAACAGAAGCCGAACGTGAACTGATCGCTACAATTGTGTCTTACCGTAATGAGTGCACTTTTTGTGCCACCGCCCACACGGCAGCGGCGGATGTGTTGCTGGGGGAATCCAGTACTTCTGCAAGCGTAAAGCAGGATATAGCAACGGCTGCCGTTAGTGAAAAAATGAAGGCATTACTTACCATTGCCGCCCTTGTGCAGGAGGGTGGCAACCACGTAACTACCCATTCGGTACAAAACGCGAAAGATGCCGGCGCTACGGACGTGGAAATTCACGATACCGTTTTAATAGCCGCCCTGTTTTGTATGTACAACCGCTATGTAGACGGGCTCTCCACTGTTACTCCTGCTGATCCTGCATTTTATAAAGGTTTAGGGGAAAGATTGAAAGAACGCGGCTATAACCGTTTGCCGCAGGGATATGATCACCTGAAAAAGTAAGGGCAATCAGCAGGCCTTGTTGATGTTTGTATAAAAGAAGCGATTCAACCCTGTAGTTCCCGACTTTTAACAGGCTGATTACAATAAGCCAAAAATACAATTTACCAGCCCAGTAGCAATATAATATGCAAACGATAGCAGGAGCAATTAAAACGAATGACGAGGGTGATATCATTTCGCCCTATCACTGGTTGCTTTTTGCGATTTGTTTTTTCGGGACCGCCTTCGCGGGTACGGCATCTACGCTGATGTCTGTTTATTTGCCAGTTGCCGTTACGGATCTTTTGGGTGATAAAAGTTCCGGGGAATTAAATAATATAAGCGCCTACATCAATGCTGTCTTTATTTTTGGCGGTGCCTTTGGTGGTTTTGTATCAGGCGTCGTCAGCGACAGGGCCGGAAGAAAAACAGGCGTAATACTGCCCATACTCTGCTATGGATTATTTACCATGCTTACCGGGTATATGCCCACCTGGTGGGGCGTTGTCGTATGCCGTTTTTTTACCGGGTTCGGGTTAGGGGCGTACTGGTTACCACTACTACCCTCATGATGGAAGAATGGCCTAAAAAAACCCGTGCTATATTTATCGGTATCTTATCGATATCCATACCCGTTGGTATTTTTTCGGCTGGCGTGATCGATTACTTCGTTTCCTCCTGGCGCCAGGGTTTCCTGGTAGGCATCATACCGGTGGGCATTGCAATTCTTTCTACCTGGGTATTACGGGAATCAAAAAAATGGAAGTACGACCGGGAGGCAGTAAGGCTGAATGAAAAGAAAAATGAAAATATATTCGCTCCCGGCCATCGGGCCGACCTCTTAAAAGGCTCCGTTATTTTTGGCGCCATGCTCATTGGCATATGGGCAATTTTTTCCTGGATACCTACCTGGATACAAAGCCTGATCATTACCGGGGATGCACAAAAAGAACGCGGGCTCAGTATGATGATGCTGGGAATGGGCGGGCTTACAGGAGGCTTCTTATCCGGTTGGTTAACCAATGCCATTGGGCTCCGTAAATCCATGCTGCTTTGCTTTGGGGTATGTAGCGTATTATCTTTTGTAATGTTTAAGACAAATGATGTTTTTTCACCGGTCATCTACGCCCAGGTAGCTATTATGGCCTTGTTCTTCGGTGCAAGCCAGGGGGTGTTATCCGTATATATACCGGCCCTGTTCCCTGTCAATATTCGCGGTACAGCCACGGGATTTTGTTTTAATATCGGCCGCCTGTTTACCGCGACAGCCGTATTATTCGTTGGGGTACTCGTTACGGAACTGGGTGGCTATGGAAATTCACTATTTATTTTCTCACTGGTATTCATCCTTGGATTGATCGTAACATTTTTTTCCAAGGATAAGGCGGGCAGTACAGCCGGCGACGCTCCGGAGAACAAGGTCCTGGTGAGCCTGGAGTAATGCAGGGGCGATGTTTGCAATCCAGCACCACCGGATGCAAATTAAAGCAGGACTTTTTATAAATAAATTGGTTCATTGTAAAATCATGCATGGCACATATACACATTGAAGCAAATATCCCGGGAATCAGGAGCCTGGTTTTATTCAGGCCGGAAACAGGGAAACCATTGTATGAGTTGGCCCAGGTTTTATTGCGCGGCCCTTCATCCTTATCCGAAGCGGAACGCGAGCTGGTAGCAGCCTTTGTATCAAGTAAGAACGATTGTAAATTTTGCATGAATAGCCATGCAGCAGCCGCCAGGTATTTATTCGGGGAAGAAAAGAATATTGTCGACGAGGTTTTGGAAAATAGGAAAACAGCGGCAGTGACTGAAAAAATGAAAGCTTTGCTGAACATCGCCGGGAAAGTGCAGGTTTCAGGCAGGGAAGTTTGCCCCGCGGATATTGAGTCTGCAAAAAATGCAGGGGCGGATGATCGCGAGATACATGATACAGTGCTGATAGCGGCCACCTTTTGCATGTTTAACCGGTATGTAGATGGGCTGGCAGTTTTGACACCAACCGATCCCGGCATTTATGAAGAAATGGGAAAACGGATGGCAAAAGGATATTCGTTTCCCACGGCAAAATAATTTACATCATTGAACAACGAATGATACTGTTTCTATTGGCCATAAAAATATTACTGTAGCCGTTCATAAAATCACTTTTAATAACTAAAACAACACACATGAGAAAGCTGCTTATTTGTATGGCAGGGTTGCTATGTATTTTGCATTGGCCCGACTTCCTGGTTGCACAAAACAAAATGGTTTCAGGCAGGGTAACCGATGCAAGGCTTGCACCCTTGCCGGGGGTCAGTATTACTGTTGCAAAAACCAACAACGGCACCACCACAGATGCCGAAGGGAATTTTACCCTGTCCGTTCCTTCCAGCAGCAGGATAGTTATCAGTTTAACAGGATTCAAATCCCAAACCCTTTCTGCAGAAACGATGAATACCGGTTTCGAGGTAAAATTGGAGGAGGATTTTGCCAGGCTGGATGAAGTAGTGGTGACAGGGCTTGCCACCACCGTTAAAAGAAGCAATCTTTCCAATGCTGTGGGTACCATTTCCAGTAAACAACTTAGCGGGATCGCGCCGGCCCAAACTTTTGACGCCGCATTGAACGGGAAAATAACAGGCGCGTACATCAATGCAAACAGCGGTGCACCTGGCGGAGGATTGTCTGTAAAGCTCAGAGGCGTTACCTCTATTTTTGGTAATACCCAGCCGCTTTATGTAGTAGATGGCGTTTACATGGATAACTCGGCTACCTCTGCGGGTTTAAATGCTGTTACGGGAGCTGCTGCCGGTGGTAATACTTCCACCCAGGATAACCCGTCCAGTCGCATATCCGACCTTCGCGCGGAAGACATCGAGAATATAGAAATTTTAAAAGGAGCTTCTGCAGCGGCGATTTATGGCTCAAGGGCCGCCGCAGGAGTGATCATCATCACCACTAAAAGAGGGAAGCAGGGGCAAACAAGGATCAGCTTGTCACAGGATGTAGGTTTTATTAAAGTGCGGAAACTCTTAGGCGTACGCCAGTTTACGGCAGAAACAGCTTCGACCCTGTCAGGTGACCCGGTTGCATTAAAACAGCAGTTCCTGGATGCCCAGGCTGCAGGGAAATTATATAATTATGAGCAGGAAGTGTATGGTAACACCGGGTTTACCCGCAACACGGTTTTAAGCATGACCGGAGGAAATGACAGGACAAGCTTTTACTTCTCTGCGGCCCAAAAAAAAGAGGATGGTATTGTAAATGGCACGGGATACCGGAACACAAGTTTGCGGGTAAACCTGGATCATAAAATTACCGACAATATCAAGCTGGGCATAAGCACTAATTATGTAAATTCTTCAGCCGACAGGGGGCTGACAGGCAATGATAATAATGGGGTCACTTACAGTATATCGCTCTCCTCAACTCCACGTTTGCAGAGCTGCACCCTGATGAGTTTGGTAATTATCCGAACAACCCGTTCGGCGCATCCAACGTATTGCAAACAATTGCTTTAATGCGCAACAATGAAGACGTTAACCGCGTTAGCACGGGTTTAATCTTGATGCGACCGTTAAAAAGCAAAAGTCTACCACAAAATTTATAGGCAGGGGCGGAATCGATTTTTATAATTTGGTTACAAGCGCGTTGTTTCCCAAAGAATTGCAGTCCCAGGCCGTTAACCAGGGCACGTCCATACAGGGGATGACGAAAAGCCTGAACACCAATTATATCCTTTCACTGGTTAATACTTTTACCCCTTCAGACAAGGTGGGATTCACCACTTCCGCAGGTATTACGGGTGAGAAGGGGGACTTCAACAATGTGCTCAACGTGGCTACACAGGTTGCTTCCGGCCAGTCGAATGTGGACCAGGGAGGCGCTTTAACGGCACTGCATTTCAGGAACAAGTTCCAGAATGACGGGATATTTATCCAGGAAGAGGCAAGCATAATGGATGCCTTCAACATTACGGCGGGGGTACGGTTCGACAGGTCTACCAATAACGGGGATGCTTCCAGGTTCTATGCATATCCGAAGGCGGGTTTGTCTATCAATCTTACCAGGCTGGGCATTATGGACCAGGGGTTCTTTAATAATTTAAAACTTCGTGCGGCTTATGGCCAATCCGCCAACTTCCCTGCATTTGGAAGCAAATTTACTACTCTTGTATCCTCCAATATATCCGGTAACCAGGGATCGATCGTTAATATACAGGGCGGAGACCCAAATATAAAAGCGGAAAGGCAAACAGAGTTTGAAACCGGTATCGATTTTAGTTTACTGAAGGGTAAACTTAATTTTGAATTCAGTTTCTACAATAAAAAGATCTATGATTTTCTCCTGCTGGCAACCGTCCGTCCGTCCACCGGGTTTAGTACAAAATTCGTAAATGCAGGCGATCTGCGCAACCAGGGGATTGAGCTAGGTATGAATGCGCAGCCAATATCATCGACGAATGTTAAATGGACCAGTTCAGTAAACTTTTGGTTTAATCGCTCCAATGTGACCAAACTCACTATACCGCCGGTGTTATTGGGTTCTTTCGGTACCAGTTTAGGATCGTTCCAGATTGAACAGGGCAAATCCGCTACGCAAATCGTTGGAGTGGATGCTCCCAACAAAGAAAGAGGCTTGATAGTTCCGCTGGGTAACCAGGAACCCAGGTTCCAGATGAACAGTTTTAACGAGCTGACCCTTTTTAATAAACTTAGTTTGCGGTTTTTGGTACATTGGAAAAACAGGGGGGATAATGTTAACCTTACTAATTTGCTAAATGATTTCGGGGGAACCAGTGTTGACTACGACGCCAACGGACCTACCAGGATTGGCGGGTATCTTGGCGGGAGCGCCAGGGGCTTTGTGCAAAATTCGGGTTATGTCCGTTTTCGCGAAATGGGCCTGTATTATACCATCAGCAAGATACCCGGCAATCTCATTCGCAGCGTAAGGGCCGGCGTTTCACTTAATAACTTTATTACCATTACGAAATATGCGGGTTATGACCCCGAAGTTTCCAACTTCGGAACAGGCTTTTCAACAGGTATTGATGTAGACCCTTTTCCTGCATCCAAACGCGCCATGTTCAACCTAACCATTGATTTTTAACCCCCAGTAAAATTATTATCATGAAAAAGTTA